>PKXB01000127.1 GCA_003133345.1 Hyphomicrobiales bacterium | reverse complement strand
TGCCGAAGTCGCCGCCGGGCGAACCGGAAATGCGCGAGGTCGCGCCGGTGTCGGCGCCGGTGAGCTTGGCGATCACCTGCTCGACCGGGCCGCCCGGCGCGAACTGCACCACGACGAACGCTACCAGCATGATGCCGAACAAGGTCGGCACCATGAACAGCAAGCGGCGGATGATGTAGGCGCTCATGAGACTGTTATGGATGCCTGTGCTGATCTCGTCACGCCCTGCCCCGCGCCGGGCATCCACGTCTTATGACATATCGGCAGCATAAAGACATGGATGGCACGCGCAACTCGGGCCTGCACGAGTTGTGCAAAATGTAATGAAGTCCCGCATGTTGGGCATACCCGACTTGCGGTGACAAGTCCGGCCATGACGCCCAACTAGCCTCTCTGTTCCAGTTTCGCCGCCTTGTCGCGGTCATACCACCAGGTTTCTGGGATGCCCCGGAAATAGCGCGGTTTGGCGGCCGGGTGGCCGAACACGTCCCAAAAAGCTATCCAGTGCGACGCTTTGTACCAGTGCGGAATCCAGTAGCGCCCGGCGCGGATGACGCGGTCGAGCGCCTGGCAGGCGGTGGTGAGCTCGGCGCGCGTCTTGGCCGCAATGATGATGTCGACCAGCGCGTCCACCGCCGGATCGGCGACGCCGGCGAGATTCTGCGACCCCTTGGTCGCCGCCGTAGCCGAGGAGAAATAGGTGCGCAGCGAATCGCCCGGCGTTGCCGAAAAGCTGAACCGCTCTACCGTGATGTCGAAGTCGAAGCTGTCGACGCGGGCGCGGTACTGCACCGGATCGACGACACGCAAGGTGGCGTCGATGCCGAGCGTGGCGAGATTCTTGATGTAGGGCAGATGGTGCGGCGTGAATGTCGGCTCGTCGAGCAGGAACTCAATGGTGATCGGCTTTCCACCGGGCATGACGCGCTTGCGACCCTTGAGCGCAAAGCCGGCGTCGCTGAGCAGTTGCGCGCCGCGCCGCAGCCAGCGGCGGTCCTGCCCCGAGCCGTCGGTCACCGGCGGCACATAGGGCTCGCCGAACACTTCGTCCGGCAACTTGCCGCGGAACGGCTCGAGCAGCGCGAGTTGCGCCGCATCCGGCTTGCCCTGCGCCATCATCGGCGAGTTCTGGAACACCGACACCGTGCGGTCGTAGGAGCCGTACATGATGTTCTTGTTGGTCCATTCGAAATCGAAGGCGTCGATCAGCACCTCGCGCAAGCGAAGGTCCTTGAATTGCGGACGCCGCATGTTCATGAACCAGCCCTGCGCGCCGGATGGCGTGTCGTCGGGCAGCACGGCGCGCTTGACGCGGCCGTTCTTGAAGGCGGGAAAATCGTAGCGCGTCGCCCAGGTGCGCGAGGTGAACTCCTCACGGAACAGATAGCTCTTGGCGGTGAAGCCTTCGAAGCCGACCTCGCGGTCGCGGTAGTATTCGAAACGCACCACGTCGAAATTGTTCTGCCCGCGCGACACCGGTAGATCGGTGCCCCACCAATCTTTGACGCGCTCGAATTCGATGAAATGCCCGGCCTCGAAGCGGCCGACCTTGTAGGCGCCGCTGCCGAGCGGAATTTTCAGCGTCGACGGGTCGAACGGCTGCTTGGAATAATAGGCGCGCGAGAAAATCGGCAGTCCGGCGACGAACAGCGGCACGTCGCGGCCTCGTTTTTCGGCGAAACGCACCACCACGGTGCGGTCGTCAGGCGCCTCGGCGCCTTTGAAGTCGCGTAGCAACTGCGTGATGATCGGATGGCCCTTGTCCTTTAACGTCGCCAGCGACCAGACCACGTCATGCGCGGTGAGCGGCGTGCCGTCGTGGAATTTTGCCTCCGATCTCAGCGTGAAGCGATAGGTCAGCCTGTTATCGGAAATGCGCAACGACCGCGCGGCCTGCCCATACATGGCGTCGGGCTCGTCGCCCGAGCGCACCATCAAGGTCGCGAAGGTAAGCTCCATGCCCTGCGCGGCATCGCCTTTCAGAATGAAGCTGTTGAGCGAATTGAAGGTCTGGAACGACTGGTTGTATTGCCGGTTTGGGCCGATCTGCGAGAACACGCCGCCCTTGGGCGCGTCCGGATTGACGTAGTTGAAATGCGGAAAGTCCGCCGGATAGGCGAGATCGCCGAAGGCCGACATGCCGTGCCGCTCGGCGTCTTGCGCAGCCGCCGGCGAACTGAATTTCGCCGCGGCGATCGCACCCGCCGATAGCACAAGGGCATGCCGACGGGTGATCAAGACCGCTGCGGCACCTTGGCCGCCTTGTCCGCGTCCCACCACCAGATGGTCGGGAACGCCGACAGCCCGTATTTCGGCAGCGTGGCCGGGCGGCCGAAACGGTCCCAGCGCGCCGAGCGCTGCTTGCCGTAGGCCCATTGCGGCACGACGTAGAAATTCCACAACAGCACGCGGTCGAGCGCCTTGGCGGCGGCGACCAGCTCGTCGCGGTCCTTGGCAAAGATCACGCGCTCGATCAGCGCATCGACCGCCGGATTCTTGATGCCGACCAGGTTGCGCGAGCCGGGCTGGTCGGCGGCCTGCGAGCTCCAGAAGCCGCGCTGCTCGTTGCCGGGCGACAGCGACTCACCCCAGGACGCGGTGATGACGTCGAAATCCCACTGCCGCAGACGGTTCTCGTATTGCGCGGCATCGACCACGCGCACGTTCACCGTCATGCCGACGCGTTGCAGCGAGGGCTTGTAGAACAGCACGTAACGCTCGGTGGCCGGGTCCTCGGCCAGGAACTCGACGCTGAACGGCTCGCCGGTCTTGACGTTGACCAGCTTGGTATTTTTGATCTCGTAGCCAGCCTCGCGAAAAGCGCTAAGCGCCTCGCGTAGGTTGTTGCGGTTCGCCTGCTGACTGCCGCCGACCGGATTCGTGTAGGGCTTGCTGAACAGATCCGCCGGCACCTTGTCGCGCATGCTTTGCAGAATTTCCAGCTCCTTGCCTTGCGGAATTCCGGACGAAGCAAGTTCGGTGCCTTCGAAATAGCTGGAAATGCGCTTGTACTGGCCGAAGAAAATCGTCCGGTTCATCTCCTCGAAGTCGAAGGCGAAGTTGAAGGCGCGGCGCACGCGCGGGTCCTTGAACTTGTCGCGCCGGATATTGAAGGCGAAGGCCTGCATGACGCCGTAATTGCGGATCGGGAATTCTTCCAGCACCACTTTCTTTTCCCGCACGGCGGGGAAATCGTAGGCCGTTGCCCAGTTTTTGGCGCTGTTCTCGGTGCGCCAATCGACCTGATCGCCTTTGAACGCCTCCAAGGCGACGGTGGAATCGCGGAAATATTCGTAGCGGATTTGCGCGAAATTATTGGCGCCGATATTCAAGTTGAGGTCCTTGCCCCAATAGTCGGCGACCTTCTCGTAGACGATGGTATGGCCGGCCACGAAATCCTTGAGCCGGTAGGGGCCGGAGCCGAGCGGCGGCTCCAGCGTGGTGGCGGCAACGTCGCGCTTGCGGCCGGATTTGTCGGTGCCTTGCCACCAATGCTTCGGCAGCACCGGCAACTGGCCGACGATCTGCGGCAATTCGCGGTTGCCCGGTCCGTCGAAGATGAAGGTGACTTCGCGCTCGCCGGTCTTTTCCGCCTTGGTCACGTGCCGGTAATATGCGCCGAGCTGCGGACTGTTCTGCTTGAACGTATCGAATGAAAAAACCACGTCCTCCGGCGTCACCGGCTGGCCATCGTGCCAGCGCGCGTTGGCGCGCAGGCGATAGATGACCGACGAGCGGTCGTCGGGATAGCTGACCGCTTCCGCCAGCAGGCCATATTCGGTGGACACTTCGTCCAGCGCCGCCGCCATCAGGGTTTCGGTGAATAGTTCGGTGCCCAGTGCCAGGCTGCCCTTCACACCCGACACCACCTGATTGAAATTGTCGAAAGTGCCGAACGCGATCTGCCGCACCACGCCGCCTTGCGGCGCCGACGGATTGACGTAGTCGAAATGCTTGAAGTCGGCCGGATAGCGCGGCTCGCCGAACAGCGAGAGGCCGTGTTTCCATTGCCGCGTCTGCGCCGCGGCCTTGCCCGGCAGCGATCCGGCGCCAAGCGAGCCGCCAAGCGCGCTCATCGCCGGCGCGGCCAGCGCGGCGGCAGTGCTGCGCAGAACGGAACGGCGGGTCAATCTCATGGCAATGCTCCGGCGCTCCACGCGCTTCCCAGGCAATCGCGGGCGATTATGTCGGTTTTTCGGTCCGCCACCAGCGGCCTGGCGCCGCGCCCCTAACAAAACGGCCGGGCTAGGCCCGGCCGCGTCCGAACTACGCTATTGCCGCGATTACTTCGGCGGTGCCGCAGGCGCCGGCGCTGGAGCCGCAGCTTTGGGCGCTTCGGCCGGCTTTGCGGCAGGCGCCGCGCCCGCCGGAGCCGGCGCGTTGGCTGCCGCCTTCGGCAGCGGCACCGGGCTATCCGCCTGCGTCCGCAGGAAGGCGATCACGTCGGCGCGCTGGGTGTCGCGCGCCAGGCCGGCGAAGGTCATCGCCGTGCCCTGGATATAGCCGCGCGGACTGGCGAGGAACTTGCTGAGCTCGTCGAAGGTCCACTTGCCGCCCTTGGCCTTCATGGCGGCCGAATAATTGAAGCCCGCCTCGGAGGCGCGCGGCCGATCGACGATGCCCCATAAATTGGGGCCGACCCGGTTGGGACCGCCCTTCTCGAAGGTATGGCAGGCCTGGCACTGCTTGGCGGTGGCCTGGCCTTTTTCTACCGATGCGGTGGCCATCATCGCCTCAATCGGCTGCTCGGGCTCCTTGGCCGCGCTCGGCCCCACCGCGCCCGGTTCCTTGGCCGCGATCGCGTAGCCGGGCTTGGCCGGCTTCTCGGGCGCGAAAATGGCGCCGGCCCCGATATTGAGCGCGAGCGTGACCAGGCAGGTGCCAAGAATGGCGCCCAGGACCTTGTTGAGTTCGAAGGAATTCATCGAAATGAGGCTCTCGAAAGGGAGGCTAGCCGGCAGGGAACGGAATCGCCGCCAAGGGCTCGGCGGCGGCGGACAGATACCGTTTTGCCCCAGGTCTGGCAACCCGTATAAGCGCCGCGGCCCTATCGACATTCGTTCAGGTTCGGCCCGCTGACGCCGGTAGCCAAACCGATGCCCGACACCATCATCCTCATCCCTGCCCGCATGGCCTCCAGCCGCCTGCCCGGCAAGCCATTGGCGGATATCGCCGGACTGCCGATGATCGTGCACGTGCTCCGCCGCGCGCAAGCCGCGAAAATCGGCGAGGCGGTGGTGGCGACCGATTCCGAGGCGGTCGCGGCGGCGGTGGAAAAGTCGGGCGGCCGCGCGATCATGACGCGGGCCGATCACGTCTCCGGCTCCGACCGCATCTATGAGGCGCTTGAGGCGCTCGATCCTGAACATCGCATCGGCGTCGTGGTCAACGTGCAAGGCGACCTGCCGACCCTCGATCCCGCCGACATCCGCGCGGCTCTTGGGCCGCTGTCCGACTTGGCTGTCGATATCGCGACGCTCGCCGCGGTGATCGCCGACCCGGCCGAGCGCAGCAATCCGAATGTAGTCAAGGTCTCCGGCAACGCGGTCGCGCCCGGCCGCTTGCGCGCCGTCACATTCACCCGCGCCAATGCCACCGGTGCCGGCCCGCACTACCACCACATCGGGCTTTACGCTTACCGGCGCGCGGCGCTCGAGCGCTTCGTCAAGCTGCCGCCCTCGGCTAACGAACGGCGCGAGAAACTCGAGCAATTGCGCGCGCTCGATGCCGGCATGCGCATCGATGTGGTGGTGGTGGACAGCGTCCCGCTCGGCGTCGATACACCGGAAGAGTTGAAAAAGGCGCGCAAGCTGCTCGGCGGTTGACTCAAGCCTGAAGGTCCGCGTACGGATCATTTTTAAGGCAGTGGGTCATGGCCAAGAAGAAGATCATCTTCCAGGGGGAACCGGGGGCGAATTCGCATCTCGCCTGCCGCGAAGCCTATCCGGATCACGAGCCGGTGCCCTGCCCGACCTTCGAGGACTGCTTCTCCGCGCTCACCGGCGGCGATGTCGATCTCGGCATGATCCCGATCGAGAATTCGGTCGCCGGCCGCGTCACCGACATCCATCACCTGATGCCGACGTCGAAGCTGCACATCATCGCCGAATGGTTCCTGCCGATCCGCAATCAATTGCTGGCGCCGAAGGGCGCCAGCCTGAAAACCATCAAGTCGGTGGAAAGCCACGTGATGGCACTCGGCCAGTGCCGCAAGATCATCCGCGAGCTGAAATTAAAGCCGGTGGTCGCCGCCGACACTGCGGGTTCCGCGCGCGAAGTGGCCGAGAGCAAGGATGTCACGCGCGCGGCCATCGCCTCGCGGCTGGCCGCGGAAATCTACGGCCTCGACATCCTCAAGGAGAACGTCGAGGACGAAGCTAATTCGACCACGCGCTTCATCGTGCTCTCGCGCGAGAAGAAATGGGCGACGCCCGGCAAGGGCAAGGTCGTCACCACCTTCGTGTTCCGCGTGCGCAACGTGCCAGCCGCGCTCTATAAGGCGATGGGCGGCTTCGCCACCAATGGCGTCAACATGACCAAGCTCGAGAGCTACATGGTCGGTGGCAATTTCTTCGCCACCCAGTTCTATGCCGACGTCGAGGGTCACCCGGACGATCGCGCGCTGGTGTTTGCGCTCGAGGAGCTCGCCTTCTTCTCCAAGGAGCTGACCATACTCGGGGTCTATCCCGCGCATCCGTATCGCGATACGTTCAAGGAAGAGAAGGACTAGGGCGCTACGTCACAATCTCAAGTGGGGACGTCATGAAAACCATGGTGCGCTTGCTTGCTTTCTGCGCAGCACTGCTCATCGCGGGGGGCGTCGTCGCCCAGAAGACGGCGACCGGCGCCGCGGCCCATTACCCCGATCATCCGGTGCGCATGCTGGTCGGCTTCGGCGCGGGCGGACCAACCGATGTGATCGCTCGCATCGTCGCGCAGAAATTGTCGGCTTACCTTGGCCAGCAATTCTACGTCGATGACAAACCCGGCGCCGGCGGCAACATCGCCAGCGCCGAAACGGCGAAGGCGGCGCCGGACGGCTACACCATCACCGTGGTGAGCACCGGTTTCATGGTCAATATGAGCCTGTACGCCAAGGTCCCCTACGACGCGGTCAAGGACTTCGCGCCCATTACCATGGTCGCCTATTCGCCCAACGTGATCGCGGTCAATCCGGAGGTGCCGGCGAAGAGCGTCAAAGAGCTGATCGAGCTGATCAAGGCCAATCCGAACAAGTACAGCTTCGCCGGACCCGGCATCGGCTCGACGCCGCATCTGTCGGGTGAATTGTTCAAGCAGATATTCGACCTCGACGTGGTGCACGTGCCATTCCCGGGCGCCGCCCAGGCGGTTTCCTCCACCCTCGCCGGGCATACGCAGATCGCCTTTACGGCGTTGCCGCCGGCGCTGGCCAATATCAAGGACGGAAGATTGCGCGCGCTCGCCGTGCTCGCGGTCAAGCGCGCCGCGGAACTTCCCGACGTGCCGACCATGCAGGAAGCCGGCTACTCCGGTCAGGAGGCTGACACTCTCACCGGCGTGCTGGCGCCGGCGGGCACGCCGAAGGAGATCGTCGACCTGCTGAACCGTGAGATCGCCAAGGCGGTGGCCGAGCCGGACGTCACGGCACACCTACTCAAGCTCGGTTTCGTGCCGGTGGCGAACAAACCGGAGGAATTCGGCGCCCGCATCAAGAGCGAGATCGCGAAGTGGGGCAAGGTGGTGCACGACGCGCATCTGCGCATCGAGTGACCCATTCGGCGGCGCACTCGGGAGGCGGATGATGCAACGTAAGGTGATAATCGCTTGCGCGGTGACCGGCTCGGCGGATACGCCGGCGCGCAATCCCGCCGTCCCGGTGACGCCGCGTGACATCGCCGCGTCGGCGATCGACGCCGCCAAGGCGGGCGCGGCCATCGTCCACATCCACGTGCGCGATCCGCAGACGACGCGGCCGAGCATGGACGGAGCGCTCTATCGCGAGGTGGTGGAGCGCATTCGCGCCAGCGGCACCGACGTCCTCATCAATCTCACCACCGGCCCCGGCGCGCGGTTTATCCCCGGCGTCGACGATCCGCTCAAGCCTGCCCCCGGCAGCACGCTGTCGTTGCCGACCGCGCGCGTGCGCCATGTGGTCGAGCTGGCGCCCGAAATCTGCAGCCTCGACATGGGCAGCATGAACATGGGCGGCCAGGTCTTCATCAACACGCCGGCCCATCTCGAGGCTATGGCGGTGGCGATCCGCGACGCCGGCGTCACACCCGAACTCGAAGTGTTCGAGGCCGGCCACCTTATGCTCGCCAGGCGGCTGATCGAGACCGGCCACGTCAAGCCGCCCGGCCTGTTCCAGATCTGCCTGGGGATTTCCTGGGGACAGCCCGCCACCTCGGAGGCGGTCGCTTATATGCGCGGCCTGCTGCCGCCCGACTGCATCTGGTTCGCCTTCGGCATCTCGTTGCACCAATTCCCCATCGCCGCGCAAACCGTTCTGCTCGGCGGCCATGTGCGGGTCGGGCTGGAGGACAATCTCTATCTGGAGAAGGGCAAGCTAACGCCGAGCAACGCCGCGTTGGTCGAGAAGGCGGCGAACATCATCGACATTCTGGGCGATCACGTCGCCACGCCGGTGGAGGCGCGGCAGATGCTGGGACTGCGAGCCCGCCCGTAGTCCCTGCTATTCCGCCGCCTGCCATGTCGGCGGGCGCATGGCCGCGAGGCCGTCGGCCTCAGTCGCGGAGATCGTGGTGCGCACCATGAAGCGCGCCTCGTGCGCGAGCCAGGGCCGTCCGCGATGCATGGTCGCGCGGTTGTCCCACATGACGACATCGCCGCTCTTCCACTCATGCACGTAGCTCGTGCCCGGCGCGGTCGCTAAGTCCATCAGCTCGTCGATCAACTTCTTCCCGGCCGAGGCCTCCATGCCTTCGACCGCATAGGCGTGCGAGGCGAGATAGAGCGCGCTGCGGCCGTTCACCGGATTCTTCCACACCATGCGCCAGCATTGCGGCGGCAATGCCGCGCGCTCCTCGGGATTGGCGAGATCGGCCGCGATCTGGCCGCGAGAATGCGCGTAGTCGTGCCAGGCAAAGGAATTCTCCAGCTTCTTGCGTGAGCCCGGATCGAGCCGCTCGAAGGCCAGCCGCGTCGAGACGAATTCTGTTTCGCCACCGCGCGCCGGGATGATGCGCGCGGACAGCACCGAGGTGAGCGCCGGCACGCGCTTGAACGACGAGTCGGTATGCCAAAGCTGGTTCGCCTTGTTGCGCAACGCGTAGCGATGATCGGGCGGCACCACTTTGCCGTCCGGGCCGATGGTGCTGAGGATCACGAAATGGCTGCCGGTGCCGAGCGAGCCGACCTTGGTCACCTCCGGCGGACCGAAGCGGCGCGAGAAGGCGAGCTGGCCCTCGTCGGTCACCTGCTGATCGCGAAAGACCAGAACCGAATGCTGCTCGAACGCCGCGCGCGCCGCCGCGTAGGCGGCGTCGTCGGCCGCGATGTCGGCAAGCGTCACGCCGCGCAACTCGGCGGCGAAGCCTGGACCCAGCGGGACGATGTCCATCGGCAAGTCCTCCCCGGTTTTATTGTTTGTCCCGTCTGCTACCGCCCGATGTTCGGATTGATCTTGCGCGCCGCCGCTAGGTCGGCCTCGGCGCCGGCTTGGTCGCCCTTTTGTTTTTTGGCGAGACTCCGATTGTAGTAAGCGCCGGCATGGTTCGGATTGAGTTTGATCGCCTGGTCATAGTTCTGGATAGCGCGGTCGTATTGGCCTTTGACCTGGTAGGTGTTGCCACGATTGAAGAGGGCATCGGCGTATTTCGGATCGAACTTGATGGCCTGGTTATAGTCCTGGATGGCGCGGTCGTATTGGCTTTTGCCTTGGAAGGAGAGGCCGCGATTGAAGAAGGCATCGGCGTATTTCGCATTGAGCTTGAGCGCCTGGTTGCAGTCCTGGATGGCGCGGTCATATTCGCCTTTGTCATGGTAGGCGGCGCAACGATTGTTGAAGGCAAGGGCGTATTTCGGATTGAGCGCGATCGCCTGCTCAAAGTCCTGGATGGCGCGGTCGTATTCGCCTCTCTCGTAATAGGCGACGCCACGATTACTAAAGGTGAAGGCGAGGCGTTTTCCCTTTAACTTGCCTGCCTGGATGACGGCCGTACACCCGGTGATCTTCTGGGCCGGTGTCGGGTTGCCCTCACCAATGCACCAATTGAATTCTTGTTTGGTTTGTGCGTGTGCAGCCGAGCTGGCGACGCCTGCGATAGCCGCGAGCGCGATGGCACCCCCGAAAGCGCGTGCTGTGACCGACATGGGTTCTCCCAAGCTCGCGGTGCTTTTGCGAGTGCGTCAATTATAACCGAAGACATATCGGATGGCAGCCCTCGTTCTTTCGGTTTCCGACTCCGCGGCAGGCAGCGCCCCGTTCGAACCAGCCGGCTATCACGCGCTAGCCGCGTTCCCGCTCATAACGCGCGACAAAGCGCGGTGACAGCTTGCGCAGGCGCTCGATATCGATGCGGCCGGAGCGCGTGATGTAGCTCATGGCGAATTCGGCCGGCGCCAGCGCCATGTGCTCGGCGAAGCGCTCGTACCAGGCCGCGCTCGCATTGGCGCCGGTGACCAGCTTTTCCACGATCGGCCGCCGCGCCGCCTCGAACGCCGGCAGCGCTGACGCCACGTCGTCGCCATGTTCGGCCAGCGTGCGGTCGAGCGCGATGGCGTCCTCCATGGCGAGCCGCGTGCCGGAGCCGATGGAAAAATGCGCGGTGTGCAGCGCGTCGCCGATCAGTACGTATTTGCCGTGGTGCCAGCGGCTGTTCCAAACCTGCGGAAATCGCCGCCAGATCGAATTATTGGAGATCAGTGGGTGGCCGCCGAGCGCGTCGGCGAAGATTTTCTGGCACAGGCTGCGTGACTCCGCATCTTCCATTCGCGCGAAGCCGGCGCGGGCGAAAGTCGCCTCGTCCGTTTCCACAATGAAGGTGCTGCGGCCCGGCGCGTAGCGGTAGTGATGCGCGTTGAAATCGCCGACCGGCGTGTGGCGGAAGGTCTGCGTCAGGGTGTCGTAGTGCTTGCTGGTGCCGAACCAGGCGAAATGATTGGCGAGGTAAGTGACGCTGGCGCCGAACGCGTCGGCGAAGCTGCGCCGCACCAGCGAATTGACGCCGTCGNNAAGCCGATGCCGTCGATGACGACGCGCTCGTTGCGGTGAACGAGCGTCATGTCGTCCCAGGCTTCCATCTGCGGCGTGATCGCCGCGAAGGTTTCCGCGTCGCCCTCGCGCAGGAATTCGAGCGCGCGGTCGGAGAACACCACGCCGAAGCCGAAGGTGGCGTCGGCCGGATTCTGCTCGACGATTGCTACTTCAGCGTTCGGCCGCCGGCGCTTAAGCAGATATCCGAGATAAAGTCCCGCCGGCCCGGCGCCGAGAATGGCAATGCGCATGTCAGCTTGTACCGCAAGGTCTAGCGGCCGTGCTAGCATTGCCGCCAATCGTCCGAGCCCGAGAGCCGCGCCATGATGGAAACCACCCTCGCCCTCACCTTCCATATCCTCGGCGCCGTGGTGTGGGTCGGCGGCATGTTCGCCGCGTATGTGTGCCTGCGCCCAGCGGCCGGCGCGCTGGAGGGACCGCAGCGCCTACGGCTGTGGCGGAGCTTCTTCGCGAAGTTTTTGCCTTGGGTCTGGGTCTCGGTACTGCTGCTGCTTGCAAGCGGCTATTGGATGCTGCTGACGACCTTCGGCGGGTTCAAAGGCGCGCCGCTCTACATCAATCTGATGCAGGCGGTTGGCTGGCTGATGATCGCGCTGTTTGTCTGGTTGTTCCACGGCCCCCGGCTCAAGTTCAAGCGCGCCACCGACGCGCAGGACTGGCCGGCCGCCGCCGCCCACCTCAACCGCATCCGCCAGATCAACTTGGTCAACCTGCCGTTCGGCCTGATTGTGGTCGTGATCGGCGGCAGCGGGCGCTTCTGGGGATTCTAGGCCGCAGTCGACCTCAAATCGTCTGATTGTATGCGCCAACTTCCGGATGGGTGCGCAGCACGCCGTCGATCGCCTTGAACATGTCGCGCATGCGCGCCTCCGACACCGGGCTTTCCACCACCACCGCCAGCTCCGGCTTGTTCGACGAAGCGCGCACCAGGCCCCAGGTGCCGTCCTCGACCGTGACACGCACGCCGTTGACGGTGACCAACCCTTGAATCTTCTGGCCGGCGACCGCCTCGCCTTTGGCCATGGCGCTCTGGAAATGCGCCAGCACCGCGTCGACCACGCCATATTTCTTCTCGTCGTCGCAATGCGGCGACATGGTGGGCGAGCCCCAGGTCTTCGGCAGCGCCTTGCGCAGGTCGGCCATGCTCTTCCCCGGATTGCGGTCGAGCATGTCGCAGACCGCAAGCGCGAAAATCATGCCGTCGTCATAGC
>PKXB01000213.1:5765-5994 GCA_003133345.1 Hyphomicrobiales bacterium | reverse complement strand
TCCCTGTTCCGTTGAGTAGGGGTATAGTGATAGTGGAGAAAGTAGGCCACCTTCAATCCGAAATCATGTGACAATTCGGGGTCGCGGTGGCGTACCCGAAACCAATTCTTGGATTTAACGTAGGGCGATCTGGCCGCAGATGGCTATGTCAGACATGTTACCGGAGATCGCGCCACACCGAATTCCAACCACATTCCGGACGGCACCTGGACTGCGTCCGCCACCACGC
>PKXB01000213.1:0-5737 GCA_003133345.1 Hyphomicrobiales bacterium | reverse complement strand
AATAGTGAGGATGCGGGTTCGCGCCATGGCTTCGGGGTCGTAAAAAGGATCGAGAAGTTCATCACGATTGTACGCTCCCCAAATCGGCATCTCGCGAGTCCCGTGTGCGGCGATCATTTTCCGCCCATCAATGGTCTCGTATACAGAATTAACAGGAAATACCCCGTTATTTTTCTTAGCGAGAACAGTCAAATCAGCAGGTGGCACCTTTAGCTGCTCACTTAGCGGTCCATTACCCTTTCCATCAATGCCGTGGCAAACCCCACAAGCTAACCGATATAGCGATATGCCTAAATCAGAGTCTTGAGCCCAAGCTGCGGTAGTTATCCCAATAGTGAAGCTGGCAACTATCAGCCACTTCACAGCTCTTTTTGCCATGTTGGGCTCCTTCTACTGATTTATTTGCCACAGCACTTCCAAGTATGATCGCCGCCGAGAGAAAAAAATGATTTGCATCAAGAACTATGAACTGACCTGACCGGGCTTTTTTAGACCAAGCGTTGTGAGAGAATGAGCGCCGTGATTCCTACGCCTGCGCGCGCGCATCAATCGCGGCGAGCACTTTCGGCGGCGACATCGGCAGCTCGGTCAGCCGCCGGCCGACCGCGCGCGCGATCGCGTTGGCGATGGCCGCCATCGGCGGACAAATGTTGACCTCGGCGACGCCTTTGGCGCCGAAGGGGTGGCCGGGGTTCGGCACCTCGACCAGGACCGGCTCGATCATCGGCAGGTCGGATGCCACCGGAATCCGATAGTCGAGGAAGCCCGGATTTTCCATGTGTCCCCGCGAGTCGTAAATGTACTCCTCGTTGAGAGCCCACCCAATGCCTTGCGTGACCCCGCCTTGGATCTGCCCCTCGACGTAGCTCGGGTGGATGGCACGGCCGACGTCCTGAGCGGCCACGAAGCGCAGAATTGTCACCTTGCCGGTCTCGGGATCGACCTCGACGTCACAGAACTGGGTGGCGTAGCCGGGGGCGACGGCGGCAGGATTCACGCCCGCGGCGGCGACGATTGGCCCACCGGTCTGCGCGCGTTTGCCTGCAATCTCCTTGATCGACATCGGCTTGAAATCGCCGACATTGCTGCTCGCAGGCTTGGCGTGGCCGTTCTCCCACACCACAGCCTCGGGATCGACGCCCCAGGTCTTGGCTGCCCGCTTGCACATATCCTGGATTACGATCTTCGTGGCCTCGACCACGGCAATTCCGGTCGCGAACGTTACTCGGGAGCCGCCAGTCAGGTGCGTATAGCCCACCGACGCGGTGTCGGCGACGATCGGGCGGACTTGGTCATAGTCGACGCCCAGCGTCTCAGCCGCCATGATCGCCATCGAGGCGCGGGAGCCGCCGACGTCGGGGCTGCCGGTGGCCACCACAACGGTGCCGTCCTCGTTGACGTGAACGGTGGCGCTCGATTCGCCGCCGCCGTTGAACCAATAGCCGGAGGCGACGCCGCGGCCCTGGTTCTTTTTGAGCGGCGCGTTGTAGCCCGGATGGTTGAGCAGCGCCTCGATAGTCTCGGCATACCCATTGTGCGCAAGCTTGGCGCCGGAGAGCATCTGGGTTCCCGCCTTGGCAGCGTTCTTCAGCCGCAGTTTCAGCGGGTCCATGCCGATCTTCTGAGCCAGAACATCGAGCACGCTCTCCACCGCGAAAGCGCCGATCGGCGAGCCCGGCGCGCGATAGGCCGCAACCTTCGGGCGGTTGCACACCACGTCGTAACCGACCGCGCGCGCGTTCGCGATCTCGTAGGGCGCAAACGCGCACATGCACGTGCCCATCACCGGCGAGCCCGGAAATGCACCGGCTTGCAACTTGAAGACCCCATCGGCGGCGACAATCGTGCCGTCGCGCTTGACGCCGATCTTCACCGTCATGGACGAGCCGGACGTCGGGCCGGTGGCCCTGAACACGTCCTCTCGACTCATCACGAGCTTCACGGGATGGCCGGATTTCCGCGCCAGCATGACGGCCACCGGCTCGACGTAGATCACGGTCTTGCCGCCGAAAGCGCCGCCGAGCTCTGCGGGATAGACGCGCAGGTCGCCGACTTTCATACCGAGCAGCTGTGCGGTGTACGCGCGGACGACGAAATGCCCCTGGCTCGAGCTCCAGATCTCGCCCTGGCCGTCGGCGTCGAAGCGGGCCACGCAGCCTTGTGGCTCGATATAGGCCTGATGCACGGGCGCGGTCTTGAACGACATTTCGACGATCTCATCGGCCGCCGCGAAGCCGGCCTCTACATCGCCGAGCTTGAACACGTTCCGTTTCGCAATATTGGACGGCGCCGGCGGCGGTTCGATACCGCGGGTGATCATGTCGGGAAACAACAAGGGCGCATCCGGCTTCATCGCATCATCGACGTCGATGACGTGCGGCAGCACCTCGTAGTCGACTGCGATCAGTGACAGCGCCTCATCGGCGATAGCCTTGCTGGTGGCCGCCACGGCGGCCACCGCATGGCCCTCATAGAGCACCTTCTCGCGCGCCATGATGTTGCGCGTCATATGCCAGAAATTCTGCGCAACGCGTTCCGGTCCGACATATTCGAACTTCTGCTCAGGGAAGTCCGCCGACGTCACCACAGCCTTGACGCCGGGCAGCGCCGCCGCCTTCGAGGTATCGATCGATCGAATGTGCGCATGGGCGTGGGGTGAGCGCAGGATACGGCCGACCAGCTCGCCCGGCATTGCCAAGTCTGCGCCGTACTGGGCAAGCCCCGTGACCTTCGGCACGCCGTCAGGGCGAACCGGCCGGGTTCCAACCCACTTGAATTGCTTTGCTGTTTCGCGCGAAGTGATATCGTCCACAGCTACCTCACCTGATTGCCGCGTTGCGCTTGGCTTTGCATGAGAGTTGCGCGGGCAGGGCGCAAATGCAAGCCATTCTGCAATCAGATTAGCCATGCGCTCGCAGCTGTCGCGAAATCTCGCTTCGGCCTAGACCGCCAACCAACGCTGGACTAGCGTCCCGCTCGGCAAGTTTGGAGACGCCAATACCATGCTCGATTATACAGCCCCGTCGACGGTCGAAGAGGCCATTCGCATCTTGGCCGAAGCCCCCGGCACTGCAAAGGTCCTATCCGGCGGGACCGATCTGCTGGTTCAGCTCCGTTCCGGCCGAACCAAGCCGGACCTGATTGTCGATATCAAGAAGATCCCCGGAATGTCCGGCATTCGCGAACGAGATGGCGCGTTTGTGATCGGCGCCGCGACGCCCGGTGCCGTGATCGGCGAATGCGAAGCTC
Organism: Hyphomicrobiales bacterium; assembly: GCA_003133345.1. GTDB lineage: Bacteria > Pseudomonadota > Alphaproteobacteria > Rhizobiales > Xanthobacteraceae > Pseudolabrys. Next base: position 2,488 of record PKXB01000213.1, on the reverse strand, counting down.
TCAAGCGGGTGTGGCCCGGAGTAGTCGAGGCCGCGAATTTGATCGGATCAACACAGGTGCAGGGTCGCGCGTCGCTTGCCGGCAATCTCTGCAATGCGTCGCCGGCGGCCGACAGCGTCCCGGCGCTGATCGCCGCGCGTGCGACCTGCGTGGTGGTAGGCGCCAACGGGCGGCGCGAGGTTCCGGTGGAGAGTATCCCCACCGGTCCGGGGCGTACGTCCCTGAAGCCTGGCGAGTTTATCGTCGAGTTTCACCTGCCTAAGCGCCCAGCCCGCTCGGCGGACGCCTACCTCCGCTTCATTCCTCGGACCGAGATGGATATTGCCGTGGTCGGCGCCGGGGTCAGCGTTACGCTCGACCCCGGCGGCGCCTGCACCGATGCGAGGGTCGTGCTAGGTGCCGTGGCGCCGACCGCGATCCTGGTTCCCGACGCCGCAGCCGCACTGATCGGGCACACGCTCGACGAGACGGTGCTCGCTGCGCTCGACCAGGCGGCGCGGCGCGCCTGCAAGCCGATCGACGACAAGCGCGGGACGATCGAATATCGGACCAAAGTCGCCGGCGTGATGGCACGCCGGGCAGCGGTTATCGCCCATGAGCGCGCGGGGGTGCGTCGATGAGCAAGCATCACGTATCGACCACCATCAATGGCGAGCCCACCGAGTTTCTGTGCGAGCCGCAGCTCACCCTGCTGGATGTACTGCGTGACGAGCTCCACCTGACCGGCAGCAAAGAGGGATGCAGCTCGGGCGACTGCGGCGCCTGCAGCGTGATGGTCGACGGTCGCCTGGTCTGCTCGTGCCTGATGCTTGCGGTCGAAGCCGAAGGTCACACGATCGAGACGATCGAGGGCATGGCGCGGGGCCATGATCTCCACCCGCTGCAGCGGAAATTCCTCGAGCATGCGGCGCTCCAGTGCGGCTTCTGCACGCCGGGCCTGCTGGTCGCGGCCAAGGCCTTGCTGGACCGCAATCCGAATCCTACGGAAACCGAGACGCGCTACTGGCTCGCGGGCAACCTCTGCCGGTGCACAGGCTACGACAAGGTCATCCGCGCCGTTCTCGACACCGCCGCCGAGCTGCGGGGGAGTGATACGGTTTCCGAGTAAATGACTCGTTCGTCCCAGTAAACGAATTCAAAATAGAATCATTATTTTTGTGTACAACCTTTGGCATAGAGAAAGGCTCCAATAGCCCGACATCAAGAATACCTGATTAAGCGAGGCGGATTACAATCTTTCCGAAGTGCGCGCTCGAGGCCATGTGTTTGTAGGCCGCCTGAACTTCGTCGAAGCCAAACACCTTGTCGATTGCCGGTTTGAGCTTATTTGCCGCTATCGCTCGGTTCATTGCATCAAACATTTGCGTCGAACCGACCGAAATGCCCTGGACGTTTGCCCGCTTGGCCAGGATCATCCCTGGATTAAGCTCAGTCGCTGGTCCGCTCAGGCCGCCAATCAAACCGATCTTGCCGCCAACGCGGATAGAGCCAAACGAACGCGCAATCGTGCCTGCGCCACCGACCTCGACCACGCAATCGACGCCGCGACCTCCGGTGAGTTCCACTGCCGCTTTGTCCCAGTCGGGCGTTGTCTTGTAGTTAATTCCGTGGTCAGCGCCGAGCTGCTTCGCGCGCGCGAGTTTGTCGTCACTAGACGAGGTGATGATGACTTGTACGCCCATAGCCTTCGCCAGTTGCAAGCCGAAGATCGAAACGCCTCCGGTACCTTGTAGAAGCACGGTGCTGCCGGCAATGAGCTTTGCGTGCTCGACCATGGCGTGCCACGCGGTCACGGCGGCGCAGGGTAGGGTCGCGCCCTCTTCGAGCGAAAGATGCGCTGGGATCTTCACGACACCTTCTTCTTCGAGCACCACGTATTCGGCTAGCATGCCGTCGATGCCGCCACCGAGCGCGCTCAGGTGCGTATCCGGTCCCGGTTCGCCGGCGTGCCAACGCTGGAAAAAAGTACCCGCCACCTGATCGCCGACCTTAACGCGCCGGACGCCTTCGCCAACCTCAATCACCTCGCCGGCGCCATCTGACAGCGGGATGACGTTCTCGCTCACCGGCAGACGGTAGGTGCCGCGCACGATTCCGAGATCGCGGAAGTTAAGCGAACAGGCGGTAACCTTCACCAGAACCTGACGATAGGTCGGCTTGGGTTTGGGCCGCTCGACCTTGACCAGCGCGTCGATACCGGCGCCGCCTTTTGGCAATTGATAGGCACGCATATTGTTTCTCCTTAGGTCGCTACTGAACTAAACCAATATTTTCCGAATCCAGATGACACGCCAAATCCAATTTTTGTTATCGTACCTATGTGTAGTTACGGAGAGGCTGCCACACCGAAAAGAATATCCGCAATTTGGGGGTCGTGGATTGGATATTCGGTGTCCGCGGGCCAGGGCAGCGCCGTGGCCACATCATCGATCCTCATTGCAGCGAGTTGGTAGGGCACACCGTCCCCGTATTCAATATGGCCACTGCC
>PKXB01000087.1:12603-14012 GCA_003133345.1 Hyphomicrobiales bacterium | reverse complement strand
ACCGGCAAGATCGGCGACGGCAAAATCTTCGTCCTCAATGTCGAGGAAGTCATCCGCATCCGCACGGGCGAGACCGGACCGGACGCGATTTGAGATTGAATGGGCGCCAGAGCGATCGGCCAGATCGACCAAAGTGAATCCAAAAGCGCGGCAAACCGCGCCGGGGTGTGTTTAAGCAATTATTGAAGGGAAGAACGAACCAATGGCCGAGAAGAAAACGAGCGCGGGCGATATCCTGAAGCTCATCAAGGAAAAAGACATCAAATTCGTCGATGTGCGTTTCACCGACCCGCGCGGCAAGTGGCAGCATGTCACCTTCGACCTGATGATGGTCGATGATGATTTCCTCAACACCGGCACCATGTTCGACGGTTCGTCGATCGCCGGCTGGAAGGCGATCAACGAGTCCGACATGAATTTGATGCCCGATCCGGCCTCAGCCTGCATCGATCCGTTCTTCGCCGAGACCACCATGTCGCTGATCTGCGACGTGCTCGAGCCGACCACCGGCGAGCCCTATAACCGCGACCCACGCGGCATCGCCAAGAAAGCTGAGGGCATGGTCAAGTCGATGGGCGTCGGCGACACCATTTTCTTCGGACCCGAGGCCGAGTTCTTCGTGTTCGACGACGTCAAATACTCAGTCGAGCCCTACAATACCGGCTTCAAGCTCGACTCCATCGAGTTTCCGTCCAATTCCGCCACCGAATACGAAGGCGGCAATCTCGGCCACCGCGTCGGCACCAAGAAGGGCTATTTCCCGGTGCCGCCGCAGGATTCGGCGCAAGACATGCGCTCGGAAATGCTCGGTGCCATGGCGCGCATGGGCTGCGTGGTCGAGAAGCACCACCACGAAGTGGCCAGCGCCCAGCACGAGCTCGGCCTGAAATTCTCGCCGCTGGTCGTGATGGCCGATCGATTGATCATCTACAAATACTGCATCCAGCAGGTGGCGCAGATCTACGGCAAGACCGCGACCTTCATGCCTAAGCCGATCTATGGCGACAACGGTTCCGGCATGCATTGCCACCAGTCGATCTGGAAGGCGGGCAAGCCGGTGTTCGCCGGCAACAAATATGCCGACCTGTCGGAGACCTGTCTCTCCTATATCGCCGGCATCATCAAGCACGNNCCCTACACCACCAACCCGAAGGCCAAGCGCGTCGAGGTGCGTTTCCCCGATCCGCTGTGCAATCCCTATCTCGGCTTCGCGGCGATGACGATGGCCGGCCTCGACGGCATCAAGAACAAGCTTGATCCGGGCTCGGCCATCGACAAGGACCTCTACGATCTGCCGCCGGCTGAGCTGAAGAAAATCCCGACGGTGTGCGGCTCGCTGCGCCAGGCGCTCGGCGAACTCGCCAAGGACCGCGCGTTCTTGCTGGCTGGCGGCGTGTTCGACGACGACT
>PKXB01000087.1:399-12591 GCA_003133345.1 Hyphomicrobiales bacterium | reverse complement strand
ACTCATCGGACAGACACTTAGACAGCGGGGATTTCGTTCAGCCGATCAGGAAAATAATGACCGCGAGGCCGGCGGCGACGCCGGCGGCGGTCGCCAGCATCCGCTTGGGGTGGCGCTTGGGCCCGTAGACCCCGGCGGCGCGGCGCTCTGCGATCAGCGCGGCGTCGTATTCGGCCGAGGACGAATAGGCGCAGGCCAAGGCCGCGCCCGCACGCTCGGCATAGGCTTCAAGCGCCAGGACGGCGTCCGCGTGCCCGCTATTGGCTATGCGCAACATCGGCGCATGTTAGCGCGAATAAGGTAAACGAGAGGTTGCACTCTGCCCGATCACCGCTAGGCCGACGGATTTAGCGCGCCGTGGGCGGGTTTTGCGTGGCAGCGAACGGGCCAGCTCAGCCGCTTGGGCGCTGCGGGCGGCGGCGGTCAGGCGCCCCTGCTCGCTTGCCGGCTCGTCATCGGCGCCATACAGCCGATTGCGGCCGTCATGCTTAGCGCGATAGAGCGCGGCGTCGGCGCGCGCAATCAGCGCAGCGATGTCCGTAACCGGTTCGTGTGACGTGGCAGCGCCGATGCTCACGGTCGCGCCGATCGCATGCTCGCCAATCTGAATGCCGGCGGTCTCGAAGCTCGCGCGCAGGCGCTCGCCGATGCGCGCGGCAAATTGCATCGGTTCCGCCACGATAACGGCAAACTCCTCGCCGCCAAGCCGGCCGACGAGGTCGCTGCCGCGCATGTTCGAGCGCGCCGCGTTTGCAAACACGCGCAGCACTTCGTCGCCTATGGCGTGGCCGAAGCGATCATTGATCGATTTGAAATGGTCGAGATCGAGCATCAGCATCGTCACCGGCTGGCCGCGTTCGCCCTGCCGGGCGCACAGGCTGAGCGCGTTTTCCAGAAAGGCTCGCCGGTTGAGCAGACCGGTCAGCGAATCGGTGGAGGCCGCGCTGCGATAGAGATCGACATCGTTATCCTTCACCATCAGCAGCACGATGAACGCGGTGCCGACTGCGTAGAGGATTGATTCAAGCGTGAAGACGTTGAGCCAGCTCGCGGCATAGGCCGCGGGCAAGAATGCCTGCATGCCAAGCGGCATCAGGAAGATCGCCGCATGCACGCAAGGCACCAGGACGGCGGCGATGCGCGACTGCAGCGATTTGCGCTGTTCGCGCCGTAATTCGAAGGCGATGAAAAAGGTGTAGGCCGCGACCACGACGGCGCCAAGCGCGATGCGCTCATTGCTGCCTTCCGCGAAGGCCGGCAATTGGCAAAGCACGATCCAGACGAAGGCGCCGATGAACGCGGCGGTCGGCAACAGCGGCCGCCCATGGAACAGCCGCACGCCGTTCCAGATCATGCCGCAAGCGAGGAACGTAAGCGCTTGCGCGAACTCCTTTGGAATTGCGAACAGGGGCGCCGGCGCGGCCCAGAGCGCGATCGAGGACGCTCCGATCAGATAGGCCGAGCCCCACCAGGCCAGCGCGCGCACATTGCGCTGCTGCAGCCAGGCAAAGAGCAGCAAAAGCCCGAGCAACGCCGCGATACAAACGGCGACGAAGGCCAGCGTCGGCACATCAAACGATAGCTGCGGTTTTACAGCAGCGAACATCGACTACCCCCCGAGCTCGGCCAGTTCTGGGCCGAACAACGGTATCACTCTACGCGCGGGCTTATGGAAAAAGCCCTGCGCGCTTGCGCACGCTTCGATGCAAGACTTGCGAAAATTGTAATTAAATCTGCGGCAAAGGCCGCGTATAGCGCGCGCGGCGCACGAAAAAGGCGCGCATTTCTGTGCGCCCTTTGCGAAATTCGACGATTGTCTTGAGCGGTTAGCGCTTGGAGAACTGGAAGGAGCGCCGTGCCTTGGCCCGGCCGTACTTCTTGCGCTCGACCACGCGCGAGTCGCGGGTGAGGAAGCCGCCGCGCTTGAGCGCGCCGCGCAGATCCGGCTCGTAATAGGTCAGCGCCTTGGAAATGCCGTGGCGTACCGCGCCGGCCTGGCCGGACAGACCGCCGCCGGAGACCGTGCAGGTCACGTCGTATTGCCCGGTGCGATTGGCGGCGACCAGCGGCTGCTGGATCAGCATGCGCAGCACCGGACGCGCGAAGAACACTTCCACCGTCTTGGTGTTGACCAGAATCTTGCCGGAGCCGGGCTTGATCCAGACGCGGGCGACCGCGTTCTTGCGCTTGCCGGTGGCATAAGCGCGCCCTTGCGGGTCGATTTTCTGCACGTATTTCGGAGCTTCCGGCGCTGCCGGCTTGAGGCTCGCCAAACCTTCGAGCGATTGTACGGTCTCGGCCACGGTCAGGCACTCCTCACGTTCTTGCGGTTCATGGCGGCGACGTCGAGTGTTTCCGGCTTCTGCGCCTCGTGCGGATGCTCGGGGCCGGGATAGACGCGCAAATTGCCGAACTGCACGCGGCCGAGCGGTCCGCGCGGCAGCATGCGCTCGACCGCCTTCTCGACGATGCGTTCGGGGAAGCGGCCCTCGAAGATCGACTTGGCCGTGCGCTCCTTGATCCCGCCAATGAAGCCGGTGTGATGGAAATAGACCTTCTTCTCGCGCTTGCGCCCGCTGAACACCGCCTTGGCGGCGTTGATGACGATGACGTTGTCGCCGTCGTCTACATGCGGGGTATAGGTGGCTTTATGTTTGCCGCGCAGCCGCAACGCCACGATCGAGGCGAGCCGGCCGACGATGAGCCCGCTGGCGTCGATCAGCAGCCACTTCTTTTCGATGTCGGCGGCCTTGGCCGAATAGGTCGTCATGACAAATCCCTGGAGGAGCCGGAGTTGCGGTTCTCTAGCCGAGCAGGCCTTCCCGGTCAACGCCCGAGGTGCGATACATCGTAAACAAGATCAACGGGTTATAAGAATGGTATTTTGGCACCACTGACTAATCAGCGGGCCTGCGGGATCGAATAGGTGGCGGTGACATGGGCCACCGGCTCAGCCGTGCCCTCCGAATAGATGGTGACCTCGCCCACCGCCAACCGCTTGCCGACCTTCATCAAATGGGCGTCGGCCAGCAGGTCGGCTCGGGTCGGCTTGCGCAGGAAATTGATGTTGAGATTGGTGGTGACCGCCAGCGGCTGCGGCCCGATCGCCGAGAATACCGCGACATACATGGCGAAGTCGGCCAGCTCCATCATGGTCGGTCCGGACACGGTGCCGCCCGGGCGCAAGTTGGCCTCGTCAAAGGCCCAGCGCACGCGCACGTCGCCATGCTCGACGCGCTCGATGCTGTGCCCGCAGCCGGGATAAAACGCCTGCGGGAATTCCGCGTGCAGCAGCTTTGCGATGTCGTCGGCCGTTAGCGCCGGTGCCGGCATGCCCGCCCCCATCGCCGGACCATCCGGCGCCTTCGTCTTAGACGGGCCGGCGATCCGGTCAAACAGTCTTTTGGGGCCTTGCCTTGCGCGCCCGGCTGGCCGGGTTAAGTATCAGCCGCCATGACCGCGCGCAGCAGCAGCCCCGATTCCGCGACGTCACCCGTTTTGTTGCGCGGCGATATCGACGGAATCGCCTTGCTCTCGCTCAACCGGCCGCAGGCGCGCAATACGCTGTCGGAAGCGACGCTGGCGGCGCTGCATGACCAATTCGCCTCGATTGCCAGAGACAACCAGGTTCGCGCTGTCGTCATTTCACACAACGGTTCGGCATTCTGTGCCGGCCACGACATGAAGGAAATGACCGCGCACCGTTCCGACCCCGATCGCGGCCGCAACTATTTCAAAGCCCTGATGGAACGCTGCAGCGCGCTGATGCTGTCGATTCAGAAACTGCCGCAGCCGGTGATCGCCGCGGTCGAGGGGGTCGCCACCGCCGCCGGCTGCCAGCTCGTCGCCACCTGCGACCTCGCGGTGGCGTCTGAAACGGCGCGTTTCTCAACGCCAGGCGTGCATATCGGCCTGTTCTGCTCGACCCCGATGGTGGCGCTGTCGCGCAACGTCTCGAACAAGCCCGCCATGGAAATGCTGCTCACCGGCGACATGATCTCCGCCGCCGACGCCCATCGCATCGGCCTCGTCAATCGCGTCGTGACGGCCGGCAAGGCGTCCGAACACGCGCTTGAGTTGGCGCGCCAGATCGCGTCGAAGTCGATGCTGACCGTCAAGCTCGGCAAGCAAGCCTTCTACCGCCAGCGCGAACTCAATCTCGCCGACGCCTACAAGCTCACCATCGATGTGATGGTCGATAACATGCTGGCGCGCGACGCCGAAGAAGGCCTTAACGCCTTCATCGAGAAACGCGATCCGATCTGGGAAGACCGCTGATGGCCGTCACGGCCGCCGCGATGAACCACGACACTTACCCCGACAGCTATATCCGCGGCATCCTCAACACCGCGAAGACCATCGCCATGGTCGGCATCTCGCCGAAGGACAACCGGCCGAGCTATTTTGCGTTTAAATATCTGCAAGATCGCGGCTACCGCATGATCCCGGTCAATCCCGGCCAAGCCGGACAAAAAATCCTGGGCCAGAAAGTCTATGCCACGCTTTCCGAAATCCCTGAGCCGGTCGACATGGTCGACATCTTTCGCGCCTCCGAACACGTGCTGCCGATCGTGCAGGAGGCGCTCACTCTCAATCCGAAGCCGCAGGTGATCTGGATGCAGCTTACCGTGCGCAACGAGAAGGCTGCCCGGCTCGCCGAGCAAGCCGGCCTGAAGGTGGTGATGAACCGCTGCCCGAAAATCGAATACGGGCGGCTGTCGTCGGAGATTTCCTGGATCGGTGTCAATTCGCGCGTGCTCACGTCCAAACGCGCGCAGGGGTTAGGCAATGGCGTGCAACGTATGCGGCTTGGCCACGGCACCCTACAGGGCGGCACCACCGACGCGGCCGATCGCACGCAAAAAGACGAAGAAAACAGCAGTTGAACGGCGGCTTCGCGCCGGAAGGAAATTCTACTGTTTGGCTGCCGCCTAGTCGACGGCTTGTTATTTAACCCATCGCCACGATGCCGCCTTGACGGCGCGCCCGCCCCCGCCCATTAAATCGCGATCATTTCCGCCGGGACCGGGAAGGTCTGCGGACAACATCAAGATGGGGCACCCATGGCCGACGCCGAACGCATTCCGGGCTTTGCAACGCTGTCGATTCACGCCGGCGCCAAGCCCGATCCGACCACCGGCGCGCGCGCGACGCCGATTTACCAGACCACGTCGTTCGTGTTCGACGACGTCGAGCACGCCGCCTCGCTGTTCGGCCTGCAGGCCTTCGGTAACATCTATACCCGTATCGGCAATCCGACCTGCGGCGTGCTGGAAGAACGCGTCGCCGCGCTCGAAGGCGGCACCGCGGGTCTTGCGGTTGCGTCGGGCCACGCCGCGCAAGTGGTGGTGATGCACGCGCTGATGACGCCGGGTGACGAATTCGTCGCCTCCAAGAAGCTCTATGGCGGCTCGATCAACCAATTCAACCATTCGTTCAAGAATTTCGGCTGGCAGGTGGTGTGGGCCGACCCCGACGACATCGCGTCGTTCGAAAAGGCGGTGACGCCGAAAACGAAAGCGATCTTCATCGAGTCGATCGCCAATCCGGGCGGCGTGATCACCGACATTGAGGCGGTCGCCAAGATCGCGCGCAAGGCCGGCGTCCCGCTGATCGTCGACAACACGCTGGCAACGCCTTACCTGTGCAAGCCGTTCGACTACGGCGCCAANNTCGTGGTGCATTCGCTCACCAAGTTCCTCGGCGGCCACGGCAACTCGATCGGCGGCATGATCGTCGACGGCGGCACCTTCAACTGGCTGCAGAATAAGCGCTATCCGATGCTGTCGGAGCCGCGCCCGGAATATTCCGGCATGGTGCTGGGCGAGACCTTCGGCAATTTCGCCTTTGCCATCGCCTGTCGCGTGCTCGGCCTGCGCGACCTCGGGCCGGCGCTGTCGCCGTTCAATGCCTTCCTGATCATCACCGGCATCGAGACGCTGCCATTGCGTATGCAGCGCCATTCCGACAACGCGCTGGCGGTCGCCGAATGGCTGGTGAAGCGGCCGGAGGTGGTGTGGGTGAGCTATCCGGGGCTCGCCGGCGACAAGTACAACGCGCTCGCCAAGAAATACGTGCCGAAAGGCGCCGGCGCGGTGTTCACCTTCGGGCTCAAGGGCGGCTACGACGCCGGCGTGAAGCTGGTGTCGAACGTCAAGCTGTTCTCGCATCTCGCCAATATCGGCGACACCCGTTCGCTGATCATCCATCCCGCCTCGACCACGCATAAGCAATTGTCGGACGCGCAAAAGGTGCAGGCCGGCGCCGGGCCGGACGTGGTGCGGCTGTCGATCGGATTGGAGGATACCGCCGACATCATCGCCGACCTCGAGCAGGGCCTAAAGGCGGGGTGATCAGTTTTTCTTGAGCGTGCGCGCGACGTAGTCGCGGATGTGGTTCAGCGTCTCCGGCGCGGTCCAGATCGCGGTGACCGCCTTATCGGTCGCCTTCCCGCTTTGCGCCATGCGTTCGGCCACGGCTTGCCGAATTTGCATCTTGGTCTGCGCGAAGGCGGCGGGCGAAAGCAAGGCCAGTTCCTGCGCCACCGCGATCGCATCCTCGATCAGCTCGCCCGGCTCCGCGATTTCATCGATCCAGCCGCGCTGCAAGGCGACGTCGGTCGCATAGGTCGCGCCGCTCAGCGTAAACTCCGGCAGATGGCGCGGCGGTACCGCGAAGCGCAAGATCTCAAACGCGAGCGCCGGAAACGGCACGCCCACCAACGATTCGGTCACGCCGATGCGCCCGCCCTCGCGCGCCATGATGCGGCGGTCGGCGCAACAGGCGAGCACGCAGCCGCCGGCAATGGCGTGGCCGTTGATCGCGGCCACCACCGGCTTGGGATGGTAAAACACCGTGTCGTAGAGTTTGTGCAGGACGGGCAGGAATTTGCGGATGTAGTCGGCGCCGCCTTCGCTCAGGCGCTTGAGATCGACGCCGGCCGAGAAAATCTTGCCCTGCCCGGTCACCACCACGGCTTTGGCGTCGGAGCCGCGCAGCTCCATGAACCGCGCCGCCAGCGCCTCGCACAGTTCAATGTCGAGCGCGTTGGCCTTGCCGTGCATGAGCGTCAGCACGGCGATGCCGGCCTGGCTCTTGATGTCGATCATGCCGTCTGCCCCGCTGCCTGCGGCACCCGAACGATTGCGCGATGCGACAGCCGTTCGGCATGTACGATTGCGAAAGTGAACACCAGCATCGCCGCCACCTGGTGCGCGAGCGCCAGCGCGAGCGGCGCCTCATAAAGCAGCGTGACAATGCCAAGCGCGGCCTGCAGCGTCATCGCCCCGGCCAGGATGATCGCGCCGCGCGCCGCGCGCCGCGCCCGCCAAGCGTCGAAGCCATGCACCAGCGCCAGGAACCAGATCGCATCGGCGAGCATGCGGTGGTTGAACTGCACGGTGAGATCGTTCTCGAACAGATTGCGCCAGAGCGGCGTGATGAACAGCAGCCGGTCGAACGACGGCATGTATTCGCCATCGATCGTCGGCCAAGTGTTGTATTTCAATCCGGCATCGAGCCCGGCCACCAGCGCGCCAAGATAGATCTGCACCAGCACCAACAATGCGATCGCCAAGGCGCCGAGCCGCAGCCGCAGCGGCGCCTCGCCCGGCGTTTGCGGTGCGATCTGCTGCGCGGTCCACAACACCGCCGCATAGATCGCGCAAGCCAGCGTCATATGAAACGCCAGCCGGTATTGCGACACTTTGGTGAGCGTGCCGGACAGGCCCGACGACACCATCCACCAGCCGACCACGCCGAGTGCGGCGCCGCCGGCAAAGATGATCCATAGCCGCGGGCGCAGCGGCGGCGGAATCCAACCGCGCGCCAGGAAAAACAGGAACGGCAGCAGGAACACGGCCCCGGTCGCGCGCGCCAGCAGGCGGTGCGTCCATTCCCACAAATAGATGACCTTGAATTGCGCCAGGCTCATGCCCTGGTTGAGTTTGCGGTATTGCGGGATCTCTTGGTATTTCTCGAATTCGCTCTGCCAGGCACCCGCGCTCAGCGGCGGCAGCACGCCTTCGACCGGCTTCCATTCCACGATCGAGAGGCCGGATACGGTGAGCCGCGTGGCGCCGCCGATGATCAGCGTCAGCAAGATCATCGCCGCGGCCGCGAGCAGCCACAGCCGCACCGCGCGCACGCGAAACTCCGGAACGGAACGCTGATCGTGCATGGAATGCTTGTTTGCAGGAAACCGCGCGGACCATATAGTCATGCACGTCGCATCGCAATGACGCCAGCAAAGAGCTGCTATGCCCATCCGCATCCGCAAACTGATCGGCACCGTCGCCCTGCTCGTGCTGGTGTCGGTGTGGGGCCTGCTCGCCATGGCGCTGGCGCAGTCGGTGCTCACCGATATCAATGGTTTCGTGGCGGCAATCTATTACGTGGTCGCCGGGCTCGGCTGGGTGCTGCCGGCGATGCCGCTGATCAGTTGGATGGCGAAGCCGGATGCTCCGCGTGTGTAATTACGCCGCGTTGACGCGGCGGAAGCCGTTCCACATCGCGGTGGCGGCGCCCGACATCAAAACCTTCAGATAGCGCTGCTGCTGGAAATCGCCGTTGACCGAAATGCGTGGCAGCGCGGTCAAATGGTCACGGTGCGCCTTGAACAGCACGCCCGGCCGCGTGGTCACCGCGGTCTTGAAACCCAACTCGGCCGCGATGCGGAACTCGCGCGGGCCGGCCGAGGTCGGATCGCCGACCGGATAGGCCAGATGCTCCGGCCGCTTGCCGAGCGCGGCTTCCAGCACCGCGCGGCTCATCTCCATTTCCGCGCGCACGGCGGACTCGTCCGCCATCTTCTTGAGCATGTTGTGATTGACGGTGTGGGCGCCGATGGTGACCAGCGGATCGGCGGCGAGATCGATGATCTCCTGCCAGTCCATGCACAGATCGCGGCAAAACGAGGCGATATCGACGCGGTAGCAGGCGCACAGATCGCGCACTACCCAGCGCAGCTCATCTTCGGTCTTCATGCTGCGCAGATAGCGATAGATCTCATAGTACAGCTCGCGCTTTTCCTTCACCGTGCCGCACTCGAAGAATTGATCCTTGCCGTTGATCACCATGCCGATGCGGCTGTTCTGCGTAATCACCGCTTCAAGCGCGACCCACCACAATTCGCCGAGCCGGTCGGGGAAGCTGGTCGGGACGTAGAGCGCGAACGGCATCTGGTATTTTTTCAGCAGCGGATAGGCCCAGCGCATCAGATCCTTGTAGCCGTCGTCGAAGGTGATGCAGACGAAGCGGCGCTTGAAATCGCCGGCGATGAAGCGGGCGTGCATCTCGTCGAGCGAGACCACGTCGATACGCGCGCGCGCGAGCCGCGCCAGCAGCCCTTCCAGGAACAGCGGCGTGACTTCCAGCAGGTGGTTGGGCTGGAACGCGTCCGGGCGCGGCGGGCGCACGCGATGCAGCGTCAGGATGGCGCCGACGCCGCCCACCAGCGGACGCATGAAATGATGCATTCCGGTGAAATAGAGCGTCTCCAGCCCGGTCCGGATGATGGTCTGCTTCATGCCCGCCAAGCTTACTGGTTCCCAAGGCTTAATCGGTCGACTATTCCAGCCCTATATTGATAGATGTTTGCGAACCAGTGACCAGGGCTAACTCACCGAGCCTGAACGGCCCGGGATTTAAGCCGCGACCACCTGCGGCGCACCGGCCAGCAGCGTCACGTCGGCGAAGCCCGCCATCATCAGGCGCTCGCGTGCGGACCGCGTCGCCGGGCTGGCCGGATCGGCGGCCACCAGCACCGCGCGCGCGGTCAGCGGCGCGAACCGCTCGACCGCGATATCGGCGGTGGAACCGACGTCGATCACCACGTGATCGTAACTGCGCACCAGGGCCTCGATCACCGTCGCCAACATCGGCGAGGCGGCGAGCGCGGGCCCATCGTTGCCAACATTGCCGGTCGCGACCAGGTGCACGGGCGAATATTGGTCGCGGGTGATGATGTCGCCGAACGAGGCGGTGCCGCGCACGAGTTCGGCGATGCCGGGCGCCTTGGGATCGGTCGAAATGATCGACAGGTTGGGCGCGCCGAAGGCCAGATCGACCAACACCACATTGGCGTCATTCGCCAGCGCGCGGGCGAGTGAAATCGCGGCATAGGTAGTGCCGACATTGCGCATGGCGCCGACCACGGTGACGCGGCGGCCACCATCGCCCGCTTGGCGCAGACTCTGCGCGATCTGCTCCACCGTGCTCACCGCCAAAGGCATCGCCGCCATGGCGGCGGGAGGCGCAGCCGCCGGCATCAGGGGCGGCGAATCCACGCGCAGCATCACCGGCGTGGCCATCGCCGGGGCAGCGTAAGCCGGCGCGCCATAGCCCGCCGGCGCATAGGCGTAACCATAGGATGACGGCGCCGATGCCAGCAGCGCGCCGGTCACGATGAAGCCTGCCGACAATGCAAAGGCGGCAAAGGCCGCGATCAGCACGGTCGGCAGTTTCTTCGGATAGTCCGGCTTGATCGCCGGGCTGGCACGCGAAATGATGCGCGCCTCCGGCGGCGCGGCATTGATGTTGTCGCGCGCGGTCGCCTCGCGATATTTGGCGAGATAGGATTCGAGCAGATCGCGCTCGGTCTTGGCCTCGCGTTCGAGCGCGCGCAGTTGCACGTCCTGCTCATTGGTCTGCGAGGCTTGCTTCTTGACCGTGTTGAGGCTGGCGGTGAGCGTCTCCAGCCGGTCGCCGGCGACCCTGGCGTCATTGTCGAGCTGGGCCGCGAGGCGCTCGCCCTCGCTGCGAATTTCCTGCTCGACTTCGGCGATCTGTGCCTTCAATTCCTTGATGCGTGGGTGCTGGTCGAGCAAAGTGGTGGACTGCTCGGCCAGCTGCGAGCGCAACGCGTTGCGCTGCTCGATCAGCCGGCGCATGGATTCGGAATTGGCGATGTCCGAGGATTCGATCGGCTTGCCCGAGCGAATGAGCTCGCGCAATTGTCGCGCCCTCGCCTCCAGATCGGCCTTTTGCCCGCGCGCCGCCGAGATTTGCGAATTGATCTCGGTCAGCTGCTGATTGGGCAGTGAGCTGTTGTTGGAGCCGACGTACAAATTGGACTTGGTGCGATAGGCCTCGACCTTGGCTTCGGCGTCCGCCACCTTGGTGCGCAGATTGGCAATTTCGCCGGCCAGCCAATCGCCGGCGGCGCGGGTTTGGTCCTGCTTCGAGGTCTGCTGCATCTTAAGGTAGGTTTCGGCGATGGTATTGGCGACGCGGGCGGCAAGATCGGGATTGGCGGAGAGGAAGTCGACCACAATCACGCGGGATTTTTCCACCGCGTAGACACTGAGCCGGTCGTAATAGGATTCCAGCGTGCGCTCTTCTTTCGTCATGGCGGCCGGATCGCGGACAATGCCGAACAGGCTGAGCACAACTTTGAGCACCGACGGGCCGCCCAGCGCCGAATCGAATTCCGGATTATCGGCAAGCTTCTCTTTCTTGATCACTTCGCGCGCCAGATCGCGCGAAAGCACAAGCTGGGTCTGGCTGGTCACCGCTTCGGGATCGATGGTGGTGCGGTCGCCGCCGTTCTTGTCGGCTTCGGCGCGCAGGAACACGTTCTCGCGCGTCTCCAGCAGCAGCCGCGATTCGGAGCGGTAACGCGGGGTCATGGCGTTGACGACAGCGAAGGCGGTGGCGACCGCCAGCAGCGTGATGCCGAGGATCTTGGTCTTCTTGGCCCACAAAACGCGGCCTAACCCGCGCAAATCGGGCTCGCCACTAACGTCGATCGGCACCACGGCGGGAGCGGGCACGGCGGTGGTTTTCGACTTCTTACGGAACAGCATTCCTCACTCCAAACGCACGACGCTGTGGTGGCATCAGGATCACAACCTATTATGGTTGCTTCCGCGTTAATTTCCGCTGGCAGCCGCGTAGAAGTTAGGTTTTGTTAACCATCCCGCCCCCTAATCTGCGGTAAATTTCCACGACGTGGCGCGGATTCGTTTGATGCGGGGAGCCCGATTTTTGTTGACCGTCGTGGCCGCGCTCGCGGCCGCCGGCTGCATGCGGCATGAGCCGGACGATGTCGCCGGCCGCGGGCTGTTCAATTCGTGGGCAAGCGCGCCGCAGGCTTACGCGCAGCAGCCGCTGCAACAGCCCTCCGTGCTGCAATACGGCGCCGGCGGGCGCTACGCGGCGGCGCCTGCTAGCTATGCCGCGGCCTCGCCCTAC
>PKXB01000087.1:0-342 GCA_003133345.1 Hyphomicrobiales bacterium | reverse complement strand
CCGTGCCGGCGCGCGGCTCCTCGACGCAGCAGCTCTCGCAAAGGATCGCCGAGCGGCTCAAGCAGGGCTACGTGCGCGAGCCGCATGTGACGGTGGAAGTGGAAACCTACCGGCCGTTCTTCATCCTCGGCGAGGTGACCACGCCGGGGCAGTATCCTTACGTCGCCGACATGACGGTGGAGAAGGCGATTGCGATCGCCGGCGGTTTTGCGCCGCGTGCGTTCAAACAGACCGTCGAGTTGACCCACAATGCGCAGGGTCAGCAAATCAAGACCGGCGTGCCGCTCAGCTATCCCGTGCGCCCCGGCGACACCGTGTTGGTGAAGGAGCGGTGGTTCTAGC
>PKXB01000119.1:5751-46429 GCA_003133345.1 Hyphomicrobiales bacterium | reverse complement strand
GGCGGCGTCGGCGACCAGGCGAGATCGATGTCGCCGGCCACCACCGCGCGCGCCGCGGCGGTGCCGTTATCGAACGGGCGGATTTCGACGTCGACGCCGTGCTTCTTGAAGAAACCCTGCTTCTCCGCGACCAGGGCGATCATCACGGAAAAGATCGGCGGAATGCCCGGAGTGGCGATGACGACTTTCTTTGCCTGCGCCGACGCCGGTCCGGCGCCGATCAGAGTCATGGCCAGCAACATGCCGCCTGCCATCAGCGTGAAGCTTCTGCGGATCATTGAATCCTCCGTTATTGCTTGCGTTTTCTTATGTCAGCGTTCGAGAACGAATTCGGCTTCACGGGCTTCCCGCATCAGCGTGCCCCACACCTGCTCGCGCAGTTCGGCGAAGCGCGGCTCGCGCAGCGTCTCGCGCGTGCGCGGCTGCGGCAGATCGATGGTGATGGTCTCGTGGATGCTCGAGGGCCGGCCCTTGAGCACGATCACCCGGTGGCCGAGCAGCACCGCCTCCTCGATCGAATGGGTGACGAAGATCATGGCGGTCGGCCGCTCGTCCCAGATGCGCAACAGCTCGAATTGCAGGATTTCGCGGGTCTGCGCGTCGACTGCCGCGAACGGCTCGTCCATCAGCAGCACGTTCGGTTCGACGGCGAGCGCGCGCGCCAACCCGCAGCGTTGCTGCATGCCGCCGGACATCTGATACGGGAACGCGGTCTCGAAGCCGGTGAGGCCGACCAGCTTGATGAACTCGGGTACCTTACGCTCGACCTCCGCCTTCGGCGCGCCGGCCATGCGCAAGCCGTAGGCGACGTTGTCGAACACCGTCTTCCACGGGAACAGGCCGAAATGCTGGAACACCATGGCCACGCCGGCGATCGGCTCTTCGACGCGCTGGTTGCCGACCCAGATTTCGCCGGCATCGTGCGGCAGCAGGCCGTCGATGCAGCGCAGCAGCGTGGTCTTGCCGCAGCCGGACGGCCCGACCACGGCGACGATCTCGCGTTCGGCCACGTCGAAATCGATATTGCGGAATACTTCGAGCGTACCGTAACGCTTGGCCAGTCCCTTGACGCGGATACGCGGTTCGCTGGCGGCACCTTGCGAAGTGGATGAGCGAATGGCGGATGCCGCCGTTTGTTGATTTGTCACTCGGCGGCCTGTGTCGAGGGTTTGGCGTTGATCTTAGCCCAGTAGTCGGCGGCCTGCTTGGAGCGTTCGAGTGCTTCCGCGGTCTCGAAACCGGGCGCCATCGAGCCGTCGGTGCCGGCGAGAATTTGGTGGTGTTCGATGTTCAATGTGCGCAACCAGCGCTGCTGTCCCATGGTGATGGCGACAAAATAGCCGATCTCGACCAACTCCGGCTCGCTGAAATGCTTGTGCAGGCGGGCCCAGAAAGCATCGTCGGTCGGCAAATCCCAGGTAATCGCCTCGGCATAGGCAAGCGCGGCTTTTTGCCGCTCGTCGTAGCGCGTCGAACTCTCGAAATTGATCAGGTCGGCGTAGTCGTCTTCCATGAGACCGGACTTGGCCGCCTTGATCGAGCGCTGGTTGCCGCAGAATTCGCACAGCACAGAGCGTGAGACATAGATGCGGCAGAGCTCCTTGATGTTGTGAGCGGCCACGCCGTTCTTGAACACGTCGCGCCAGGTATTGGCGAACGACCAAAATGCCGCCGGCACGTGCGCACGAATCGCCTGGCTTTCCGGCCGCGGCGTTCCCTCGCGCGCACAACGTTCGAACTCGGCGATCATGGCAGGGTCTTTGACCGTTGCCGGATCGATGTAGCTAATGCGCGGTTTAGACATCGACGAGTTCTCCCAGGAAGGATTGTTATGCGCGCCCGTTGCGGACGCGACGATTGTTGTGGCCTCGCTCGCATGTTGCCGCAACCGAGCCGAACGGGCAACGCCGGTGACGCGATCACTTAACCCTATATTTGGCTCGACAATGTCCCGCCGCGTTGGCGGGCAGCGGCGCTGGGTGGGCGCATGCCCGTATTTACTGGGTTTTTGTGCCGCGCAACCGATCGTTAGGCTCAATCAATCGTTACAGGTTGCGCAGGATTACCATGCAGTATTGTTAATGTCGCGAAAGGTTACTCTAAAGTTATCCGCATCGCACACCGATCGTAAACAATAGTAATTCAGCCGCTCTTCAGCATAGCCCCAGATGGGCTGACGAAATTAGCAATTGAATACTTTGTCTCTTTTAGTCTCTTCGCGAGCAGAACGGCCAAGTTTCAGATCGCGTCAAACGGGACCAAAACCTTGCGTGCCAGCACCATCGTCATGATCGGGTTCGCCGTCGTGTTCGGCCTGCTCGCCGTGTTCATCGCCCAGGCATGGCTCAACAACCAGGCCAGCATGCAGGCGAAGAATTTCGAGGCGAACAAGAAGTCGGTAGCGATGCAAACCGTTGTCGTCGCCAAGCAGCCGCTGCGTTTCGGCACCGAGCTCACTGCGTCAATGCTGCAGGAAGAGCCGTGGCCGGTGGCCTCGATGCCGGCCGGCGCCTTCACCAAGATCAGCGACGTCTTGCATGGCGGCCGCCGCGTGGTTCTCACCGCGATCGAGACGAACGAGCCGGTGCTTTCGCTCAAGATCACCGGCCCCGGCGAACGCGCGACGCTTTCGGCGCTCGTGAAGCCAGGCATGAAGGCGGTGACCATTCGCGTCAATGATGTGGAAGGCGTCGGCGGTTTCGTGCTGCCGGGCGACCGCGTCGATGTCGTGCTCACGCGCCAGATCGAAAAGGGTTCGGCCACCACCGAAGTCGTGCTGCAGAATACGCGCGTGCTGGCGGTCGACCAGAGTGCCGACGAACGCGCCGCCAAGGCAGCCGTGGCGAAGTCGGTCACGCTCGAAGTGAGCACAGTGGAAGCGCAGAAAGTCTGGCTGGCGTCGTCGGTCGGCAATTTGTCGCTGCTGCTGCGCAAGGCGGGCGACATCGTCGAAACAAAATCGCGCAAGATCACGCTCAACGATTTGAGCGGCAACGAGCCGGTCAGCAGCGACAAGGTCGCGACCGCGACGGTGGTGGTCACGCGCGCAACTGCAAAGCAGGAATACACCGTGCCGGTCGAAGGCAGTCGTGGGGACTTGACGACGACCGGTCAGGATATGAATGCCCGGTAATTCCGGGAGTGGGGTCAATCAAGGACGGGGGAGTGTATCGTGAATAACAAGAATGAATTTGCCGTCGGCTTCGCCTGGCGGCGCTCGGACAGGACCACGGGCGCTGGCTGCTGGCTGCGCGATCTGGCGGTCGCCTTGGCGATCGCGTTGGCGGCGACGCTTCTATTCGTGGCCGGCGACGCCCATGCGCAGGATCGCATCATCCAGATCAGCGGCAACAACCATACCGCCATGGTGACGGTCACCATCGGCAAGTCGCAGGACGTGCGCACCGGCACCAGTTTCGTCGACGTCATGGTCGGCGATCCGGACGTCGCCGATGTCAATCCGCTGACCGATCACACGCTGTCGATTCTCGGCAAGAAGATCGGCACCACCCGCGTGCAGGTCTATGCCGAGGGCAAGAAGCTGATCGGCATCTTCGACGTCGAGGTGTCATACGACATCAGCCGGCTGACCAACGAGCTCAAGCGCCGTTTCGCCGGCTCGCATCTGCAGGCGTCTTCGGTCAACGGCCGCATCATGCTGTCGGGCGAGGTGGCCGACGCCGCCACCCTCGACAAGGCGGTCACCATCGCGCGCCAGTTCGGACCGGAAATCATCAATTCGGTGTCGGTCAGTTCGCCGCAGCAGGTGATGCTGGAAGTGCGCTTCATCGAGATCTCGCGCACCGCCGGCCGCGAACTGGGGGTGCAGTGGAACCGCTTCGGCGGCAACAGCATCGCCAATATCGGCAACCAGGTCCCGGCCGGACAATTGCCGATCACGCAGAGCGGCGGCAACTCCACTTTCAGCAATCCGGGCCCGGGCGCGACCAATGGCGGCGTGAATTCCTCATCAGTGCCCGCCATGAGCTCGGCCGCGGTGGCGGCCGGCGTGCTGTCCGGCGCGTCCCCATTCGGCTTTGCGATCGCGCGGATCGCGGGTGGCGGAGTACTCACTGACGTGGCAATTAATGCGCTCGAGCAGAAGGGCGTCGCCCGCAGCTTGGCGGAGCCCAATCTGGTCGCGCTNNCGGGAAATCTCGGGCAGATCACCGTCGACTACAAGAAATACGGCGTCGGCCTTGCCTTCACGCCGACCGTGCTCGGCCGCGGCCTGATCAACCTGAAGATCGAGCCGGAAGTCAGCTCGATTGACTATACGCACCCCGTCGCGATTTCGGCCACTGTTTCAGTGCCGTCGTTGATCGTGCGGCGCGCTTCGACCACGGTCGAGCTGCGCGATGGACAAAGTTTTGTGCTCGGCGGGCTGTTGCAGAGCAACAACCAAAACTCGATCGATCAACTGCCCTGGCTCGGCAGCGTGCCGGTACTGGGCGCGTTGTTCTCCAGCAAATCCTATCAGNNCCGGCCGACGACACGCTGCCGCCGAACGATCCGGACTTCTTCTTGCTCGGCAAGACCGAGGTCACGCGGGCGCAGGCGATCGCACTCACGCCCGCCACGGCCCGCTTCGCCGACGCCGGCGGCCGCCCGTTCACCGGGCACATGCTCGATCTGCCGAAGGGGGATTCCAATGCGGCCATCCAGTAACATGCTGCGTACGCTCGCGCTCGCCGCGCTGCTCGCCGCGCTCGCCGGCTGCTCGGAATATCTCGATCGCCGCGACACCATTTTGCTCGGCGGCGGCGATTCGGTCGCGACCGACAAGGTCACCCAGATGGTCGATCCCTGGCCGCGCGCCAGCGCCGATAAGAACATCGCGTTCAACGGCGATAAGATGGAATCCGCCATCGAGCGCTATCGCACCAACCGCGTGATCCGGCCGCAGGGCATCGGCACGTCGGCCAGCTACCAGCAGGATTCGAATACGCAGAACAATACAGCGCCGGTCGGACCGACGGTGACTCAGTCGGCGGCGCCGGTGAAATAAGCGGAATCGATTGAAGTCATGCGTTTAGGCCGCAGCCCCAGCCCCAATTCAAATCGTACCCGCGTGGTGGTGCTCACCGCCGACGCCGAGTTCGACCGTTCCGTGCGCGCCACATTCGGCGCCTCGAGCGCGATTGAACTCACCATGGTGTCGGGGCGGATCGCGGAGCGCAGCGACAAGCTCGATGTCGAGAACGCCACCGTCGTGGTGGTCGATCTCGACGCCGGAAGCGACGAGGAGATGGCCGCGCTGGCGCGGCTGATGGCGCGCGTGCGCGCGTGGCCGCCGGTGGTTGCGGTGACGCAGAGCTTCGACGAAAACGTCGCCCGCACGCTATTGCAGATGCGGATCGCCGACTTCCTGGTGAAGCCGGTGGCGGCGATTGATCTGGTGCGCGCCTGCGCCCGCGTCTCCCAGAGTCATGGCGGCAGCGCCGAGCCGACCGAGGCGCAGATCTATACATTCCTGCCCGCCGTCGGCGGCGCCGGGGTGACCACGCTGGCGGTGCAGACCGCGATGCTCATGCTCAACAGCGGCGGTCAGCGCGTGAAACCGTCCACCTGCCTGGTCGATCTAAATTTCCAAAATGGCGCGGTGGCCGACTATCTCGATCTGGAGCCACGCCTGAACCTGGCGGAAATCGAGCCGCGGCCGGACCGTCTCGACCGGCAATTGCTCGAGATCATGCTCTCGTATCACGCATCCGGCCTCGCCGTGGTCGCGGCGCCGAACCGGCCAGCGGAGATGCGGTCGTTCGATCCCGACGTGGTAACGCGCCTGCTCGACCTCGTTTCCACCAATTTCGACTATGTCGTGTTCGACATGCCGCGCACCTGGTTCTCTTGGACCGACAGCGTGCTGCTCGGCTCCAACAAGTTGTTCATCGTCAGCGAGACCACCGTGCCCAGCCTGCGTCACGCCAAGCAGTTGGTGGCGGCGATCAAGGAACGGCTGGGTGACGGGCTCAATCCGCAGGTCATCGTCAACCGCTTTGAGCACCGCATGTTCTCGTCCGGCTTGCGCCGCAGCGACCTCGTGCAGACGCTCGGTGATGCCTTCGTTGCCGCGATCCCTAACGATTACGCTTTGGTGCGCGAGGCGATCGACCGCGGCGTGCCGCTCGACGAAGTAAAGCCCGGCAACAAGGTCACCGCGCAGCTCAAGAAGCTGGTGGTGGATTCCGCGGCAAAGAAGCCGGCGGCGGAAGGCAAGACCGCAGCGCCGATCAAGAAATTCAAGCTTTCCGTCGCGCAATAAAAGGGAAAAAGGAATAAGCGATGGCCGGCCGTTTCACAGCCCGACGCGTTGCCGCACCAGACCTGCCGGCGGTCGAAGAGTCGGCATGGACGGCGCCTCCGGAAGTGACGGCTGAACCGGCGCCGCCGTTGCAGCCGCAGGCGGCCGCCGATCGGCTGCTCAGCGACAAGCTGCTCGACGCCAAGGTCCGACTGCATCGCCGGCTGATCGAGGAGATCAATCTTTCGGCGCTGGAAAAGCTGCCCGAAGAAGAAACCCGCCGACACGTCCAGCAACTGGTGTCGCAATACGTGCTGGCCGAGCGGCTGGCGCTGAACACGCAGGAGCTTGCGGCCTTCGTTTCGGAAATTCTCGACGAGATGACCGGTCTGGGTCCGCTCGAGCCGCTGCTCAAGGACCCGACCATCAGCGACATCCTGATCAACGGCCACGAATGCGTTTATGTGGAGCGCGGCGGCATACTTGAGCCGTTGTCGGTGCGCTTCAAGGACGAGAATCACCTGCTGCGCATCATCAATAAAATCGTGGCCGCGGTCGGCCGCCGCGTCGACGAATCCCATCCGCTTTGCGACGCGCGCCTGCAGGACGGCTCGCGCGTCAACGTGGCGGTGCGGCCGATCGGCGTCGATGGCCCCTTGGTCTCGATCCGCAAATTTTCCAAGAAGCCGCTCAACCTCGGTCGGCTGGTGGAAGTCGGCGCGCTGCGTCCGCCGATGGCCGAGCTGCTCGGGGCGGCGGTGAAGGCGCGCATCACCACGATCATTTCCGGCGGCACCGGCTCCGGCAAGACCACCATGCTCAATGCGCTGTCCGCCTTCATCTCGGAAAAAGAGCGCCTGATCACCATCGAAGACGCCGCCGAGCTTCAGTTGCAGCAGCCGCATGTCGGCCGCATGGAGACGCGGCCGCCCAATATCGAGGGCAAGGGCGAAATTCGTCAACGCGAATTAGTGAAGAACGCGCTGCGCATGCGGCCCGACCGCATCATCCTCGGCGAGTGCCGCGGCGAGGAAGCCTTCGACATGTTGCAGGCGATGAACACCGGCCACGAAGGCTCGATGGCCACCATTCACGCCAATACGCCGCGCGACGCCATCTCGCGCCTGGAGCAGATGATCGGCATGGCTGGCCTGCCGATGACGGTGGCCTCGATCCGCAGCCAAATCGCCGGCGCCATCCAGCTCATCGTGCAGCTCGCGCGCCAGTCCGACGGCAAGCGCAAGGTCACGTCGATCGCGGAAATAACCGGGCTGGAAGGCGACATCATCCAGATGCAGGAAATCTTCAAATACGTACGCACCGGCACCGGGGCGGACGGCGCCGTGCAGGGCCATTTCACGGCCACCGGCGTGCGCCCGCGTTTTCTNNTGACGCGCCATGTTCGACTTCAATCCGGTCTATCTGATGTATCTGCTGATCGGCGTCTCGGCGGCGATGTTCGCGGAAGGCGTCTATCTGCTGTTCTACAACAAGGCGTCCTACCGCCATAACATCAACCGCCGCCTCAAGGTGATGGACGACAAGCCGGACCGCGAAAGCGTGCTGGTGCAATTGCGGCGCGAGCGCGGGCTGACCAGCGGCGGCGAATATCGGTTGCCGCTCGTCAGTTTCAATAAGCTCGTGCTGCAATCCGGCCTGACCATCGGCTTCGGACGGCTGATCCTGATCGTCATTGTCGGTATGATCGGGGCGTTCGCGGCCGCCATGGTGTTCGAGGGGCGCTTGTTGCACGCCGTCATCGCCGCGCTGTTCAGCGGCTTCGTGCTGCCCTTCATGGTGCTCAGGTTCCTGCGCTCGCGGCGGCAAAAGAAATTCGCCGCGCAGTTCCCCGACGCCATCGACATCATCGTGCGTTCGCTGCGCGCGGGCCATCCGGTTCCGATCGCCATCAACATGGTGGCGCGCGAACAGCCCGACCCGATCGGCAGCGAGTTCGGCACCGTCACCGACGAGATCACCTACGGCGCCGACCTCGAATCCGCGATGCGCAATCTCTATTTCCGCGTCGGCACCGACGACCT
The DNA here is from genome assembly GCA_003133345.1 of Hyphomicrobiales bacterium. Classification (GTDB taxonomy): domain Bacteria; phylum Pseudomonadota; class Alphaproteobacteria; order Rhizobiales; family Xanthobacteraceae; genus Pseudolabrys. The sequence goes on along the minus strand of PKXB01000119.1, from coordinate 38,143 downwards.
TCCGCTATTCGTCACCGCGGTCGCTATCCAGGGCTCGACCGGCGGCAATCTCGGCGAAATCCTGGAAAACCTGTCGGGCGTGATCCGCCAGCGCTTCAAGATGCGCCGCAAGATTCGCGCGCTGGCGGCAGAAGGCCGTGCCTCGGCGCTGATCCTGTCGTCGCTGCCGATCGGCATGTTCGCGGTGATCAATTTCCTGGTGCCGACTTTCTACGCCAGCGTCTGGGGTGAGGACCTGACCAAAATCGCGCTGGTGCTGGCCGCCTGCTGGATGGGCGTCGGCAACTTCATCATGTACCGCATGGTCAATTTCAAGATCTGACCGATGAACATGTTGTCCTCAACCTTCAGCAACGTATTTAACGACAATGCCAGCGTGATGATGGCGCTGTTGGTGTTCCTCGCCGCCGGCACCATGGCGTTCTCGGTGATGGCGTTCGCGCGCGTGCGCGGCTCGGTCAAGCGGCGCACGTCACACATCCTGGATGAAAGCGAGCGGCAAGCCAATCCCAAGCGCTCGTTGCGATATTCCAGCCTGAAGGTGGTGGCCCAACTCATCGAATACACCACCAAGCACTATTCCTCGACCAACGACGAGCACATGAAGGTGCTGCGGCGGCGGCTGATCCAGGCCGGCATCTACGATCCGCGCGGGGTCGCGTTCTTTTTCATCGCGCGCACGGCGCTCGCCGTCGGCATCGCCGCCGCCGTGTTCGTGGCGCGGCCCATGATGGAGTCGCACGGAACGACGTTCTTTTGGCTGATGGTGATCGTCGGCGGCATCGCCGGCTACGTCGGCCCCAGCATGTACGTCGACCGGCGTATTTCCACCCGCAAGGAGGAGCACCGCGCCGGCTTTCCGGATTTCATGGACCTGCTGGTGGTGTGCGCGGATTCCGGGTTGTCGATGGAAGCCGCGCTCGAACGCATCGGCCGCGAGCTCGGCGACAGCTATCCTTCGCTCTCGACCAATATTCATATGACCAATCTCGAAACCCGTGCCGGCCGCCCGCTCAAGGACGCGCTCGAGCGCTTCGCCGACCGGCTGGCGCTCGACGAGGCGCACGCGTTCGCGACCTTGATCAACCAATCGATCGATCTCGGCTCCAGCATCACCGATGCGCTGCGGGTCTATAGCGACGACATGCGCCATAAGCGGCTCTCGCGCGCCGAGGAAAAGGCCTATGCGCTGCCTGCCAAGCTCTCGGTGCCGATGATGGTGTGCATCTTTCCGGTGCTGTTCGTGGTCATCCTGCTGCCGGTGTTCGTGCGTCTGCATGTCGGGCATTTTTTCTGATTTTCCGGCGCAAAGCATAGGGTGAAGAATTTCTTAACTAAGCTCTCCTAGCTTAACCTTTGGTCCCGTCGCGGACGTTTCCGGCAGGCTTTGTCATGCGTATTGGAATTGCCCGAGCCGTGTTTATTGCAGCGGCCGGCCTGTGGCTGGCGGGATGCAGCGCCGGCAAATTCTCCAATCCGTTCGAATCGACAACGCCGGGCGCGGATGCTTTTGCCGCGGCGCCGGCAAATGACGTCACGGCCGACGAACCGTTGCCGTCGGTGCTCGGCGTGCCGGCTTCCACACAACCGGGCCTGCTCGGCAGCGATCCGAACGACGCCTTGAGCCTCGGCAAGAAGCAATACCGCGCCAATAATTTCGGGCTGGCCGAGAAATATTTCCGTCACGCGGCCGAGCTGCATCCGCGCGACGCGGAGGCCTGGCTCGGGCTTGCCGCGTCCTATGACCGCTTGCGCCGCTTCGATCTCGCCGACCGCGCCTACAACCAGGCCATTGGCATCCTGGGGCCGACGACCGAGATCCTGAACAACCAGGGCTATTCCTACATGCTGCGCGGCGACTACAAGCGCGCGCGCGAGAAGCTCGACGCCGCCCAGCGCAGGGACCCCGGCAATAAATACGTGCAGAACAATATGCAGCTTCTGGAAGACAGCTACCGCAAGGGCAAGGCCATCCAATAGGCCTTGTGTTGCCGCGCCGGAAAACAGCCGGACGGCGGGATTAATTCTCAACATTGCTGGTTCTTGATACGGCCGCGAAAGTTTCGCGGCTGGCCGCTCGGGCGGTAGCGCCTGCGCTCCGTCTCGACTACGATCCGCCGTGGGCAACAAGACCGGTGCTTAAACATCCGGTCCGCAGGGGGGAATCAAATGGCTAGCGCAGTGAATGCCGGCGCACGACTCGACCGGCTTCCGATCTCATCGTTCCATTACCGCATCTTCTGGCTGGTCGGCGCCGGCATGTTCTTCGACGGCTACGATCTCTATGTCGCGGGTGGTGTGATCGCTTCCGTGATCCAGAGCAAGTTCTCGACGCCGCTGCAGATTCCGCAATTTGTCTCCCTGACCTTCGTCGGCATGACCATCGGCGCACTGGTCACCGGCTTTGTCGGCGACAGGTTCGGCCGCCGCTTCACCTATCAGATCAATCTGCTGATCTTTGGGCTGGCCTCGCTGGCGGCCGCCTTCGCGCAGGACATGACGCAGCTCATCGTCTTGCGCTTCATCCAGGGATTGGGGCTCGGCGCCGAGATCGTGGTCGGCTATTCGACGCTCACCGAATTCGTGCCGCCGCGCACGCGCGGCCGCTGGCTGTCGTTCATGGCGTTTCTGGTGGTGGCGGGATTCCCGGTGACCGCGCTGCTCGGTTATCTGATCATTCCGGCTTGGGGCTGGCGGCCGATGTTCATCATCGCCGGCGTCGGCTCGCTGATCGTCTGGTATCTGCGCAAGAACTTGCCGGAGTCGCCGCGCTGGCTGGAATCGAAAGGCCGCAGCGCGGAAGCGGAAGCCTTGATGACGTCGATCGAGAAGGAAGTGACGGCCGGCGCCGGAGCGTTGCCGCCGGCGGCCAAGCCGCCGACAACCCCGCAGCTCACCGCAACGGCCATGCTGCGGCCGCCGATTCTGCAGCGCATGATCGTCGGCAGCTGGGTGCTGATCACCATCAACACGCTGATCTTCGGCTTCGTGATCTTCCTGCCGCAGTTCTTCCTGCGCCAGGGCCTCACCATCACCAGTTCGCTCGCCTACACGCTGGTGCTCTCGATCGCCTCGCTGCTCGGCTGTGCGCTCGGCGCCTACACCTCCGATGCCATCGGGCGGCGCGCGAGCATCATCGGCGCGTCGATCGTGACCATCGTTGCCGGCTACATCTATGCCCGCTTCAATGCGGCGTCTGACCCGACCATCGTGTTGAGCGTCGGCTTTGTGCTGATCGTGGCGATCTATGTGCAGACCGCGATCCTGTTCGGCGTCTACACGCCGGAACTGTTCCCGACCGAGATCAGGCTGCGCGCCAATGGCATCTGCAACACACTGGGGCGGGGCGCCACGGTGGCTTCGCCTTTCGTCGTCACCGCCCTGATGGCGTCCTACCAGTTGCCGGGCGTGGTCTGGCTGATGATCGGCCTGGTGGTGATTCAGATCGTGGTGGTGTGGGCCTGGGGCGTGGAGCCGCGCAACCGGGCGCTGGAGGATGTCGCCGCCACAGCTTGATCCGTGCCCTGACGTCATCTATCGGCCGTCCGGGCTGCCGGGCGGCCGATTGTTTTTATCGGGGCGTCCCGCGCGGTTTGCATGCCGGTTGGCGAGACGCTAGAGCATGATACCGAAAAGCAGGCACCGGTTTTCGGAAAAGATCATGCTCAAACAAATGTTAAGCCAATGAGCGGCTTGCGGCCGATTACCGTGATCACCGGCGCCTCAGCCGGCATCGGCGTCGCGCTGGCGCGGGTGTTCGCGCGCAACGGCCACGAACTGGCGCTGGTGGCGCGGCGCGAGGACCGGCTGCGGGCGCTGGCCGATGAGATCGCCGCAACAGGCACGCGCAAGCCACTGGTGATCGTCGCCGATCTGCAACGCAACGATGCCGCCCGCGTGATCGGCGAGGTGCTTGCGGCGCAGGGGGCCGAGCCGCAATACGTGGTCAATAATGCCGGCTTCGGACTGACGGGGCACGCCAGTTCGCGCGACCGCGACGAACAATTGGCGATGATCGACGTCAATGTGCGGTCGCTCACCGAACTTTCGCTCGCCTTTGTCGATAGCCTGGCGCGCCACCGCGGCGGCGTGCTCAATGTCGGCTCGGTCGCCGGCTACCTGCCCGGGCCGGGTATGGCGGTCTATTACGCCAGCAAGGCCTATGTGCTGTCGTTCAGCGAGGCGCTGCACAGCGAGCTTAAATTGCGCGGGGTGCGGGTGACCGTGCTCTGCCCCGGTCCGGTACCGACTGAATTCGCGGCGCGCGCCGGCGTCAAAGGCAAACTGGCGCCCGACTTCCTCAGCCAGTCGCCCGAGCGGGTGGCGGAGCTCGGTTACCGCGGCCTGATGCGCGGGCAACGCGTGGTCATCCCGGGTCTCACCAACAAACTGGTCACCTTCCTGATCCGCATTGTCCCGCGGCGGGCGCTACTGGCGGCCGTGGATTCGCGGCAATCGCGGCGCAGGCGCGCGCCGCGCACATAGCGCATGATCCCGAAAAGNNTGAGACTGATCGGGTCTGCCATCGGCCGTCCATGTTGCAAACACCGGCAAAGCCGTTACTCATAGTCGGTGCGCGACGATGCGCCGAACCGCCATGTTGAAGCCGGTCCTTCTCATCCTGCACCAGGAGCATTCCTCGCCCGGCCGCGTCGGCCAGGTGCTAGGCAAGCTCGGCTATCCGCTCGACATCCGGCGCCCGCGTTTCGGCGATCCGCTGCCGGAGACGATGGACGAGCATGCCGGCGCCGCGATTTTCGGCGGCCCGCAAAGCGCCAACGACAACGAGGAGTTCGTACGCCGCGAGATCGACTGGATCGGCGTGCCGCTGCGCGACAAGAAGCCGTATCTCGGCATCTGCCTCGGCGCACAGATGATGGCGCACCATCTCGGCGGCCGCGTCTATCCGCATCCGCAAGGCCACGCCGAGGTCGGCTATTACCCGATCCGCCCGACGCCAGCCGGGCGGGCGATCTGCGCCGATTGGCCCGATCACGTCTATCAATGGCATCGCGAGGGCTTCGACCTGCCGGCCGGCGGCGAACTGCTCGCCGAAGGCGATGCCTTCTCCGTGCAGGCGTTCCGTTATGGCACCGGCTATGCGCTGCAGTTCCACCCCGAGGTCACCCACGCCATGATGTATCGTTGGCTGGTGCGCGGCGCCCATCGCATGGAACTTCCGGGCGCCAAGCAGCGCGCCGAGCATGTCGCCGACCGCGCGGTGCACGACCACGCCGCGCGCAACTGGCTCGCCGCCTTCATCGATCACTGGATCGGGCGCCAGCCGGCCAGTCAGACGACGGATGCCGCGGAGCCGTGAAATGAAAAGCCCGCCTTCGACTCAAAGCTTTGACGGGCAGCCTTCGCGCTCGGGTGGCTTGCCAGCTGAAGTTCCGAAGGAGCGGCGAAGGTGGATGGTGGAGCCAGGCGGGATCGAACCGCCGACCTCGTCATTGCGAACGACGCGCTCTCCCAGCTGAGCTATGGCCCCAACCGATCCTCCGCCAGCGCAAAAGCCTAGTGCCGCGCGGTTTTCAGCGAGTGGGGGCCATTTAGGGCCAGGGTTTCAGCCTGTCAAGGATAGCGCATATTCCAAAAGAGTGGGCACCGGTTTTCGGAAAAGATCATGCGCAAGCATAAAGTTATGCACGGTACGGATTCGGTATGAGCCGATTTGGCACAGGTCGGCTTGTTCAAGTCCATGCGACCCGCTAATTTCCGCCCACCTCGAACAGGCGGACACTCAATGCGCGCGGTCCTCGATATCGTTCTGCTGGTGCTGCAAATCTACATCTGGCTGCTGATTGCCGCCGCCGTTCTGTCCTGGCTGGTCGCCTTCAACGTGGTCAACACCCGCAATCAGGTGGTGGCGATGTTGCTCGACTTCCTGTACCGGCTTACCGAGCCGCTGCTGCGGCCGATCCGCTTGATGCTGCCCAATCTCGGCGGCATCGACGTGTCGCCTGTGATCCTGATCCTGCTCATTCTGTTGCTGGAAAACGTGATCATTCGGTACATCTATCCGAACGTATTTTAGCGCATGATCCCGAAAAGTGGGCACCGGTTTTCGGGCAAGATCATGCGCAAGCAACTATAAAATGAGCACGCCGCGACCCTGGGCGCCGACACCCGGCGGTATCGTGCTCGCCGTGCGGCTGACGCCCAAGGGCGGCCGCGATTGCATCGACGGCATCGAGCTGTTGGCCGACGGCCGTAGCGTTCTCAAGGTGCGGGTGCGCGCGGCACCGAGCGAGGGCGAGGCGAATGCTGCGCTGGTGCGGCTCGTTGCCAAGGCGGTCGGCGTCCCACCGCGCGACGTCTCGCTCACCGTGGGTGCCACGGCCCGCATCAAGCGGCTCGTCATTTCGGGCGATGGCCCACCGCTGATCGCGGCTCTGGAGAAGATCGCGGCGAAAGGCTAACAATCAGCCATGTCCGCACGCATCATCGATGGCAAGACGATCTCGGCCGATCTGCGCGGCAAGGTGACGGATGCGGTGCATCGCCTGCGGCGCGACCGCGGTCTTGTGCCGGGTCTGGCGGTCGTGCTCGTCGGCGGCAATTCCGCCAGCAAAGTCTATGTTCGCAACAAGTCCAAGGCGGTGACCGAGGCAGGCTTGCAGTCGTTCGATCAGCATTTGCCGGAGAACGTGAGCGAGGCCGAACTGCTCGATCTGATCGGGCTGCTCAACGCCGATGAGAAGGTGAACGGAATCTTGGTGCAATTGCCGCTGCCGCCGCAAATCGATGCGGACAAAATCATCGCCGCCATCGACCCGGACAAGGACGTGGATGGATTCCATCCGCTCAATGCCGGCCGGCTCGCCAGCGGGCTGCCAGGGTTGGCGCCGTGCACGGCGCTCGGCTGCGTGCGGCTGGCCAAGGCCGTGCACACCTCGCTCGCGGGGCTGGAGGCGGTGGTGATCGGCCGCTCCAACATCGTCGGCAAGCCGGTGGCGCAATTGCTGCTGGCGGAGAATGCGACGGTGACGATCGCCCATTCCAAGACGCTCGATTTACCGTCGGTATGCGCCCGCGCGGACTTGCTTGTTGCCGCGATGGGCCGCCCTGAAATGGTTCGTGGCGGATGGATCAAGCCGGGTGCGACCGTGATCGATGTCGGCATCAATCGCATTGCCGGCGAGAGCGGTAAAGAAGCCAAAAAGCCGCGCATCGTCGGCGATGTCGCCTATGGCGAGGCCAAGGAAATTGCCGGCGCGATCACGCCGGTTCCCGGCGGCGTTGGGCCGATGACCATCGCCTGTCTGCTGCTCAACACGCTGCACGCCGCGTGCATGCAGAACGGTCTGCCGGCGCCGAAGATTTAATTATGGGAAACGCCTCACTGCCAGGCGTAGGCGACCTTGTCGAGCGTCTTGGCGCCAAAGCGCTCCGAGGAGCGGGCGACCGCGCGGCCGCCGAGCGCGCGATAGAATTCCACCGCCGGCTCGTTATCGGACAACGCCCACACCACCAGGCTCTTCAAGCCGCTCTGCACGAGGTCCTTGCGCGCGGCGGAGAACAGGCGGCGGCCGAAGCCCAGCCCCTGGAACTCGGGACGCAGATAAAGCTCGTAGACTTCGCCGTCATAGAACAGGCTGCGCGCCCGGTTGCGCCCGTAGTTGGCGTAGCCGGCAACCTTGTCGCCGAATTGCAGAATGGTGATGCGGCTGCCTTTGCGGATGGCCGAGTCCCACCAGTCCGGTCCGCGCCGGTTGATCAGCTTGCCGAGCTCGTTGCCCGGGATGATGCCCTGATACGCCGTCCGCCATGCCTCGTCATGGGTCGCGGCGACGTCCACCGCATCGGAGGTCTTCGCACGGCGAATCTCTATGAGGGTCGTACTCATTACGGAATAGAAGCAACGAACCCTGCGGCCTTCAAGCCCCATGATTAATGATACGTTACCGGTGTGGATTACTGGCCACAGGGCGGCAAGAAACACGCTGTGGCTGCTGGTAAATCGCGCTGGTGACGCGAGGCAATGCGCGAACCGTGGTCACGCCCGGCGCTCGCGCTGCGCATGGGGCGGCGGCGCCGCGGCAGGTGATTCGATTTCACAGATTCGAATCGTCCCAATATAGGACACCATCAACGCCCGCGACCGGCCTGGGCGGCCGGACCTCACACCGCCTCGGCGGCGGCCGCGCGCTGGCGGTCTTCCCGTTTGCGGTCGGTCTCGTCGAGCAGCTTCTTGCGCAGGCGGATCGACGACGGCGTCACTTCGACCAGCTCGTCGTCCTGGATATAGGCAAGTGCCTTTTCCAGCGTCATGCGGATCGGCGGGGTGAGGCGGACCGCCTCGTCCTTCGAGGTGGTGCGGATATTGGTGAGTTGCTTGCCCTTGAGCACGTTGATCACGAGGTCGTTGTCGCGGGTATGCTCGCCGACGATCATGCCCCGGTAAACCTTCCAGCCTGGCTCGATCATCATCGGGCCACGGTCTTCCAGATTCCACAGTGCATAGGCGACCGCCTCGCCCTGGTCGTTGGAGATCAGCACACCGTTGCGGCGGCCCTGGATCGGACCCCTGTGCGGCGCGTAGGCGTGGAACAGCCGGTTCATGATGGCGGTGCCGCGCGTGTCGGTGAGCAGTTCGCCCTGGTAACCGATCAGGCCGCGCGTCGGCGCGTGGAACACCAGACGCAGCCGGTGGCCGCCGGAGGGCTTCATCTCCAGCATCTCGGCTTTGCGCTCCGACATCTTCTGCACGACGATGCCGGAATGAACTTCGTCGACGTCGATGACGACNNAGCTCGAAGCCCTCGCGCCGCATCTGCTCGATCAAAATGCCGAGCTGCAATTCGCCGCGGCCGGCGACTTCCATAGCGTCCTTGTCGTCGGATTCGCGCACGCGCAACGCCACATTGCCTTCCGCTTCGCGCAACAGGCGGTCACGGATCATGCGGCCGGTGACCTTGCTGCCTTCGGTGCCGGCGAGCGGTGAATCGTTGACGCGGAACGTCATCGCCAGCGTCGGCGGATCGATCGGCTGCGCCGGGATCGGCGTTTCCACCGACGGATCGCAGATCGTCATCGCGACGGTCGCCTCTGGCAGTCCGGCGATGGCGACGATGTCGCCCGCTTCCGCCTCGTCCACCGGCACGCGCTCGATCCCGCGGAACGCCAGCAACTTGGTGATGCGGCCGCTCTCGATCAGCTTGCCGTCGTGGTCGAGCACCTTTACCGGCTGGTTCGGTTTCACCGATCCAGACGTAATACGGCCGGTGACGAGGCGGCCGAGATAGGGGTTGGCTTCGAGAATGGTGCCGAGCAGGCGGAACGGGCCGGCTTCCACCACCGGCGGCTTGACGTGGCTGAGGATGAGATCAAACAGCGGCTGCATGCCGTCGTCGTGCGATCCTTCAAGGCTGGTCGCCATCCAGCCCTGCTTGGCCGAGCCGTAGAGAATGGGGAAATCGAGCTGCTCTTCGCTGGCGTCGAGCGCCGCGAACAAGTCGAACACCTCGTTGATGACTTCGACCGGCCTGGCATCGGAGCGGTCCACCTTATTGATGACGACGATGGGCTTGAGTCCCATCTTCAACGCCTTCGACACCACGAACTTGGTCTGCGGCAGCGGACCTTCGGCGGCGTCGACCAGCACCAGCGCGCCGTCGACCATGTTGAGGATGCGCTCCACCTCGCCGCCGAAATCGGCGTGGCCGGGCGTGTCGACGATATTGATGCGGGTGTCTTTCCACAGCACCGAGGCTGCCTTGGCCAGTATGGTGATGCCGCGCTCGCGCTCGAGGTCGTTGGAATCCATGGCGCGCTCGACCACGCGCTGGTTCTCGCGATAGGCGCCCGATTGCTGCAGCAGCCGGTCGACCAGCGTGGTCTTGCCGTGGTCGACGTGGGCGATGATGGCGACGTTGCGGAGATTCATGCGAGTTCCAAAAACCAAAGCGCGGGCCCCAAAAGGATTTCCGAAGGAAATCCGTCTTCCAAAAGACAACAGGATTGCCGGACGGCAATCCTGTGGACCCGCGACGCGACGCTATTGCAGCGCAATATAGTCACGAAGCGGCCGGAAGCAACTGCCGGCTGGCGATTGGCCGGAATGGGGTTAAGTCCCGCCGGCCGGGGGTAAAATGGCGGATTGATCAGTAGGCGCTGAGCAGATCGACCTTGGTGTTGGCCTGAATCAGCCGTTTGGCGATAAGCGCCGCGAGATTGTGCACAATTCGCTGGCCGCTGCGCGCATGTCGTTCGCAGTAGGTTTCGAACTGCTCGATGCCCAGTTCGAGACAGGTCACCGGGGTGTCGGCCCATACATCGGCGGACCGCATATCCTCAATCAACGCCATTTCGCCAAACGCCATGCCGTGCGACAGACTCGCAAGCCGCACCCCGCTGTGCAGCTTGACGCTGACCATGCCGCTCAGCAAGAAGAAGATTGATGACGCCGGATCGCCGGCCGCAATGATGCGTTCGCCGATGTGAAAGGTGCGGGGCTTGGCGAGCGAGGTCAGATCGGCGAATTCCTCCGGCGTCAATCCGGCGAGCAGGGCCTGCTTGGTGAGCGGCGACGAATCCTTGGGATGCGAGAAGCCGCCATAACGGTAAATCACTTGATCTTCCGCCCATTCGATTGCCTCGTCGAGCAGATCGAAACGGCGCACCTCGGCGACGGTTTTCGTCGCGGCGCTGATCGTGTCCCAGACCAGCGAGCTTTTCTCGATGCCGGAGAAGATCACCGTGACACTGACCGTCGCCAGATCGCGCACCATGTCGGCGATGAGGCGCGCCGCGCCTTGCATCACCGCCAGCACCCGCCGCAGATCGATGATGAACAAGGCCGGACGTGCTCGCTCGGCGAGCCGGCGTGTCACGTAATCCATGTTGGCGAATGTCAGCGCGCCGACAAGCTCAATGACGCGAATGTCCTGGTGATGGTCGTCGAGGATCACCTGCTCGTGCGGCTGCCGGCTGCGGCGCGATGAAATTCCCCTGATGTCGTAATCGGCAATCACGGCCGCGCGCACATCGTGCGAACGGTTGAGCACGTGCAGTTCGAAATGCGACGACAGGACCTCGCAGACTTTGATCCCGCGCACGCTGTTGCCGTGGCTGTCGAGCAGCGGCGAGAACGTGCCCAGCCCGAATTGCCCCGGAATCGCGGCGATGATGCCGCCGCCGACACCGCTCTTGGCAGGGATGCCGACGCGGTAGACCCATTCGCCGGCGTAATCGTACATACCCGACGAAGTCATCACCGACAGCGTGCGCGCGACCGCGTAAGGCGAGACGACCTGTTTTTTGCTGATCGGATTGATGCCGCGATTGGCGAGCGTCGCCGCCATGACCGCGAGATCACGCGCCGTCACCAGGATGGAGCACTGCTTGAAATAGACGTCGAGCACCTCGGTGACGTCGCCCTCGATGACGGAATAGTTATGCAGCAGAAAGGCGATGGCGCGGTTGCGGTCGCCGGTCGCCCGCTCGGACTCGAAGACGGCCTCGTCGACGCCGAGCTCGCGGCCGGAGAAGCGGCTTAGCGCGTCGCGCACGCGCTCGAAAGCGCCGGACCCATCGACGCTGTGGATCAGGCCCGAGCAGGCAATCGCCCCGGCGTTGACCATCGCATTGAATGGCCGGTTGTCCGCGGTCAGGCGGATGGAGTTGAACGCCTCGCCGCTTGGCTCTACTCCGATCTTGGCTTCGACCCGCTCCGGGCCGACAAGGTCCAGCGCCAGCGCGAAGACGAAGGCCTTCGAGATGGACTGGATGGTGAATTCGACCGCGCTGTCGCCGGCCTCGTAGACGTGGCCGTCGATGGTCGCGAGGCCGATGCCGAAATGCGCCGGATTGGCCTTGCTCAATTCCGGGATGTAATTGGCCGCCGCGCCGCTGTTTTCGGCCGCGTAGGTGGTCAGGCAGTGGTTCAGGAAGTGCCCCAGCGCCGGCAGCGGGGCCGCGCGGGCGATCGCTTCGCGCGAGCTCTGTAAGCTGTCGTTCATTGACGGTTCCCTCGACGCGATTTTGCGGCCCCCCGGCCGCAAAAGAATACCTTGCGATCATTTGGATCGCCAAGATTGCATTGCTGAACATGCAGGAATCGGGCCGAAACCACCGTCGGCCGCGAGGCGGCTGGTCTGGTAGGCCGTTATTACGCCCCCGCCGGCCGGCCCCAGGGCCCGGCCTGGCTGCCCCTGGGCATCGCGTCCTGCAGCATCATCATCTCGGCGATGGTCTCGCCAGTGACCAGACCGACCAGCTTGCCAGTCGCATCGGTGACGCCGACCGCCGGCGCCTGCTTCTGCTGCAGTAGCTTGAACGCCTGCTCGAGCGTCGTGCGGTGGCCGACGGTCGGCATGGCCGCGACCATGGCGTCGGCGACGCGGGCGTCGGGGCCGCGCTGCTTGATGGCGCGGATGAGATCGCCGCGGCCGAGCACGCCGACCGGCTTGCCGGCGGCATCGACCACCGGGAATTCGCCCTGGCCGGTTTGCAGCAAGGTCTGCACCGCCGCATCCAGATGCTCCTCAGGCTTCAGCGTCTCGAAATGCGTCACCATGGCGTGGCTCACCGGCACGCCGCGCGAGACGGCGCGCAGCGCCACCATGTGCGCTTCCGAACTGGCGGCGAGATAGACGAAGATGGCGATGAAGATCAAAATCGGATTGACCATCAAGCCAATAAAGCCGAGCGCGAAAGCGACGAATTGGCCGATGGCGGCGGCGACTTCGGTCGCTCGCACATAGCCCATGCGGCTTGCCAGCAGCGCACGCAGGACGCGGCCGCCGTCCATCGGAAACGCCGGGATCATGTTGAACAAAGCGAGGAACAGGTTCACCGCCGCCAGCCGGTCGATCAGAGAAAATTGCGTGTTGTCGAGACCGGCCGCGGCGTTTGTTTGCAACGTGGCGCCGCCGACCGCCACCAGCAGGATGGTGATGACCACGTTCACCAGCGGGCCGGCGATGGCGATGAGGAATTCTTGGCCCGGCTCCTCCGGGATGCGCTCGAGCTGGGCGACGCCGCCGATCGGCAGCAGCGTCACATAGGGCGTCGGCACGCCGAAGGCGCGCGCGGTGAAGATGTGGCCGAACTCGTGCAGCAGCACGCACAGGAACAGCAGCACCATGAACACGAGGCTGTCCCAGGCGGTGGCAGCGCCGCCCTGGCTGTAGCTGGCGGCGAAGATCCAGGCGAGAAACAGCAGGAAGGTAAGGTGGACGCGCACGACCGTGCCCGCTACCTTGCCGATATTCAATGACCAGGACATGAAAGCCTCGTAGGATCGGGGTCGTCTTGTAAAATGTAATATCGGGGCGGACTCATTGCGAGGGCCGCGACTTTGAATGGATGAGGGAGCACCATGGCGCAGAAACTTAGCTCCGATGCCCGCAAGGCCGCGCTGGCCAAGCTCGCCGGCTGGTCGGACGTGGCCGGCCGGGACGCCATCGCCAAAAAATTCGTGTTCAAGGATTTCAACCAGGCCTTCGGCTTTATGACGCGGGCGGCGCTGGTGGCGGAGAAAATGGATCACCATCCGGAATGGTTCAACGTCTACAAAACCGTGGAGGTGACGCTCTCGACCCACGACGCCGGCGGGGTAACCGAACTCGACATCAAGCTCGCCGAGGCGATGGATAAGTTGGCTGGGTAATTTTCTGTCGTCCCCCGCCAACGGGTCCGCGCGAAGCGCGGCCCGATGACAGGCTCCGCCGGGGACCCATAACTACTGTCCATCCGTATCTTAAATACCGGGGTTATGGGTCCCGGCCCTCCCCCCGATCAAGTAGGGGGTCGGCGGGGACGACAACATCTTGCAGAGGCCAATTTCTCCAACCATCTAAACCCTATGCCATTCGCCCGCACCGCATTCTGGCGCCCCGAGGATGACGACGGCAGCGCAATGAGCCGCAGCTTCTGGCGCAAGCTGCGGCGCGTGGCCGCCTCCATTCCCTTCACCGAAGATTTGCTCGCCGCCTATTACTGCGCCTTCGATCGCGACACGCCGCTGCCGGTGAAGGCGACGCTGGTCGGCGCGCTCGCCTATTTCGTGCTGCCGCTCGACGCCATTCCCGATGTGCTGCCGGTCATCGGATTCACCGACGATGCCGCGGTGCTGGCGACCGCGATCAAGCTGGTCGCCAGCCACATCCACCCGGCGCATCGCGAGGCGGCTAGTAACGCGTTGGCCAAGCTTTAAGGCCGCAAGATCGCCTTTCCCATCACCTGGCGCGCGGCGATCGCCTTGAGCGCGGCCGGCGCTTCCGCAAGCGGATAGACCGCGTGCACATGCGAGGACAATTTGCCGTGCGCGCCCCAGTCGAGGATTTGCGTCATGTTGGCGCGATGGCCTTGCGGGTCGCGCAAGATCCAGGCGCCCCAGTAGACGCCGAGCACGTCATAGCTGCGCAGCAGCACCAGGTTGAGCGGCAGCTTCGGCATATCGCCGGCGGCAAAGCCGATGACCAGGAATCGCCCGCCCCAATCCATGCCGCGCAGCGCGGCTTCGCCCTGCGCCCCGCCGATCGGATCGTAAACCACATCGACGCCCTTGCCGCCGGTCAACTGGCGTAGCGCGTCCTTGAGATCGGATGCGGCATAATTCACCCCGTCGTTGGCGCCATGCTGGCGCGCGAAGGCAATTTTTTCGTCGGACGACGCGCAGGCGATGACGCGCGCGCCCATTAGCTTGCCGAGCTCGACCGCGGCGAGGCCGGTGCCGCCGGCGGCGCCCAGCACCGCCAGCGTCTCGCCGGGCTTGAGCTTGGCCCGGTCTTTCAACGCATGCATCGTGGTGCCGTAGGTGACGGTGAGGCCGGCGGCATGGTCGAAATCCAGGCCGGCCGGCATGGCGATGAGCTGGCCGGCGGCAACGGCGACCTTCTCGCGCGCGGCGCCCCAGCCAATGTTGCCGATGACGCGGTCGCCGGGCGAAAATCCGGCGACGCCGGCACCGATGCTTTCGACTTCGCCGGCGAACTCGGCAGCGGGCGAGAATGGGAAGGCCGGCTTATGCTGGTATTTGCCGGCGATGATCAGGTTGTCGAAGAAATTCAGCGCTGCCGCCTTGACGCGCACCACCGCTTCGCCCGGCCCGGGCACGGGGTCGGCGATGTCGGCAAGTTCGAGGTCGTCGGGGGTGCCGTAACGGGTGCAGAGCAGGGCTTTCATGGCGGCTCGGTCGGATACGCTGGCGTGGCAAGGTATCTAGCACGCTGCCCGGCCGGTTTGGCGGCGTCGGGTTTCGGCCTATAGTTTCGCGGGGGGGCGACGGATTGCCGCCTTCAGCTTGCCGATATTCGCCCCTAATGGGCTAATATCCAGCTGTTCTTTAGAGGGGGCGGCTTGAATGCCGTCATTTACTTCAACCGGTAGGGCCCGATGACGAAGACGCTTTGGCAAAGCCCCGCGATTGCACTGCTGACCGCCGCCGCCGTGATCTGTTGCACGGCCGCCTATGCGCAAGACCCAAAGAAGCCGGCCAAGCCCGAGCCCACCGAGCAGGCGGTGCTGCTCGGCCAATTCGGCGGCTGGGGCGCCTACACGGCGACGCCTGGCGGCAAGAAGGTCTGCTTCGCGCTGGCCAAGCCGGCTTCGGCTGTGATCGAGCCGGCTGGCCGCAAGCGAGACCCATCCTATGCCTTCGTCTCGACCCGGCCGGCCGAGAAGGTGAAAAACGAGGTGTCGATGATCGTCGGCTATCCGCAGAAGGCCGGCGTCGACGCCACCGCCACCATCGGCTCGGCGAGCTACGCGATGTACACCCAGAACGACGGCGCCTGGGTGAAGAACGCCGCCGAGGAAGCGCAGATGGTCGAGACTATGCGCAAGAGCGCCGATTTGGTGGTCAAGAGCGTGTCCACGCACGGCACCAAGACCACCGACACCTATTCACTGAAGGGGTTAGGCCAGGCGCTCGATAAGGTGGCGGAGGAGTGCAAGTGACCCGAAGGGTCATCACCGGGCCGCCACGCAGTGGCGAGACCCGGTGATCCCGCTTAGATAGCCTGTGCCTACCCAAGCGGGATGGTCGGAACGGACCCGGCCATGACAATGAGTAACCTTTGCCAATGACGCTGCAGCTAGAAACCGCCGGTTTCGTCGAAAAGACGCCGCTTGAGCACTATGTGGCGCCGGACAAGCCGTCGCTGGTCGGCCTCACGCGCGCGCAGTTAGCTGCGCTGCTGGGCGCGATCGGCGTGCCGGAAGCGCAGCGCAAGATGCGCGTGCAGCAGCTCTGGCACTGGATCTATTTCCGTGGCTTCACCGAATTCGACGCCATGACCAGCCTATCCAAGGAACTGCGCGCCGCGCTCGCGGAGAAGTTCACCCTGGCCCGCCCCGAGGTGGTGGCCGAGCAGGTTTCGGTCGACGGCACGCGCAAATGGCTGCTGCGGCTGCCGGGCGAGACGCAAGGCGAACGTCCGCACGAGGTGGAATGCGTCTATATCCCCGACACCGACCGCGGCACGCTGTGCGTCTCCAGCCAGGTCGGCTGTACGCTCACCTGTTCGTTCTGCCACACCGGCACGCAGCGCCTGGTGCGTAACCTTACCGCCGACGAGATCGTCGGCCAGGTGATGATGGCGCGGGATCGTCTCGGCGATTGGCCGGGCGCAACGCGTCCGATCGACGGGATAATTCCCACCGGTGAGCAACGATGCATCACTAACATCGTGATGATGGGCATGGGCGAGCCGCTCTATAATCTCGATGCGGTGCGCGACGCGCTGCTGATCGTGGCGGACGGCGACGGCATCGCCATCTCCAAGCGCCGCATCACGCTTTCGACCTCCGGCGTGGTGCCGAATATCGAACGCGCCGGCGCCGAGATTGGCTGCATGCTGGCGGTGTCGCTGCACGCGGTGCGCGACGAATTGCGCAACGAGCTGGTGCCGCTCAACCGCAAATATCCAATTGCGCAATTGCTGGAAGCCTGCCGCAACTATCCCGGCCTTTCCAACGCCAAGCGCATCACCTTCGAATACGTCATGCTCAGGGGCGTCAACGATTCTATCGACGATGCCAAGGCGCTGGTGCGGCTGCTCAAGGGCATACCGGCCAAGATCAATCTCATCCCGTTCAATCCCTGGCCCGGCACAAAGTACGAATGTTCCGACTGGGAACAGATCGAGAAGTTTTCGCAAGTGGTATTCGACGCCGGCTATGCCTCGCCGGTGCGCACGCCGCGCGGGCGCGACATTTTGGCCGCCTGCGGCCAGCTCAAGAGCGCGACCGAGAAGCTCTCCGCGCGCGAGCGCATGGCGCTGCGGGCGATGGCGATGGTGGATTAGCGCTTGGCACTCCTCGGCCGCATCATCGTCATCCTCTTCGCCTTGTTCATGGCGGCGCTGGCCGGCGGCATCGCCGCCGCCATCGCGTTGCTCGGCGTCGAGGTGCACGTGATCGGCCCCGACCCGCTCGAGCATGCGTTCTTCTGGGGCACCGCGGCCTTCGCCTCCGGCGTCACCGTCCTCGTCGGCTTCCTGCCTATCCTGATCGCCGTCGTGCTGGCGGAAGCGTATTCCATCCGCTCGCTCTTAATCCATGCGGCGGCCGGCGCGGCTATCCTGCTGCTCGGCTATTACAGCGCCGGCTTTTCCAGGAGCTATGAGGAATCGATCGATCATCCGCCGCCACCGATCTCGCGCGAGGCCGAGATCGCGGCCGCGGTCGGCGTGGTGTTCGGCTTTACCTATTGGCTGATCGCCGGCCGCAATGCCGGCCGCTGGCGCGGCCGCTGACTTCCCTTCGCGGCCTTGCTCGGCTAGACCGCAGGCCGCCCCTGCGGAAAAAACCATGAACCGTGCCGGACTGATCATTGCGCTTGCCATCGCCGCCGTCGTCGGCGTGGTGTTCGGGCTCTATCCAAAGATCGATCTAATGATCGCCGCGCCGTTCCACGACATATCGCTGCGCGGCAATCCTTTCGGCCTGCGCATTTATCCGCCGTTGCTGCTCGCCCGCGACATCGGGTTGTGGGTGGGAACCGCGGTGATCGTCCCGGTGGTAGCGGCGCTGGTGCTCAAATTGCTTCTGCCGCGACGGCGGCTTTTGCTGTCGGGCCGCGCCATTCTGTTTCTGATGACGACCATCGCGCTCGGCCCGGGGCTCCTGGCCAATGTCGTGCTCAAGGAGCACTGGGACCGGCCGCGGCCGATCGAAGTGACGCAATTCGGCGGCACCGAGCATTTCGTCGCCTGGTGGGATCCGCGCGGCGAGTGCGACAAGAACTGTTCGTTCGTATCCGGCGACGTCGCCGGCGCGTTCTGGACAATCGCACCGGCGGCGCTGGTGCCGCCGCCATGGCGGGCGCTCGCCTATGGCGCGGCACTGGCGCTGGGCGTCGCAATGGCGGCGATACGCGTCACGGCGGGCGGACATTTCTTCACCGACACAGTATTTGCCGGCGTGTTCACGTTCCTGATCATCTGGCTGGTGCACGGCTTGATCTATCGTTGGCCGCGCACGCGGCTCACCGACGAGGCGGTCGAGCGCGCCATCGAGCGCTTCGCCCGGCCCGGCCATGATTTCATTGTCGGATTGCTGCGGAAGCGGAAAACCGAGCTGTGACCTGTTAACCTTCGCGACGAGGAGCGCGGCGCAGCCGCTTGGCCCGTCTGTCGCCAGTGCGCTACAGTAGTTTTTTCGTCGCGCGGCCGGCAGGGCACTTGAAAAATTCACATCGTTATAACGCCCGGAGTTCGTCGTGCTCGATTCGACCGCAAAGCTGCACCCGCCGGCCCCGACGCCCCGGCTCAAGCCATTGGGTCCGTTGGCGCTGCTGCGCGTGCTCGCGAGCAACCCGCTCGAAGCTTGGACCAAAGCGCATTTCGAAAAGCCGATCGTCATGGGCGGACTGTCGATCGGCCGCGTCGCGCTGGTCAGCGACCCGGCCGCGATTCGCCGTGTGCTGATGGATAATAGCCAAAACTATCACAAGGACTGGCTGCAACGGCGCGTGCTGTCGGCCGGCCTGAGCAACGGGCTGCTGACCGCCGAGGGCCAGCAATGGCGGACGCAGCGCCGCGCGCTGGCGCCGCTGTTCGCGCGCCGGACCATCCTGAGTTTCTCGGCCGCCATGATCGATGCCGCGGCGGCTTTGGTCGGACGGTTGAAATTGCGCGACGGCCAGATCGAGGACATCGCAGTCGAGGCGACGCGCCTGACCTTGGAGGTGCTGGAACGAACCATGTTCTCCGACGGGCTCGGCCGCAGCCCTGAGGAAATCCGCCTCGCCATGAAACACTATTTCGAGGCGATCGGGCGTCTCGATCCGTTCGACGTGCTGGGCTTGCCGAATTGGGTGCCACGGCTCAGTCGTTGGAAACTGCGGCCCATGCTTCGCCTTTTCGAATCCGCGATCGATGCGATCGTATCCACTCGCCGCCGGCGCATCGCCGAAGATCTGGATAGCGTGCCGCGCGATATCCTCACGCTTTTGCTCGAAGCGCGCGATCCGGAAACCGGCGAGGGCTTGAGCGAAGTCGAGGTGCGGGCGAATATCCTCACGTTCATCGCCGCCGGGCACGAAACGACCGCCAACAGCATCACCTGGTCGCTGTTCCTCTTATCGCAATCGCCCGAATGGCGCAGGCGCGTGCAGGCCGAGGCCGACCGCGAACTCGACGGCGACGTCGAAGGACTTGCCGAGCGTCTGGTTGAAACGCGCGCCGTGATCGACGAGGCGAACCGGCTCTATCCGCCCATCGCCGCGATCAGCCGGGCCGCGCTCGCGCCCGACGAACTCGCGGGCGAACCCATCCGGCGCGGCACCATGGTCGTCATTGCGCCCTACGTGCTGCACCGGCATCGCGCATTATGGGCCGATCCCGACGCGTTTGATCCGAATCGTTTCCTCGACGGTGCGCGCGAGCGCATCGATCGATTTGCCTATCTGCCCTTCGGCGTCGGCCCGCGCATCTGCATCGGCGCCACCTTTGCCTTGCAGGAGGCCTCGATCGTTGTCGCGACCGTCATGCGGCATTTCACATTGGAGCTAGCGCCGGATCATGCGGTCTGGCCAGTGCATCGCGTGACCGTGCGGCCGAGCGGCGGCCTGCCGATGATTGTAAGGCGGCGATGGCGGTAACCTAAATCCGCGCGGTTACGCTTCGATGATCGCGCCGGCGCGCGCGATGCTAGAATCGCTCCGATTCGTGGCGGGAGGGCCTATGGCGGAACCTGCGAAAGACATCAAACGGGTGCTGCAAATCAAGATGCGGGCGCTGGGCGACCCGCAGCAAGTGCTCGCGCTCATCCGCGGCGCCGCGCCGTTCTACCGGACGCTCGGCGGCACCGGCTTTCGCGTGCTGCAGAATGTGGACGACCCAGCCCAGGCTCCTGGTCGAGATCGAATACGCCGCGCACGCCGCGCTCGAACTCAACCGCCACAAGGTGGCGAGCGACCCGATGGTGCGCACCTTCCTGCAAGGCTGGCGCGCCATCCTGGCCGGCAGCGCGGACATGGATGTGTATCAGGATGTGACGCGGTAGGGCACGCCTTGCGCGCACAGGCATTCCCCCTATAGTCCCCGCGCTTTTAAGGATTTAGGGACGGTCAGGCGCAACGACCGGCATCGCATGGCAAAAGCCAATATCAAGAAGGTCGTGCTCGCCTATTCGGGCGGGCTCGACACCTCGATCATCCTGAAGTGGCTGCAAACCACCTATGGCTGCGAGGTCGTCACCTTCACCGCCGATCTCGGACAGGGCGAGGAGCTCGAGCCGGCGCGCAAGAAGGCGCTGCTGCTCGGCATCAAGCCCGCGAACATTTTCGTCGAGGACCTGCGCGAGGAATTCGTGCGCGATTACGTGTTTCCGATGTTCCGGGCCAATGCGCTGTACGAGGGGCAGTACCTGCTCGGTACCTCGATCGCGCGGCCGTTGATCGCCAAGAAGCAGATCGAAATCGCCGAGAAAGTCGGCGCCGACGCGGTGGCCCATGGCGCCACCGGCAAGGGCAACGACCAGGTGCGCTTCGAGTTGACTTACTATGCGCTGAAGCCGGACGTGACCGTGATCGCGCCGTGGCGGGAATGGGACCTCACCTCGCGCAGCAAGCTGATCGAGTTCGCGGAAAAGCATCAGATTCCGATCGCCAAGGACAAGCGTGGCGAAGCGCCGTTCTCGGTCGATGCCAACCTGCTGCACGCATCCTCGGAAGGCAAAGTGCTGGAGGATCCGGCGCAGGAAGTGCCGGACTATGTCTACTCGCGCACTATCGATCCGGAAAAGGCGCCGGATAAAGCCACTTACATCACGATCGATTTCGAGCGCGGCGACGCAACGGCGATTGACGGCACGAAATTGTCGCCAGCGACGCTGCTCGCTAAGCTCAACGAGCTCGGCCGCGCCAATGGCATCGGCCGGCTCGACCTGGTCGAGAACCGTTTCGTCGGCATGAAGTCGCGCGGCATGTACGAGACGCCGGGCGGCACCATTCTGCTCGCCGCCCATCGCGGCATCGAATCGATCACGCTCGATCGCGGCGCCGCGCATCTGAAAGACGAGCTGATGCCGAAATATGCCGAGCTGGTCTATTACGGCTTCTGGTTCGCGCCGGAGCGCGAGATGCTGCAGGCGGCGATCGACCTGTCGCAGAAATTTGTTAGCGGCCGCGTCAAGCTCAAACTCTACAAGGGCAATGTCGCCGTGGTCGGGCGCGAGAGCAAATATTCGCTCTACGATCAGGAGCTGGTGACGTTCGAGGAGGGCGCGGTCGCCTACGATCACCGCGACGCCGAAGGCTTCATCAAGCTCAACGCTCTGCGGCTGCGCACGCTCGCGCAGCGGCGGAAAAAGCTCAAGCTCGATTGAGCGTGGCCGCGGTTGATATGACGAGGAGGCGTCCGATGAGCCAGCCAGCCGAAAACTGGTTTCTGACGGCGGTCGTTGCCGGCATGCTCGCGGCCTGTGCGAGCAGCGAGGACAAGCCGGTCGAAGCGAACCTGTTACCCACCAACTACAAGCAGGAGATTCTCGACACGCTGTCGCGCACGATCGGCTATCCGACCAATGTGCGCGAAGCCTATATTTCCGATCCCGCGCTGGGGCCGGTCGGCAAGGACCAGCGCTACATGGCCTGCGTCCGTTACAATGCGCGCGATGCCAACAATCATTACGAAGGCAGCACGGACCGCATCGCCTATTTCTACGGCGGCCACCTCAACCAGTTGATTAAGGCAAGCAAGGAGCAATGCGGCAACGCGGCCTACAAGCCGTTCCCCGAGCTGGAAAAGCTCTGCCTGGCGACCAAGTGCGAATAGGCGGGCGCTACCCCTTCAGCCGCGCGATCAGGCCGTAAATATCGCCGAGCACGAACAGGTTGCGCATCTTGACGACCTCGTGCTGCGCTACGCCCGGGACACGAAACCTCACACCTGCCTATCGATCATCGCCTTCTTCAACACGGCGATCTCCTTCGCCGGGTTGAGGCCCTTCGGGCAGGCCTTCGAGCAGTTCATGATGGTGTGGCAGCGATAGAGCCGGAACGGATCCTCGAGATTGTCGAGCCGTTCGCCGGTTGCCTCGTCGCGGCTGTCCTGCACCCAGCGATTGGCCTGCAGCAGCGCCGCCGGCCCGAGGTAGCGATCCGAATTCCACCAATAGCTCGGGCAAGAGGTCGAGCAGCACGCGCACAGAATGCATTCGTACATGCCGTCGAGCTTGGCGCGATCATCGTAACTCTGCTTCCATTCCTTCTCGGGCGTCGGCGACGTCGTCTTGAGCCACGGTTCGATGGAAGCGTATTGCGCGTAGAAATTCTTCATATCCGCCACCAGGTCCTTCACCACCGGCTGGTGTGGCAGCGGATAAATCCGCACCGGCGCCTTGGCGTCGTCCATCTCCTTGGTGCAGGCGAGCGTATTGGTGCCGTCGATGTTCATGGCGCAAGAGCCGCACACGCCCTCGCGGCAGGAGCGGCGGAAGGTGAGCGTCGGATCGATGTTGTTCTTGATCCAGATCAGCGCATCGAGAACCATCGGCGCGCAGTCGTCGCGATCGACGTAATAGGTATCGACGCGCGGATTGGCCCCATCATCCGGGTTCCAGCGATAGATGCGGAACTCGGTCTCGTGCACGGCCAAACCCCCAGACTTGGGCGCATGCGGCCAGGTTTTCCCCTGGGTGATCTTGGAATTTTTCGGCAGCGTGAATTCGACCATGTCGGCTATCCGCGTTTTGGGTCAGGGGGCCACCGCGTCAGTAGACGCGGGCTTTCGGTTCGATATAGGCGATGTCATTGGTGAGCGTGAAGGCATGCACTGGGCGGTCGTCGATCTTCACTTTACCCTTCTCGTCCATCCAAGCCAGCGTGTGCTTCATCCAGTCCTTGTCGTTGCGCTTGGGGAAGTCCTCGCGCGCGTGGGCGCCGCGGCTTTCNNTCGGAATTCCAGATCAGCGAGCGGTCGGTGATTTTGATATCGGCCATTTTGGCATGGACGTCGTGGATCAGCTTGTGGCCTTCCTCCAGCACTTCCCCGGTGCGGAACACCGTGCAATTGGTCTGCATCACCTTCTGCATATTGAGCCGCAGCTCGGCCGTCCGCGTGCCACCTGCGGCCTGACGGAACTTGTCGAGCCGCGCCAGCGACATCTCGGCGGAGTCCTTCGGTAGGTCGGGCTGCCGGTCGCCGGGCGTGAGCAGTTCAGCGCAGCGCAGAGCGGCGGCGCGGCCGAACACCACGAGATCGATCAGCGAATTGGAGCCGAGCCGGTTGGCGCCGTGCACCGACACGCAGGCCGCTTCGCCCAGCGCCATCAGTCCGGGCACCACGGTATCGGCATTGCCGTTCTTCTTGGTCAACGCCTCGCCGTGATAGTTCGTCGGGATTCCGCCCATGTTGTAGTGGGCGGTCGGCAACACCGGAATCGGCTCCTTGGAGATATCGACCCCCGAAAAGATGCGCGCCAGGTCCGCAATGCCCGGCAGCCGCTCATGCAGCACCTTGGGGTCGAGATGATCGAGGTGCAGGTAGATATGGTCCTTGTCCTTGCCGACCCCGCGGCCTTCGCGGATCTCGATGGTCATGGAGCGTGAGACCACGTCGCGCGAGGCCAAGTCCTTGGCCGACGGCGCGTAACGCTCCATGAAACGCTCGCCTTCGGAATTGACCAGGTAGCCGCCTTCGCCGCGCGCGCCCTCGGTGATCAGGCAGCCGGCGCCGTAGATGCCGGTCGGATGGAATTGCACGAATTCCATGTCTTGCAGCGGCAGGCCGGCGCGCAGCACCATGGCGTTGCCGTCGCCGGTTTGCGCGTGAGCGCCAGTGCAGGTGAAGTAGATACGGCCATAGCCTCCGGTGGCGATGATGACCATATTGGCCCTGAAGCGATGGATGGTGCCGTCGTCTAGATTGAGCGCGACCACGCCGCGGCAGCGGCCGTCGTCGTCCATGATCAGGTCGATGGCGAAATATTCGATGTAGAACTCGGCCGAATGCCGCAGCGCCTGGCCGTACATGGTGTGCAGCATGGCGTGGCCGGTGCGGTCGGCGGCGGCGCAGGTGCGCTGCGCGGTGCCCTTGCCGTAATGGGTGGTCATGCCGCCGAACGGACGCTGGTAGATCTTGCCGTCCTCGCTGCGCGAGAACGGCAGGCCCCAGTGCTCCAGCTCGTAGACCGCGTCGGGCGCGTTACGGCAGAGATATTCGATGGCGTCTTGGTCGCCGAGCCAGTCGGCGCCCTTGACGGTGTCGTACATGTGCCAGCGCCAGTCGTCCTCGCCCATATTGCCGAGCGCGGCGGCGATGCCGCCCTGGGCTGACACGGTGTGCGAGCGGGTCGGGAACACCTTGCTGATGCAGGCGGTGCGCAGGCCGGCCTCGCTGCAGCCGACCACGGCGCGCAGGCCGGAGCCGCCGGCGCCGATCACCACCACGTCGTAGCTGTGATCCTCGATCGGGTATGCGCTGCCGTTGACCGCGGGCGCTCCATTCGATTTTCCGTTCGTGGCCATGGTTAGACTCCGAACGAGAGTTTGAGGATTGCGAAGGCGCTGGCGAAGCCGATGGTAAAGCAGAAGAAAGTATTTCCCAACAAGGTCGCGAGCTTGAGCTTATCTTCATGCACGTAGTCGATGATGATCTCCTGCATGCCGATCCACATGTGATAAACGGTATTGATGATGAACAGCAGCATGATGATGGCCACGATCGGCGACCCGAGAATTTGCACGACCGCGGCGTGACTGCGGCCGAGCAGCCCGACGACGATGATCACCAGCGCGATGCAAAGCGGGATCCCGGCTACCGAGGTCACGCGCTGATGCCAAAAATCTCGCGTGCCGGTGTGGGCGGCGCCAAGCCCGCGCACGTGGCGCATCGGCGTGCGCATCTGAGGCTCCTTCATCGCGGGCCTCCCATGGCGAGATAGCCGACCACCCAGACGATGAGCGTGAGCGAGATCGAGCCGACCAGCGTCGCGAGCACCAGCAGCTCGCGCTCAGCCGGTTCAAATCCATGAATGGTGTCCCAGATCAGATGGCGAATGCCGCCGAGCAGGTGATGCAGCAAGGCCCAAGTGTAGCCGAACAGCACCAGCCGCCCGATCAGGCTGCCCATGAACCATTCGAAATTGGCGTAGGCGTTGGGGCCGGACGCCGCCGCGATCAGCCACCAGGCGATCAGCAGCATGCCGAAATACAATACGGCGCCGCTGATGCGATGAAAGCCGGACATCACGAACGTCAGCATCAGCTTATAGACTTGCAAGTGCGGAGAGAGCGGACGCGCGCGGCGCGATCCTGTCGTCGAACCCGCCTTAAGCTCAGCCATTGTCATTCTCCAGAACGCTCAAAACTTGCCGCTGGCTCGCATCGAGGAAGCGTGGCCGGCTCCTAACCAATGTCCACCAGAGCCGCAACACGCTCATTGACAGATATCAAAGCCTCACCACCGCAGTTTCGATGCGTGAGACTGCGGAGCGGCTTGGATTGGCATGAACTGCCGTGAGGATGACTTCAGGCTTGACCGGCAGCCAAAACCAGCTACTTCATCAATTGCGAAGCTTGAACCTCTAATTGTTATGGTGCAATATGTGTTTTACGTAGCCTGCCTTCGCGAAATAAGAAGGTAGCGGTCCCATGCGCTTCGACTTCACCGATCTCAACCTGTTCCGCCACATCGTCGAGGCGGGCAGCATCACCCATGGCGCGGTGCGCTCGAACCTGTCGCTGGCCGCCGCCTCAACCCGCATCCGCAAGATGGAAATCAGCTTCGGCACCGAATTGCTGGTGCGCGGCCGGGCCGGCGTGACGCCGACCCAGGCCGGCCGCACGCTGCTGCAGCACGCGCGCTCGATCTTGGCGCTAAGCGAGCGCTTGCAAGAGGACTTGAGCCCCTATGCGCGCGGGCTCGCCGGCCAGGTGCGGGTGCTCTCCAACACCAATGCGCTCACCGAATTTCTGCCAGAGACGTTAAGCTCGTTCCTGATGGCCTATCCCGATATCAGCGTCGACCTCGAGGAGCGCCTGAGCGACGAGATTGTCGGCCTGATCGCGGACGGCTCGGGCGATATCGGCATTGTCGCCGGCACCGTCGATTACGGCGGCCTGCATACGTTTCCGTTCCGCAGCGACCGCTTCGTGCTGGTGGTCGCGCGCAGTCACCCGCTCGCCAGCCGCTCGCGCATCGGTTTCGCCGAGGTGCTCGATTACGACATGGTCGGCCTCGACCGCGCCAGCGCGATCCAACGATTCCTTGCCGACAAGGCGAACCGCGTCGGCCGGCCATTGCGGCTGCGCGTTCAGCTGCGCAGCTTCGACGCCATCTGCCGCCTGGTCGAATGCAATGTCGGCGTCGGCATCGTGCCGGAGACCACCGTGAAGCGGACCGAACGCAACATGGCGATCAGTTCGGTCCGCCTCACCGATGCCTGGGCGTTGCGCGAATTGTCGATCTGCGTGCGCGACATTGACACGCTGCCGCCTTATGCGCGGCAGCTCGTCGATCATTTGCGAGCGAGCGCCTAGC
The DNA here is from genome assembly GCA_003133345.1 of Hyphomicrobiales bacterium. Classification (GTDB taxonomy): domain Bacteria; phylum Pseudomonadota; class Alphaproteobacteria; order Rhizobiales; family Xanthobacteraceae; genus Pseudolabrys. The sequence continues at coordinate 11,207 of PKXB01000119.1, read as the reverse complement.
TTGCGCCGACTTGATCCTCATCAATGCGGCATAAGTCAAAATCGATAATATTTTGCACTTCGACTGGGAGGGCGCACCGCGAGACAAGAGGAGATCATCCCGATGATCACCCGACGGGAAGCGGGCGCTGGATTATTGTCGGCAGCCGTTTTCGCAGGCACCTCCGCGCAGGCGGCAAGCGAAGCGATAATCATGCAGCTGCCGGCGCCGCAGACGAGCGGCGGTATGCCATTGATGCAGGCGCTCAAGCTGCGCCATTCGACGCGCGAATACGCCGACCGTCCGCTGCCTCTGCGGGTATTGTCCGATCTGCTATGGGCTGCATTCGGGGTCAACCGTCCCTCCGGCGACCGCACTGCCCCATATTGGCGTCACATCATGGTGATTGACGTCTATGCCGCCATGGTGGACGGCGTTTGGTTCTACGATCCGAAAGCTCATCTGCTCCGGAAGCACTTGAGCGTCGATATTCGCGCCGCCACCGGCCAGCAGGACTTCGTGGGGAGCGCGCCGCTTAACCTAGTCTATGTCGCGCACGGCGAGCGCATGCACGATGTCCCTCCTGAAGGTCGCCGTCTCTATGCCTCGGTCGATACCGGCTTTATCGGACAGAATGTCTATCTCTTCTGCGCGTCCGAGGGGCTGGCGAGCGTGTTCCGCGGCGCAGTCGAGTACAAGAAGCTGGAAAAAGTCATGCAGCTCGAGGGCGAACAATTCGTGACGTTTGCCCAGACGGTCGGATATCCGAAGAGCTGAGCGCGCCCGCTCACTTCGGCATGAGCACCCAGTAATCCAGATCGAGGATCACCGACGGGTCGTAGTCGTCGCCGCTCTTGAGCGGAAAATCAGCGCACGGCTTATCCTTGGTGGCGATGGTGCGCAGGCGCAGCGCGCCGACGTCCTTGCGGCCGGGCACTTCGGCGGTGGCCAGCACCTCGGACCAGGCAAATACCGTCTGCCCTGCGAACAGCGGCGCCACGTGCCGCCCGCCATTGATCGCCGCCACGTGGAAGGCATTGCCGAGCCCGTTGAAGCTGAGCGCGCGCGCCAGCGAGATGGCGTGGCCGCCATAGATCAGCCGGCGGCCGAAGCGGCCCTTGCTCTCGGCGAACTGATTGAAATGAATGCGCGCAGTGTTCTGGTAAAGCCGCGTCGCGGTCATGTGCTCAGATTCCTCGACCGTGATGCCGTCGACGTGATCTATTTTCTCGCCCGCTTTGTAGTCGCCGAAACGGTGCGGGCTGCCGGAGAGCACGGTGTCGTAGGCCGAAGCATCGATCGGCGGGCAGGCGGCGCCAAGCGCGGCGGGCTCTACGTGCTTCGGCAGCTCGGGCACTTTTTCAGCCTGCGCTGCTGCCGCCTCGTCGCGTTTGCGCACCATCACCCAGCGCGCATAGTCGAGCACCGTGTCGCCGTTCTGATTGAAGCCGCGCGAGCGCACATAGACGATGCCGGTCTTGCGGTTGGAATTCTCCTTCAGCCCGATCACCTGCGACACCGAATTCAGCGTGTCGCCGGGATAGACGGCTTTGAGGAAGCGGCAATCGGCATAGCCGAGATTGGCCACGGCGTTGAGCGAGATATCGGGCACGGTCTTGCCGAACACCACGTGGAAAACCAGCAGATCGTCGAGCGGCGAGCGCGGATAGCCGATCTTGGCGGCGAAGGCGTCGGACGACTGCACGGCAAAGCGCGGCCCGAACAGACCGTTATAAAGCGCCACATCGCCGAGCGTCACCGTGCGCGGGGTGGCGTGGCGAATCTCAAGGCCGAGGCGGAAGTCCTCGAAAAAATTGCCGGGGTTGGTCTTGGCGACGCTCGATTGGCTCAACGCTGCGGCTCCTTCATCCGATCCGGCCCGGCTTGGCCATTCTCACAAAACCGTGAGCCAAACGCTAGGTTGCAGCAACGGGAAACTGATGAGGACGTGCTCAGCCCCCGTGATAGCGGATGGATCACCAAGTTCATTCCTCAGGAGGACACGTGATGAAAAAGACTCTGTTTTCGGCCGTGCTGGTGACCGCTATCGCCGCCGGTTTCGCCATGGCGCCGGCTTTCGCGGACGACATGAAGAAGGACGACGGCATGGCCAAGGACAAGATGTCCAACGACGGCATGAAAAAATAAGCGCAGGCACGCGGTCGGGCTCGTGCATCCGCGGGTCCGGCCGCGCCGTATACTCATTCGGGCTTGGATTGGTTAGGATCACAGGGCAGGTTCGCGATGACCGCTGAGACCATGACAACCACCCCCGCCGATGCGGCCATCCATCCAGTCTGGGTGCGCGCGTGCCATTGGATCAACGCGCTGGCGATCCTGGTGATGATCGGCTCCGGCTGGCAGATTTACGACGCCTCGCCGCTGTTCAAATTCGAATTTTCCAAGCACATCGCGCTCGGCCAATGGCTGGGCGGCGCACTGCTCTGGCATTTCGCCGCCATGTGGGTGCTGGTGATCAACGGCATCGTCTACGTCACGCTCGGGCTCGCCACCGGCCGCTTCCGCCGCAAGCTGCTGCCGATCTATCCGTCGCAGGTGTTGGCCGACGCCAAGGCAGCGCTCAGCTTTAAGCTCGCGCACGAGGATATCTCGCACTACAACGCGATGCAGAAGCTGCTTTACGCGGGCGTCATCCTGTGCGGCATCGTGATCGTGCTGTCGGGGCTGTCGATCTGGAAGCCGGTGCAGTTCCAGGAATTGACCGCGCTGTTCGGCGGCTACGATGTCGCCCGCTATGTGCATTTCTTCGCCATGAGCGCGATCGTCGGCTTCCTGGTCGTGCATGTGGCGCTGGCGCTGATCGTGCCGAGGAACCTGCGCGCCATGGTCGTCGGTCACTAGGAGAACAGAGCATGATCCCGAAAAGTGGGAACCGGTTTTCGGATAAGATCATGCTCAAAGGAAAATAATATGCGCCAATGCAAAATTATTCCCGGCGTCGATCCCAAGCTGCTGATCAAGGATGCAGCCTCGCTGATGCCCGATCCGGCGCGGCGCGGCTTCCTGCGTGGCGCGGCCAGCCTCGGCGCGCTCGCCTTCCTCACCGGCTGCGACATCATCGACGGCGACAGCGCGGAAGCCGTGCTGCGCAAAATTTCTTCGTTCAATGACGGCGCGCAGGCCGCGCTGTTCAGCCGTACCAAACTGGCGCCGACCTTCCCCGAGAGCGCCATCACGCGGCCGTTCCCGTTCAATGCCTATTACGACGAGGACGAGGCGCCGGCAGTGGACGGCAACGCTTATAAACTGGAAATCGCCGGCCTGGTCGACAACAAGAAGCCGTGGACGCTTGCCGAGCTGCACGCGCTGCCCGAGGTCTCGCAGATCACCCGCCATATCTGCGTGGAAGGCTGGAGCGCCATCGGCTCCTGGCAGGGCGCCGTGTTGTCCGACTTCCTCAAGCGCATCGGCGCCGACACCAGCGCCAAATACATCTGGTTCAAATGCGCCGAGGGTTACACCAACACCATCGACATGCCGACCGCGCTGCATCCGCAGACGCAGATGTCGTTCAAGTTCGACCACAAGATATTGCCGCGCGCCTACGGTTTCCCGATGAAAATCCGCATCCCCACCAAGCTCGGCTTCAAGAACCCGAAATACGTGGTGGCGATGGAAGTCACCAACACCGACCGCGGCGGCTACTGGGAAAACCAGGGTTACAATTGGTTCTCAGGGCTGTAGCGCCTTCTCGCCTTGCCAATCGCGGCGCGGGCCTTTAGCACTCCGCGCAGTTCCGCAATGGCGAGGCGTAAAAAATGGCAACCCACAATCTCCTGCTGCTCCCCGGCGACGGCATCGGACCCGAAGTGATGGCCGAGGCCAAGCGCGTCATCGACTTCTTCAACAAAAAGGGCCCGGACAAGTTCACCACCGAGGAAGCCCTCGCCGGCGGCTGCTGCTACGACGCCCACGGGGTCGCCATCACCGACGCCACCATGGAAAAGGCCAAGGCCGCCGACGCGGTGATCTTCGGCGCGGTGGGCGGCCCGAAATGGGACAAGGTGCCCTATGACGTGCGGCCCGAGGCCGGGCTGTTGCGCTTGCGCAAGGATCTCGACCTCTACGCCAACTTGCGTCCGGCGGTGACCTATCCGGCGCTCGCCGACGCATCTTCGCTCAAGCGCGAGCTGGTCGAGGGCCTCGACATCATGATCCTGCGCGAACTGACCGGCGGCGTGTATTTCGGCGAGCCGAAGACCATCACCGATCTCGGCAACGGCCAGAAGCGCGCCATCGATACTCAAGTCTACGACACCTACGAGATCGAGCGCATCGGGCGCGTGGCCTTCGAGCTGGCGCGCAAGCGACGCAACAAGGTCACCTCGATGGACAAGCGCAACGTCATGAANNGTGATGACGGCGCTGCACGCGCGCGAGTTCAAGGACGTCAAGCTCGAGCACATGCTGGCGGATGCCGGCGGCATGCAGCTGGTGCGCAACCCGAAGCAGTTCGACGTCATCGTCACCGACAACCTGTTCGGCGACATGCTGTCGGACGTGGCCTCGATGCTCACCGGCTCGCTCGGCATGCTGGCCTCCGCCTCGCTTGGCGAGGTCGATGTCAAGACCAAGAGGCGCAAGGCGCTCTATGAGCCGGTGCACGGCTCGGCGCCTGACATCGCCGGCCGAGGCATCGCAAACCCGATCGCGATGATCGCCTCGTTCGGCATGGCTTTGCGCTACTCATTCAACCTGAGCAAGCAGGCCGACATGATCGACCAGGCGATCGCCGCAACGCTCGACAAGGGACTGCGCACCGCCGACATCAAGTCGGAGGGCAGCAAGGTCATCTCAACGTCGGAAATGGGCTCGGCGATTCTGAACGAACTGGAGCAGCTTGCCGGCTAAGCGCCTCGCGCAAGATTTACGACGGTCAAATAGCAAAGCTCAAAAATAAACACGCGGCCAGTTGGCCGCGTTTTCGTTTCAGGCCTGCGATCCAGCCTAGTACTGCACGAAGGGATTGTTCTTGCCCGGCAGCGTCCACAGGTTCGGCAGCGCCGACTGGTTGCCGCCGAACGGCGTGTTGTCGAGCACACTTGTGGCGTGCTGATTGGGGAATTGGGCATAGTTGTTGCCGGTGTTCTCGCCCGGGAATGTTTCGGTGCCGGGATCGAGATAAGACCGCTTCTGAATGATGATGCGGGTGCGGGTGCGGCCGTCTTCGTCACGGCTCACGAATACCGTGTGGCCACGGGCATCGACCACGCGCTTCTTTTTCGGTGCCGCATCGGCCGGCGCGGCCAGCAGGGCCATGGCCGCGGTAACGGCAAACGCGGTGGCAAAAATCTTCAATCGCATGGGGTCCTCACCGGGGCTCTTTGTTGCAACGCAGTCTAGCGGGCTTCGGTTCGCAGCAATAGAGCGAATCGCACGCAATTGTTACGCCGAATCATTAAGAAAACGGCCCCGCCGGTGCGACAGGGCCGAATTTTCGCGTTATGAGGGCGACC
>PKXB01000119.1:0-5675 GCA_003133345.1 Hyphomicrobiales bacterium | reverse complement strand
GAAAACAATGACAAATGTCCGCATGGTCTCCTCCCTCAGGCTGTCAGTGTGATGTTTTGCATGACGTTGTTGTGATAGCCGGCCGGGTTGAAGATCAACTCGGCGGTCTGGCTTTGGCCGATCTTGTTGGTGGCGTTGACCATCACCGTGTTTTTGCCGCGCTTGGCCGACAGNNCCGCCGTCCCAGGCCATGCCGCTGACCGCGACCTTGCCGGCTTTCACCTGCGCGCCGTCGCGATGACTGGTGATCAGCGAATTGACCACCATCTCGGTGATCGGCGTGTTCGGCGCGTATTCCTGCGTGGTGAAGCGGTCCCTGAGCGGGAACTTGCCGAGCGGAACGCGGTAGGCGGGGTTCATCCAGAATCCGCCTTGCGGCTTGGTCAGCGCGTTGATGGTGATGACGTGTTTCATCCAATAGGTGCCGGTCCAGCCCGGCACGATGATGCGGGCCGGGAAGCCGTTGAAGTGCGGCAGCGGCGCCCCGTTCATCTCGTAGGCAATGATTGTCGACTCATCGACCGCCTTCCAGACCGGAATGCTCTTGATGAAGTCCGGCGTCTTGTCGATCGCCGGCCCGTCGGCGCCGTTGAAGGAAATCTCGATCGCCTCCTTCTTCAGCCCAACCTTGTCGAGCACGTCCTTGAGCCGCGCGCCTTTCCAGCGTGCGCAGCCCATGGCGCCGTAGCCCCATTCGACGCCGGCCACATGCGGCTTGGACAGGCCGCGCCGGCTGCCCGAGCACTGGTTGACCGCGACCACTTCGACCGCCGGCATTTTTTTCAGGTCGTCGAGGGTGATCTCGGCCGTGCCGTTGGCGCCGTCGCCGCCGACTGAAATCTTGTAGCCCTCGGCTTTGACCTCCGGAATGTCCGCCAAGTGATAACGCACGTAGAACTGGTCGTTCGGCGTGATCGGCGTGCGCAGATATTCGATCGGCGCTTCGTAATTGGGCGGCCGGTCGGAAAGCTGGATCAGCGGCTTTTTGCCCGGTAGCGTCCCCATGGTCACGTAGCTGCTGATGCCCTGCGGCACGCCGGGCGTCAGGTCTGCTCCGGCAGCTTCGGCAGCCATGAATTTCGGCAGACTCAGTCCGGACACGGCCAGCGCTGCGCCCGCGCCGGCGGTCTCAAGCAAGTGACGTCGTGTGATCATCGTTTGCTCTCCCCCAGAGTTCTTTTTTTATCCAGCCGTCCCGGCCATCGCCGCGGCTTCAGATATTCTTATTTGAATATGATCATATGAAATAATCCGCCGGTCAATTGAAATGACCGCGGGCGCGCAAGAAATTGTTGCCGCGCTGCAACGTGGAAAAAATTATCGCGGCAGATCGCTCAACGGCCAATGCGCCGCGGCTCCGGGCGGGTCGCCAGCGCCTTCCACAACAGCTTGTACTTGGGCGTCGACGCCAGAATCGGGTCACGCTGGCCGCAGAAGCTGCGATTGAGCTCGGCTTGCGCGAACAGCGCGCCCACCTTCGGTTCGCTGCCGGCGAAGAGCAGCGTCAGCCGGTCGAGCGCGCAGGCCAGCGTTGAGCGCTCGATGAAGTCGGCGCCGCCTTGGCAGAACCAGCCGGATAATTGCAGCCGTGGATCGTCGTAGGTGCGCACGAAGGCGAGGCAGTGGTGCGGCGTACCTTTCGAGGTTTCGAAGGGAATGATCGACAGCGGACCGAATTTGCTCACCAGCGGCTCCTCCGTGCTGCGCAGCGCGACCGGCTCGAGCGCGGCCGCCGTCGCGGCGATCGCGGCCTGCGGGCCGGCGAAGCGGCCGATCTCGCTTCCGGGCCGGTAGATTTCGACTACGAGATAAGGCGAAGCGCTATCCGGATCGCCGAGCGCCAGGATGTCCTTGCGGCCGCCGCCCTCGGCGTGGCGGCGAATGACATAGCGCGACGGCACATCGGCCGCTTCGGGGATCGACAGCACGAAGGCCGGGAACGGCCGCTCGATCTCGGTCCATTCCGATTGATGCATCGGTGTGATGACTCTGATCGTTTTTGGCGATTGGAAGACCCAGGCGCAGAAGACCGACAGCACAGCCAGCCCGCACAGGACCGCGAGCCCCCGCACGAATGCGGCCGGCAGTTCGTCGCGCCAAGAATGCAAGGCCGGATGCACGGCCATTTCTCCATCATGTCGCCGTTGTCTTCCCCTCAGTTCTCGCTTAGAAGCGCTGCCATCTGGTTCCGTCTCGCCTAGGCGCGCCGGTGATTTTTTTCGGAGAGTTAACAATGGGTTACAAGGTCGCGGTGGTGGGTGCCACCGGCAATGTCGGGCGCGAGATGCTCGCCATTCTGGCCGAGCGGGCTTTTCCCGCCGACGAGGTGGTGGCGCTCGCCTCGCGCAAGAGCATGGGCCAGGAGTGCTCGTTCGGCGACAAGACGCTGAAGGTGAAGGCGCTCGACCATTACGATTTTTCCGACGTGGACATCTGCCTGATGTCGGCGGGTGGCGCGGTGTCGAAGGAATGGTCGCCGAAGATCGNNAGAACATCATCGCCAATCCGAATTGCTCGACCGCCCAGCTCGTGGTCGCGCTCAAGCCGCTGCACGACAAGGCCACGATCAAGCGCGTGGTGGTAGCGACCTATCAATCGGTGTCGGGCGCCGGCAAGGAGGCGATGGACGAACTGTTCGCGCAGACCAAGGCGGTGTTCACGCTGGGCGAGGTTACGACCAAGAAGTTTCCCAAACGCATCGCGTTCAATTTGATTCCGCAGATCGATGTGTTCATGGAGGACGGCTACACCAAGGAAGAATGGAAGATGATGATGGAGACCAAGAAGATTCTTGATCCCAAAATCAAGCTCACCGCCACTTGCGTGCGGGTGCCGGTGTTCGTCGGCCATTCCGAGGCGGTGAACATCGAGTTCGAAAAGCCGATCAGCGTCGAGGAAGCGCGCACAATTCTGCGCAACGCCCCCGGCTGCCTGGTGATCGACAAGCACGAGCCCGGCGGCTACGTGACGCCGTACGAATGCGTCGGCGAGGACGCCACTTATATCAGCCGCATCCGCACCGACCCGACCGTCGACAACGGCCTGGTGCTGTGGGTGGTGTCGGACAATCTGCGCAAGGGCGCCGCGCTCAACGCCATCCAGATCGCCGAGTGCCTGATCAATCGCAAGCTGATCCAGGCCAAGCGCAAGGCGGCGTAGCACGTTCCGTTCATCTCCGCTTGTGCGAGAATGAGCGGTTTGCAGGCTCAAAACCTCGGCGCTTTGCAGGGCAAAGCCGCGATTTACACGCCAGCAAACTCCCGTTTTATGGCGTTCCACTGCCGGAACCGCGGCATGTTCATTGCTCGTTCAGGTGCAATCGACGACTGAAGAGTGAAAACCAGACCGCGCATGCTGCAGCCGAACAAGCCCATTGTGTCAAATCCGCCATCGTCGCGATCCCGCGCGCAGGGATTCTCGGCGCCGCAAATCGCCGTGCTGTTCGCGGCGTTCACAATGCTCATTTCCATCCCGATCTGGACGCATCCGCTGCCGCCGCTGTCGGACTACGTCAATCACCTTGCCCGCATGCATGTGATCGCGACGCTGTCGAAGAACCCACTACTCGCCAGATTCTATGAGATCGACTGGCAGGTGATTCCCAATCTGACCATGGACCTGATCGTGCCGCAGCTGGCGCGCGTCATGAACGTCTACCGGGCCGGCCAAGTGTTCATCGTCGGGATGTTCGCGCTCATCATTTCGGGGGTCTTGGCGCTGAACCGGGCGCTGATCGGCCGCTGGTCGGTGTTCCCGCTGTTCGCCTTTCCGCTGCTTTACAATTACGTCTTCCTGGTCGGAGTGATGAACTACATTTTCGGCATCGGCGTCGCGCTGTGGGCGCTGGCCGGCTGGGTCGCCCTGCGCGAGCGCGCCTGGCCCGCGCGATTCGCGCTGTCGACGGCTTGCGTCGTCGCGTTGTTCTTCTGCCATCTCTCGGCGCTCGGCATTTACGGCGTCGGCGTGCTCGCGTTCGAGATATCGCGGCTGTGGGAGCGGCGGCTGGAACCCTGGCCGGGCCGCATCGTCGATTTCGTCGCCGGCGGCCTGCCGTTCCTAGCCGCGGCGCCGCTGCTCAATGCCAGCCCAACCATGCAGCTGGTGGGCGCCACTTACTGGGGCCAACGCGGCAAGATCGACGGGCTGATGTATGTCGTCAGCGATTATTCCGACATCGCCGCCTTCGCGCTCATTGCCGTCATGGTCGCCAGCATCGTATGGGCGGTCCGCCACCAAGTCCTGCGCTTTCATCCGTTGGTCTTCTCGCTGCTCGTGGTCGGAGCGGCGGTGTATCTCACGTTGCCGCGCATCATGTTCGACACCTACATGACCGACCAGCGCGTTCCGCTGGGTGTCGCCTTCATGCTGTTCGCATGCGGTGATCTGGAGCTGCGCCGCCGCCTGGTGCGGCGGGCTTTCATGATCGTCCTGATCGTCTTGATCACCGCGCGGCTGATCGAAATCGATTTAAACTGGGCGCAATTGTCGGATTCGACCAGCGAGTTCCGCTCCTCGGTGCGCCGCATCGCGCCGGGCTCGAAGGTTTTCGTTGCCTATGCCGACCGCTCGCTCGGCGAAGACGTGCGCGACCTCGGTCTGGTCCATGCTGCCAGCATCGCCACTATCGAGCGTTCGGCATTGGTCACCACGGCCTTTACGGTGGTCGGCAAGCAGGTGCTGCATGCCNNCGTTCGCGACCTCGGGCTGGTGCACGCCGCCTGCATCGCCACCATCGAGCGCTCCGCGCTGGTCACCACGTTGTTCACCGTGCAGGGCAAGCAGGTGCTGCACGTGCGTCCCGAATATCGCGACTATGCCGACATCAAGGACGGCACGCCGCCCTCGGTCGCGCAGCTCATCGTCGCCGCCGACCACCCGCTGCCCGACACGCCGGCGTTCTGGCTGAATTGGACAAAGTTCGATTATCTCTACGTTCTGTTCACCGAGGACGAGGCGACCAATCCCGACCCCGCGCGCCTGAAGCTGGTCGACGACGGCGACCGATTCCAGCTTTACCGCATCCTCAATCCGCAAGCGGCGGCTGCCAATTAATCGGCGCCGATCAGTCTCTGGGCAGCCGCACCGCTTGCTAGTTTCCGCACCACCGATAGAGTTGGCGGCATGACCATCCGTCCGCGCCGCAGCGTGCTCTACATGCCGGGCTCCAACGCCCGCGCCTTGGAGAAGGCGAAAACGCTGCCCGCCGACGGCATCATCCTCGACCTCGAGGATTCGGTGGCGCCCGACGCCAAGGACGCCGCGCGCCAGCAGGTCGCCGACGCGGTCAAGGCCGGCGGCTTCGGCACGCGCGAGGTGTTCATCCGCGTCAACGGCGTCGACACGCCTTGGCATGCCGATGACTTGGCCGCCGCCGCTCATGCCNNATGATCGGCCGCCGCCTGCTCGACATGCATAGCGATCATAAAATCAGAATCTGGGCGATGATCGAGACGCCGGTCGCCATTTTCAACATTCTGTCGATCGCCGCCGAGGCGAAGGATTCCGAAGCGCGGCTTTCAGGCTTCGTGATGGGCACCAACGATCTCGCCAAGGACACCCGCGCCCGCCTGGTGCCTGGCCGCGCGCCGATGCTGAGCTGGCTTTCCACCTGCGTCGCGGCGGCGCGCATCTACGGCATCGATATTCTCGACGGCGTCTATAACGACATCGGCAAT
>PKXB01000110.1 GCA_003133345.1 Hyphomicrobiales bacterium | reverse complement strand
GCCGTAACTTCCGGGCGCGGACGGGAGGGCTGCGCCCTTCCCGATCCGGGCAGCATTCGCCGCCCTTCGTCCGTGCCGCGTCAAGCCATCAAAGGCAGTCCCTCTTAGTGGGGACGGACGGCGACCCAGGGCCTCCCGGTAGCGGGGTTACGAGCCCCGCCCGCAGGCGCCGCATCCGGCTCCATCATTTAGACGTCTCTAGATGACGCACTCAATTGAGCCGGACGGTCTGGAATATAATCCTAATGAAGAAAAGAGTCAAGCCGGGCGCGGCGACGCGCCGAAATTTTTGAGCTGAAGCGGGGATAAGCCGGCGCGCGCAAACTTATCGCGGCCAAGTGCCAATGTAAGTGTGCCGACGAATGTCTGCTTTTTGGCGAATAGCGGACATAGCGCACAGCGCGTTTTATGAGGACACGCCTTCCAGGAGACCATCGTCGGCTCGCCGCTCGACGCTCGACGGCTATCACTACAACTATCCGCCGGTGATGCTGCTGCTCACCGCGCCGTTCGCGCTCATCCCCTATGTGCCGGCGCTGTTCGTGTGGCTGTCGGCGAGCTGGTACGCATTCTACTGCGCGCTCAAGCTGGCGATGCCGGGGCGCGGCGTGCTGCTGCTAGCGCTGGTGGCGGCGGCGCTGGCGCATCTGACCGGAATTGCGTTCGGCCCCTTGTTCATCCTGCCGCTGTTTATCGTTGCGTTGCCGATGAGCTTCGGCGCGCGCGGCGCGGCCGTCAGCGCGTCATCACCGCGGCTATCATCAGCACAACCATAATCGCGCCCATCAGCACCAGGGGCAGCGGGTTGGAGAACATGTGCCGGACCATGGCGAAGCGCGCGCCTTCAGGCAGCAAGGCCATGCCGCAATGCGGGCACTTGCCGGGACCGGCCTGGCGCACGTCCTTGTGCATCGGACAGGTGTAGATCTCTTCGCCTTTTTGCGGGGCGCTCATGCTCAGGCGTCCAGTAGGCGCCGGCGTTCTTCGTATTCGGCCTTGTCGATTTCGCCGCGCGCGAAGCGCTCCGTCAGGATTTCAAGCGAGCCGCTTTGGCCGCGGCGGCGGCCGCGCATCATGAAAAACATCATGAACACACAGGCGCCCATCATCAGGATGAAGAACACCGGCATGAAATACATCCACGGTCCCGGCCCATAGTCGTTCCACCACATCATGAGATTCTCCTATGGATGACATGGCAGGATGAGCGCCGGAGCGAAGCGGGAATTGATCTGGATCAACCAGGGCTTGCGATGGTGTCGCAGCGGGACGCCCCGTTGCACCAGGGCGCCGGCTATGCGCTAAATTGCTTCAAAACGTCACAACGGGAGAAACGCCATGGCGACCTTTACCTGGGATCACATCCATCTGCGCACGCCCGATCCGGAAGCGACCGCGCAATGGTTCGAGCGCATGTTCGGCGCGCAGGTGATCCGCAGCACGCAATTGGGCAAGCCGCGCATCGACATCAAGCTCGGCGGCGCCAACATCTTCCTCGCGCAGGTCACCGCCGGCGACGGCGTCAATGGCGCGCCCACGACGCCCTATCAGGGGCTCGACCATTTCGGCCTGGCGGTTTCCGGTATCGACGCCATTGCCGCCGACCTCAAGAAGAAGGGCGTCGAGTTCACCAAGGAGCCGCATTCGCCGCGGCCGGGCATCAAGATCTGCTTCCTGCGCGGGCCGCAGGGCATTTCAATCGAGCTGCTCGATCGCGATCCGAAATACTCCTGAACGCGCGCGGCGATCAATCTTCCTCGGCCGGGCGGCCGGCGGGCGGCAATGCGCTCGCGTGCGTTGCGGCCGTCAGCGGACAACCAGCGTAGGCGGCCGCGATCGCCGCCGGCGCGCCGGCGACCTTGAATTCCGCGCTGGTGCGCGCGGTGTTGAGCGAGCGGATGCGCACATAGAGGCCGTCGGCCGTCGCCAGTTCGCCGGCGAACCGCGCCACCTCATTGGGGTCATCGATGACCACCCTCTTGTAATCTTCGACCACCCGCACGCGCGGCTCATGACCGGGCTTGTCGTCGAAACGGTAACCGAGCTCGGCGTTTCTGGTGGAGCCGATCTTGAAGGCGAAGGCGATGACGACGACCGGGTGTTCCTTGAAGCATGCGAGCTGCATTTGCGCCGGCGGCGCGAACACGGCGTTGCCGTTGGAAACGCGGCTCGTCATCAGGAGGACGCTCGAGATCGGCGCGCCGGTGACGCGGTCGATCTGCCGCTCGATCCGCCATTCGCCGGACGGCGTCGTGTTGGTGGCGTTGACGTAAGGATCGTGGGTGCAGGCGGCGAGCAGCAACATCGCCGCGCTCGCCGCGCCGGCCAAACGCCCCCGCACATCCGTACGCATCACAGCCACGCCCCACCCCCACAACCGATATTCTGCCCCTTGCACGCCCCGCGTGCAACCGGGATCGATGGCTTTGCGGGGGGGCCGGCGGATCGATAACGTGGCCTCAATAGGGGAGCGAAACGGCCATGAAAAACGAAGACCTGGTGGGCGTCTGGCGCGAGCGCGGGCGCGAGATCGTGCGCGCCGACGGCAGCTTGACGGCGGACGTGGCGCGTGCCTCGCAGATCATGTACTCGCCGGACGGCTACATGGCCGTGGTCAATACACCGATCGCGCGCAAGCCGGTGGCCGAGACGGTGGCCCGCATGGATCTCGACGCCACCACGCCCGAGCAGCGCGCCGCGGCTGTGCTCGGCGTGGTCGCCTATGCCGGCCGCTTCGAGGTGACGGGCGAACAGGTGCGCCACAGCATCTTCACCGCGGTCAATCCCAACCGGGTCGGCGACACCCAGGTGCGCCACATCACGCTTGCCGGCGACGACCTGACGCTGACCTCGCCGCCCGACAGCCGAGGCAATCATTTCCGCATCCATTGGCGGCGCGCCGCGAAGATGTAGGGTTTGGCGTTTCATGGGACGGTTGAGCGGCGGCGGAGCGCATTCCGGCCGGGCAAATCGCGCCCAGGCGTGCTAGAATACCATTAATGGCTAGACATCCTACCGATTCGCGGCATATGGCCGAAATGGCCTTCAAGGCGGCGACCACCAAGCCCGCGGAGTCCGCACCGAAAGCGCCGTCGCTGCCCGGCGCCAAGGAGTTTGTGTCCTTGCGTATCGACCGCGACATCTTAGATCACTTCCAAGAGGCCGGCTCGGGCTGGCAAGAGCGTATCAACGCCGCGCTGCGAGCCGCCGCCGGCAAATAGGCCCCGCGCCACTATGGCGCGCGTGGCCTATCTTTGTGTCCGAAACATTCCAGCCATGGAGATTGCAGTGGCAGACAATACCAACAAGAACGCCGCCAACAGCCAGTTCAGGAAGCTGCGGCAGGCCGAGGACGGCAAGCGCGCGATGCTCGACTACGAGAACAATGCCGCCGCCAACCGCGCCAAGACCACGCGGCTGCGCGCGCTGCGGCTGGCGCGCGACGCCGAGGAAGCCGCTGCTGCGGCGGCTGCGCCGCCGCCGGTGAAGAAGAAGGCGGCGAAGAAAAAACTGCCCGCGACCGACTAACGCAAAAAGAAAGCGGCGCGCAGCTATGGCGATGCCGTGATGTCTGCCTGCTCCATGCGCCCCCGCGTCCCCACGCGCCGTTGACTTCAGATTCCTCGCTCGCGCTTCAAGCGATCGATGTAGGCCTCGACGTCGGGCGGCAGCGCGCGCAAGCCCTGCTGGCCGGCCTGCGACAGCACCGGCCGCCATTGCGATCCCTTCAGGAAGGCCGGCTCGCGGCCGGGCGGAATGATGCGGTCGAACACGAGCACCAGCAGCACGGCCAGCAGGCCGACGCGAACGGCACCGAGCAGGGCTCCGGCCACGCGATCCGGAATGCTGATAGTGGGGCCGACCATTTCGCTGACGGTCAGCCGCAGCAGCGCGCTGAGCAGCATGCCGGCGCCAAGAAAGATGCCGCCGAACACCAGCCAGGTCTGCGCCGGCGGCAATTTGAATTGCGCGGTGATGACCGGCGCCAGCTGCGGGGCCAGCGCCACCGCCAGACTCATCGCCGCCACATAGCCGAAAATCGTCGCCAGGCTGCGCAGGATGCCGGTCATGAAGCCCATGACGACGGCGACGAACAGGCAGATATAAACCGCGGCGTCGAATTGGTTGATCGAGAGGATGTCGTTCATCGGCAGCGAGTCCATTGCGATTTGCGCGAACCGGACTAGGCTTATTACGTTTGAAAAATTTGGCGCGTTCGGGACCTAGCGGAGACGTTACATGGCGTTCACCGCCTCCGGCAACGGCTTCAAGGACGGCTGCTCGGCGCGGACACCGCCGCGTCTTAGCGGGAGCCCCGGCCATTGCTATCCGATCAATTCTGAATTCTGATGCGTGCCGGCCGGCAACCCTGCGATGCAAACCGACCTAGAGGGGAAGATCACGATGAGAGACACTCGGTTTCGCGGCGTTCGGCTGATCCAGCTCACCGGGCTGCTCGCGCTCGCCGCCTTCGCGCTGGCAGCCTTCGCGCAAGGGTGGCAGCAAGCGCTCGCGCAAAACGTCGCTCCCTTGGAACTCACATTCATGTTCCGCGACGGCGCCATGTTCAACTACAGAAACGGGAGTGGTTGGAAGGGCATCGTCGGCGACAAGATCGACGCCGGCTACGGGTGGGAGAGGAAGTGGCCGGATCTTTTTACCCGGTCGAACGTCCGCGTCGTGTGTGCCAGGCAATGCCCCGATGCGCTCTCTCGCTACGATAAATCCCCGCAGGACAAGGTGGTCTGGAAAGAAGGGCCGCCCACGGCGGGCGGTCGCATTGAGGTTAGGTGCGGCGACTACCACAGCTGCGCCGTTTATCAAGACGACAAGCGGGTGCATCCCAATGGCGACGACAGCGGCGGTTGGGGACAGGTCAGCTATGTGGAGTTGGCGCCGCCGGCAAAACCCTAGCGGGAGGGAAGCATGACGTTCACGGTCAGCAGCAACAGCTTCAAGGACGGCGATTATTTGGCCAAGGATTTCATCCTGTCGGCCGATTTCGGCTTCGGCTGCGCCGGCGGCAACCGGTCGCCGCATCTCGCATGGTCGGGCGCGCCGGCCGGCACCAAGAGCTTCGCGGTTATCTTCTTCGATCCCGACGCGCCGACCGGCTCGGGCTTCTGGCACTGGCTGGTGGTGAACATCCCGTCGAACGTGAGCGAGTTGGCGGCCGGCGCCGGCAGTGCCGGCGGCAAGCTGCCGGCAGGCAGCCTACAGACGCGCACCGATTTCGGCGCGCCCGGCTACGGCGGCCCGTGCCCGCCCGAGGGCGACCATCCGCACCACTATCTGTTCACGGTGTTCGCGGTCGGCGCCGACAAGCTTGACGTGAAGGCCGACACCTCGGCCGCGGTGGTCGGATTCAATTTGCATTTCGCGACGCTGGCCAAGGCGGAGATCGTGGGGCTGTTCAAGCGGTGAGGGGGAAGCGCCGGCCGCAGACGTATGGAACTTCGGACGCTTTGGCGTATTGTGGCTTTGGCGATCAACCCCTTTCATAAGGATGACAACATGCGATTTTCGTCGGGACTGCGCGCAGGCCTCATCGCGCTGCTGGCACTCGGGAGCGCGAGCCTTGCGCCGGCGGCCTATGCCGACAGCGGCACCATCAGCATCCGGATTTATAAGGCTGGTTTCGTGATCGGCGGCTCGGCCGGCAGCGGCGTGCTGACGTTTCAGGGCAGGCGCTATCCGCTGTCGATCGGCGGCCTGAGCTACGGCTTCACCTTCGGCGCCTCGGAGACGCGTTTCCATGGCACGGTCAGCAATATCCGCCGGCCGTCCGATGTCGCGGGCGTCTATGCCCAGGCTGGCGCCGGCGCGGCCGCCGGGCGGGGCGCGCAGGCGGTCGTGCTCACCAACCAGAGCGGCGCGGTGCTCACGCTGGCCGGCGAGCAGGCCGGCCTCATCGTCAGCGCCGATCTGAGCGGTCTCGCGTTGTCGCTGAAGTGAGCGGGCTATTGCCCGCTCATCCCCGCGAAGGCGGGGATCCAGACAGGCTCACCTCTGTGAGAACTGGGTCCCCGCTTGCGCGGGGACGAACGGTTTATACCAGCGGCGAGAACGGA
>PKXB01000108.1:9394-15474 GCA_003133345.1 Hyphomicrobiales bacterium | reverse complement strand
AGCACAAGAACGGGATGCGCCAGGCCCAGTCGTTGAACACGGCTTCGCCAAAGTAGGTGCGGGTCGCGATGATGATGATGAGCGACAGCACGATTCCAAGGGTCGGCGAGGTCTGCAGCCAGCCGGTGTAGTAACCGCGGCGATCTTCCGGCACGTGCTCGGCGACATAGGTGATGGCGCCGCCGTACGAGCCGCCCAGGCAAAGGCCCTGGATCATGCGCAAACAGAATAGGATGATCGCGGCGCTCAAGCCGATCTGTTCGAAGGTCGGGATCAACCCGATCGCCCCCGTGCCCAGAGCCATGCCGACGAGCGTCAAGATGAACGTGTATTTGCGGCCGACGCGGTCACCCATCCAGCCGAACACGAACGCCCCCAACGGACGGACCAGAAACCCGGCAGTGAACAGCGCGATGGTGCTGAGCAGGGCGGCAATGGCGTTGCTCTTATCGAAGAATTTGACCGACAAGATTGTGGCCAAGCTTCCGAAAATATAGAAATCATACCATTCGATGACGTTTCCTCCGGCCGCGGCAGTGAT
The DNA here is from genome assembly GCA_003133345.1 of Hyphomicrobiales bacterium. Taxonomy (GTDB): domain Bacteria; phylum Pseudomonadota; class Alphaproteobacteria; order Rhizobiales; family Xanthobacteraceae; genus Pseudolabrys. The sequence goes on along the minus strand of PKXB01000108.1, from coordinate 14,933 downwards.
CACGGTCCGGAAGTTCTTCGGAACTCGGCCAGTGTTTACTATTGCGCTCATCTTGAGCCCCCCGTTTGTGGCGATTTTTCAAAACCTTACCAAGCCCAGCTATTGGCGGCCTTGCGCCGGCCCTCCGAATCTCGGCTGGCAGGCGCGCATCCGCTTGTAGGCGGTGGGGAAAGATTAGCCGGGCGGGAGCAGTCGCCCTATACGACTTTTGGCCCAAAAAATCATATAAGGTTTTGATTATTATCAACTATTTTGCATTGCAGCAAACTCTGGCGCAGTGGCAATTTGTGGCGCGCGGCGAAAGGCTTGCGTCGGTACCGATAGGGGTGAAACATTCCCCGATGAGGACAATGCGACGCAGAGATTAGAGATTTAAGCGGCCTATCGCCGCCATGGCAGAAAGTTTCGTAATTGAAGCCGCTCGAGCACTATCGCCTGCTGATTGCAGACGACCATCCGTTGTACCGGGGCGCGCTGCGCGAGGCGGTTACTGGCTTGTTCGAGCGTATCGATATCGCGGAAGCCGGCACCTTCAACGAAGTAACTGAACTGCTCGAGCGCGGCAGCGAGGTCGATCTCGTCCTGCTCGACCTGACCATGCCGGGCGTGCGCAGCTTTTCCGGCCTCATGTATTTGCGCGCGCAGTATCCGAGCGTGCCGGTCATCGTGGTATCGGCCAACGATGACCCGGCGGCGATCCGCCGCTGCATGGAGTTCGGCGCCTCCGGATTTATCCCCAAGACGCTCGGCGTGGAGGTTATGCGCGACGCGATCTCGTGCATCTTAAGCGGTGGCGTGTGGACGCCGCCGGACGTCGACCTCTCCGCCGGTTCGGACGCCGAGACCGCTGCGTTGATGGCGCGCATGACGACATTGACGCCGCAGCAGGTGCGCGTGCTGATGATGCTGTCGGAGGGCCTGCTCAACAAACAGATCGCCTATCAGCTCGGCGTGTCGGAGGCGACGGTGAAGGCACACGTCTCCGCCATTCTGCAAAAGCTCGGCGTTGAAAGCCGTACCCAGGCGGTGATCGCCGCCGCCAAGATTGAAACCGGTCAGTGGTCGCAAGGCGCGCCGGCGGCAAGCTGATTACCTCCCCGTAAACGGGGAGAGGGGAAGAAAGATTATTCCGCCGCCGCCACGCGCAGCACGCGCCACTGCGCCAGCAAGGCGCGCAGCGCGGCCGGCTTGATCGGCTTGTGCAGCACCTGGATGCCCTCGGCGCGGGCCTGCTCGCGCACGACCGGCGAGCGGTCGGCGGTGAGCAGGATGGCCGGCAGATCGCCGCAGCGCGCCCGCAACGCGACAATCGCCTCGATGCCGTTGCCATGATCGAGGTGATAGTCGACCAGCAGGCCGTTCGGCATGACGCCGCCTTCGGCAATCGCCGCCAGCGCGACATCGAGGTCGGGCGCCTTGATGACATCGCAGCCCCAGCCGTGCAGCAAGGTTTCCATGCCGTCGAGTACCGAGGGCTCATTGTCGATGCAGAGCGCGGTGGTGCCCGCGAGTTGGCTGGGGTCGATGCGGGAGGCGTCGCGCGCCGGTAGCTCGACCGGCGCGGCATTCGAGCGCGGAACGGCGACCGCGAAATGTGAGCCGCCGCCGGCGGTTGAGTAGAGTTCGATCGCGGAGCCGAGCACGCGCGCAATGCGCTCGACGATCGATAAGCCCAGGCCGAGCCCGCGCGCGATCCGGGCGCCCTGCTCGAGTCGGTGGAACTCCACGAAAATGTCGCGCCGCTGCGACTCCGGGATGCCGACGCCGGTGTCGTAGACGTCGATGCGCAGTCTGTCGCCGTGGCGCCGGCAGCCGATCAGCACGCGGCCGGCCGGCGTATATTTGATGGCGTTGGACACCAGGTTCTGCACCAGCCGGCGCAGCAGCCGGCGGTCGGAGCGCACCACCAGCGAGCAGGTGACGTATTTGAGTTCGAGCCCCTTGGCGGCGGCTAGCGGCGAAAATTCCAGCTCGATCTGGCGCATCAGCTCGTCGATGCGGAAGCTGGCGAATTCCGGGCGTAGGGCGCCGGTGTCGAGCCGTGACATGTCGAGCAGCGCGCCGAAGATTTCCTCAACGGCCTCTAGAGATGCATCAATGTTGTCGATCAGGCGGCGGTCGTCGCGGCCGCCCTGGCGCTCGATCAGGCTGGTGACGTAAAGCCGCGCCGCGTTGAGCGGCTGCAGGATGTCGTGGCTCGCCGCCGCCAGGAATTTGGTCTTGGAGATATTGGCGGCGTCGGCTTCGCCCTTGGCGCGGGCGAGCGCGGCGTTGAGCAGCGTGAGCTCCTCGGTGCGCTCGCGCACGCGCCGCTCCAGCGTTTCGTTGGAGCGCTCGAGCGCTTCCGCCGCCTCGACGCTGGCGGTGATGTCGGTGAAAGTGGTGACGATGCCGCCGTCCGGCATGGGGTTGGCGCGCACCTCGATCACCACGTCTTCCGCGAAGCGTTCGAGGAACGGCTCATTGCCGGAGACGTAGCGCTCGACCTGCGCCTGCACGAAGTCCTCGATGCGCTCGGGGCTGATATGGCCGCGCCGGTTGTTGAAGCGCAGAATGTCGGCGAGCTCGCTGCCGACCCGGATCAGGCTCGGCGGCAGATCGAGGATTTCGCCGAACTGGCGGTTCCAGCAGATCAGCTGCAGGTCCTTGTCGAACACCGCGATGCCCTGGCGCACGTGGTCGAGCGCGGTTTGCAGGATTTCGCGGTTGTACTGGATCGCGGCGTTGGCGTCGTCGAGCAGCTTCAAGGCCGCCTTGGTCGAGACCGTGCGCTTGCGCAACAGCAGCGAGAGCACCAGCCGCGAGGAGGCGCCGCCGATCGCCGAGGCGAGGATGTGTTCGGCATAGCGCACCAGCCGGAAATCGGCCTCGTCCTTGGCTTCCAGGCTGATGCGATGGGTCGCCGCGAAGCTCTCGAACGCGGAGCGGGTGCGCTCCTCGCCAAGATAGCGCGCGATCGTGGTGGTGAGCTCGTCCACGGTCACCGATGAGCGCCAGAGCCGGAAGCTCGGCGCGATCGGCGTGAGGTCCGACGGCACGAAGGTATTGGCCTGCAGCCGCTCGATCGCCGAAGGCTCGCGGCGCAGGGAGAAGCCGACGTAACACAGGATATTGAGCGCCAGGCTCCAGAGCACGCCATGCACCAGCGGCGACAGTTCCAGCCCGAACAAATGTTGCGGCCGCAGCATGGTCAATCCCCACGGCCCATCGGTGAGGATGTGCTGACCGACGACGCCGATGTCGGCGAAGGTTGGCAGCAGCAGCGTATAGGCCCACACCAATATGCCGGCACTCATACCGGCGATNNCTGCGCAATCGCGGCGAAGGCGAGAATGCCGATGGCGAAAAGCTGAGCATCGCCGGCCAAGCGGTAATACATGTAGGCGAGCAGCAGAATCGCGAAGATCGACAGCCGCCGCACCTTGAGCAGCAGCGAGCCGACATTCTCGCGGCCGCTGAGCAGCGCCCCGCGCCGCTGCAGCACCAGCGGCATGACCAGGTCGTTCGACACCATGATCGAGAGCGCCACCGATTCCACGATCACCATGGCGGTGGCGGCCGACAGCCCGCCGACGAAGGCGGCGATGGTGAGGATGTTGGAGCCGGCCTGCAGCGGCAGCGCCAGCACAAACATGTCGCTGTCGACCGTGCCGGGCTTGAAGGTGAGCAGGCCGGCGAGCGCGATCGGCACCACGAACAGATTGATCAGCACCAAATAGAGCGGAAACAGCCAGGCAGCGCGCTTGATCTCGCCTTCATTGTTGTTCTCGACCACCGCCACATGGAATTGCCGCGGCAGCAGGATGATCGCTACGAACGACAAGAGTGTGGTGACGACCAGCGTGTCGAACGGCGCCTCGTGCGCGAACAGGCTTGCCGTGACCGGATGCTGCCGTGCCGCCTCAAACAGCGCGCTGGGACCGCCGAACATCCAGAACGTCACGAAGATGCCGACCGCCAGGAAGGCGAACAGCTTGACGATCGATTCGGTCGCGATCGCCAGCATCAAGCCATCTTGATGTTCGGTGGCGTCGATGTGGCGGGTGCCGAACAGCACCGCGAAGGTCGCCATCGACAGCGCCACGAACAGCGCGATGTCGCCGANNCAGCGGCGTGCCGGCGTCACCTGCCAGCGTGATGTGCGCGAGGATGGTTTCGAGCGAGGACGACACCGCTTTGAGCTGCAGCGCGATGTAGGGAATGGTGCCGATGATCGCGATCAGCGCGACGGTGGCGGCCACCGCNNTGGCCCTTGCCGTAGCGCGCGGCGATGAAGTCGGCGATCGAGGTGATGTTCTGGGTTTTCGCCAAGCGCACGATCCGCACCAGCAGCGGCGAGAACAGCCCGATCATCAGCACCGGGCCGATATAGATGGTGAGGAATTCGTAGCCGGTGCGCGAGGCCGAGCCGACCGAACCGAAGAACGTCCACGACGTGCAATAGATCGCCAGCGACAGCGGATAGATCAGCAGCCGGCTGCGGCCCTCGCGGCCAAGCCCGCGGGTCTGGTCCCCGTAGCTCGCCACCAGGAACAGCAGGCCGATATACGAAAGCGCCACCGCGATGACGACCCAGGCTTGCAGCATACGCGCTCCAGATCGGGGCTAAACCCCCGCAGGTGAAGGATTTTACCCTTTCTAGGTCACCACAGAATGGCCGTCAGGTCCATCGCCGGGTTGCAGCGGCGAGTGCCAATTCGTTACCGGGCGCCGTTTGACGCAGACGCCCGCGCACGGCATTGATCGCGCTCAACGGGTTTCAGGCTCCGCGAAAGCCGCCATTCTTGTCCGCGCCGTCATCCAGCAACCGCACTGCGATCGTCCGCCACGTCGCGGAAACGCTGGCGTTTGCGGCCGCTGGCGGGCTCACGCTGGGGCTGCTCGGAGTTCCCGCCGGCTATCTCTCGGGCTCGATCCTGGCGGTCGCCGCCGCCTCGCTGGCCGGGCGGCCGATGCTGATCCCGATGCTGCCGATGCGCATTCTCCTGGTGCTGATCGGCATTTCGCTCGGCGCCGTGGTCACGCCGGCGACGCTGAACGGCATGGCGACCTATCCGCTGAGCATCGCCGTGCTGATCGTGGCCATGGTCTGCATCAGCGTCAGCGGTGCCTCGTATCTGCGCGTGGTGCACGGCTGGGACAAGATTACCGCCTACCTTGCCGCGGCGCCCGGCGGACTGTCGCAGGTGATGGGGCTCGCCGCCGAACTCGACGCCGACATGCGCGCGATCGCCATCGTGCAGACCGTGCGCGTGGTGATCATCGCGGTCGGCTTGCCGGCGGGCTTATCGCTGCTCGGCCTCGTCGGCCATGCCAGCCGCGGCATCGGCGGACCGTTCAATCCCGCGCAGCTCGATGAACTCGCGATTCTGGTCGCCGGCTCGACCATCGTCTCGCTCATCGCCCATCGCATCAGGTTTCCCGGCGGCCTGCTGTTCGGCGCCATGCTCACTTCGGCGGCGCTGCACGGCAGCGGATACATTCATGTGGTGATGCCGTGGTGGGTGGCCAACACGGTGATGATCGCGTTTGGCGCGGT
>PKXB01000108.1:0-9350 GCA_003133345.1 Hyphomicrobiales bacterium | reverse complement strand
GCCATGATGCTGCTCGCGCTCGCGCTCAATCTCGACCCGGTCTATGTCGGCGCGCATCACCTGGTGCGCATCTTCTTCGTATCGCTGGCCATGCCGCTGCTGGCGCGCCGCTCCGCGCCCGCGCGCAAGGCGGTGGACGCAGCTAAGCCGCCGCCGAAGCGGCCGCCGTTCGAGGATTGATTCCTTGTCATTTCGGGGCGCAAGCAAAGCGAGCGAACCCGGAATCCAGAAACAGGCTCGGTGCCTGCGTCTGGATTCCGGGTTCCGGCCTTCGGCCGGCCCCGGAATGACATTGATTTAATTATTCCGCCGCCATTGCCTGCTTGCGGGTCGGCAGTTCGAGCCGGTCCCACACGTCGACCAGCGCTTCCGCCAGGCCGTCGATCAGCGCGTCGTCGTGATAGGGCGACGGCGTGATGCGCAGGCGTTCCTCGCCGCGCGGCACGGTCGGATAGTTGATCGGCTGGATGTAGATGCCGTGCTCGGCCAGCAGCAGGTCGCCCGCCGCCTTGCACTTCTCCGCATCGCCGACCANNTCGCGTTCCCATTGCGAGGTCTTCAGGTGGCGGATGGCGGCGGTGGCGGCGGCGCAGATCGCCGGCGGCAGCGCGGTGGTGAAGATGAAGCCGGGCGCATAGGAGCGCACCGCGTCGATCAGCACTTCGCTGCCCGCGATATAGCCGCCGAGGCAGCCGAACGCCTTGGCCAGCGTGCCCTCGATCACATCGACGCGGCTCATGGCATTTTCGCGCTCGCAAATGCCGCCGCCGCGCGGACCATACATGCCGACCGCGTGCACTTCATCGGTATAGGTCATGGCGCCGTAGCGCTTCGCGAGATCGCAAATCCCATGCACCGGCGCCACGTCGCCGTCCATGGAATAGAGGCTCTCGAACATGATCAGCTTCGGCCGCTTGGGATCGGCGGCCTTCAGCAGCTCTTCCAGATGGCCGAGATCGTTATGGCGCCAGATCAGCTTCTCGCAGCCGGACTGGCGCACGCCCTCGATCATGGAATTGTGGTTGAGCGCGTCGGACAGCAGCAGGCAGTTCGGCAACAGCTTGGCGATGGTCGGGATGCCGGTCTGGTTGGAGACGTAGCCGGAGGTGAACACCAGCGCGGCCTGCTTGCCGTGCAGGTCGGCGAGCTCGCGCTNNTCGACCATGGCGCCGATCACCTTGGGGTGCTGGGCCATGCCGAGATAGTCGTTGGAACACCAGATTACCACCTCGCGTGGGCCGCTCGGGGAATGCCAGAGGGCGTGCGGAAAGCGGCCGGCGATGCGCTCTAAGTCGGCAAACACGCGATAACGCCGTTCGTCCCGCAATTGAGCCAGGGCGGACGCAAAAAATACGCTGTAATCCATGTGTCCTGTTCTTTCCCGCCCCCAACCGACCCGTTTTTTAGAAGGCTTCCAGGTGGTTTGTCGAGAGCAGAATCGTCCAATTGCGAGTAAGTCACATTGATCGAAATCAAAGACCCCCCGACGATGGCTATTTCTAGCCTGGCAACCTGAAGGCCCCGAGGTCGATATGATCGCGCAGGCCGGCCAGCAGAATCGCGCCGATGTGAAGCTGCAGGATGAATTCGCCGGACAGGATCAGGCTGGCCAGTTCCTTGGGCGTCACCAGTTTGACCTCGATGCCCGCCTCCAGCGGATATTTTTCGGCGCGCGGCCCGGTCTCGACGAAAAATGAATGCACCCGATTTGAAAGCCGCGCGGTGCACGGCGCGTAGCTGCCGAGCGGATGCACGGTTCGGGCGGGAAAACCGGTCTCCTCAAGGAGCTCGCGCCGGCAGCAATCCGCTACGGCCTCGCCCGCATCGACGAGCCCGGCCGGCAATTCCCAAGTAAATTGCTCGAGCGCCGGCCGATATTGCCGCACGATCGGAATTTTTCCGTCCGGCGTACGCGCGACGATGGCGATGTAATCCTGCTGGCCGACCGCGTGATATAACTCGGGCGCGGATCCCGGCGCGAATTCGACCTCGCGTTCAATGATCGCCACCCACGGGGAAATTGTCGTGGTGCGTCGGGCTTTGATCTTCGGCCAATCGCCGGCCATGGTTTTCATCCGTGTCGCGTGGATTGTGATTTTAATCGCACCGTCCGCGCCGGCCTTCTGAGATAGGTCGTGGCGAACGCATAAGCATACCAGCGCAGGTAAGCCGGCAGCCAGCGCAGCACTTGGAACCGGCTCGAGCCGCTCGTGCGCTCGAACCAATTCGCCGGCACCTCGCCGATCTGCCAGCCGAGCCGGTGACATTTCACCAGGAGCTCGATGCTGTAGCAGAAGCCGCGGTCCGATTCGACGGCGATCTCGTCCATCGTACGCCGCGAGAACAGGCGAAAGCCATTGCTGGCGTCGCGCGTCGGCAGCCGTGCCAGGTGATAGAGCGTGAAATTGCCGGTACGTACGAGCAGCGCTTTCAGCCACGGGCAGCCGACCATGCTGCCGCCCGCCATGAAGCGGCTGGCGCAGACGATGTCGCATCCGGTCTCAGCGCGCGCCAGCATGGCATCGATGATTCCGGCATTATAGTCGTCGTCGGCCGGTACCATGACGGCGTAGGGTGCGCGGCCCGCGGCGAAGCCCGACAGCACGGCGCCTTGGGCACCGCGGCCGCGATTGCGTACAAAGTCGATCACCAGATCGCCGAGCGTGGCGCGATTGCCCCGGATCGCCGGCAGCGTGTCGTCATCCTCGCGGTCGTAACAGATCAGCACGCGCTTGGGCGTTGCCACCTCGCGCGCGATCGATTGCAGCGTTTGCAAAATATTGGCGCCTTCATTGTACACCGGGATAACGATGTCGAGGCGCGGCGGGGCGGCCGTGGTCATCGGATGACGTTTGCGCCTTCGAGATGGCCCCAGACGTCGAATACCGGCTTGCCCTTGAAATCTGCGTTGCGATAGACGGCGTGCGGCGCACACAAAATCATGAGATCGCTCTGCGCGATCACCGCATCGAGCGGCATGAGGTCGGGGTCGGTGGTGACGAAGGGATCGGTGGTCATGATGGCGCGCGCCTGTCCGTTCAGCACCTTCTTGAACTTGTAGCTGAGCGAGGCGCGGGTGTCGTCGCTCTCGGCCTTGAACGCCATGCCGAGCAGGCCGACCGCCATGGTGGCGAGATCGTAATGGCGCTTGAGGTCCTCAACCACATGCAGCACCAGGCCCTCGTTGATCAGCAACGCGGCGTGGCCGAGGCCGAACTGGTTACGGGCAAAGGCGGAAAGCTGCATCGTGTCCTTGACCAGACAAGGTCCGGCGGCGAAGCCCGGCCGCGGCATGCTCTTCAGGCGCGGATAATTGTGCTTCATCGCCTTGAGCACGCGCTGATAATCGACGCCGGCCGACTTGGCGACCAGATAGAACTCATTGGTCGCGGCGAACTCGATGTAGCGATAGGCGTTGCTAAACAGCTTGGCGAACTCGGCCTCGATCGGCCTGACCAGCACGACTTCCGGCGTGATCCGCTCGAATAGCGCGGCCGCGTCGCGCTCGGCTTGCGGCGTGGTGCCGCTGACGATCTGCGGCATTTCGCGCAACTCCTTGAGCCCAAAGCCCTGCACCACGCGCTCGGGGCAGAACGCTACCTTCAGATTGCGGCCCTGCGCTTTCAGATAGGACGCCAGCCAATCGGTGGTGCCGGGAAACACCGTCGAGCGCAGAACCAGGAGTTGGCCGTCGGCCAGCCGAGGCAGCATGGCATCGATGCAATCCTGCACGACGCGGCGGACCGGATTGAGGAATTCGTCGATTGGCGTCCCGATGGTGATGATCACCGGTCCGCTCGTTGAGATGCGGTTGGATGAATTGGTGAACACCAAACGCTTGCCGGCCAGCGCCTTGGCGAGCACTTCTTCCGCGCCGGATTCGATGAAAGGCAAGCGACCGCTTTCAAGCGTGTTGAGGCTCGTCTGATTGAGGTCGTTGACATTGACCCGCAGGCCCGCTTCGGCGAGTGCGAGCACCAGCGGAATGCCGACATGGCCGGCGCCGCCGACGACGGTAACGTCGGCGTTCTCAATTGTGGTGGGCGCTCCGAGTTCGGCGATGTCGGGACGAATGGTCATGCGGCAATTATAAATTGTCGGGGGGCGTTCGGGATAGGGCAATCTTTCGGGGACTGGCGCATCTACAGGAACCGCGGCACGGGCAGCGGCGAAATCAGTTTGCCGCGGAAGCCCTTGGCCTTGAGCTTGGGCGCCAATTCGTCGGCGATGTGCCAGGAGAAAATCACCGCGCAATCGGGCTGGTCACTGAAGAGCTTGGCCTCGTCCACCACCGGAATCTGCGTGCCGGGCATGAATTTGCCGATCTTCAGCGAGCAGGGGATTTCGACCACGTAATCGATGATGCCTTCATCGAGCCCGACATAGTTGACCAGCGTGCTCGCGCGCGACGGCGCGCTGATGCCGGCGATACGCGCGCCCTTTTCCTTCAACTCGCGCAATAGTGAAATTAATCGCAGCTTCGACAGCACCACGTCGCGCCGAAAGGCGGCCAAACGCTTGCTCAAGGCTTCGCCGCGCGGCTCCGCGGCCAGCATGCGCCGCACGCTGCCCTGCACCGTTTGGCTGCCGCGCCGCGCCGCATAGACGCGGATCGAGCCGCCATGGCTGGGGATCGGGCGCGCATGGAATACTTCGAGATCGTGCATCTCCAAAAGGTGCTTGAGGCTCGCCACCGAATAGTAACGCAGGTGCTCGTGATAGATCGTGTCGTACTGCAGCGTGTCGAGCAGGCCGATCAGATAATGCGATTCGGAAATGAACACGCCGTCCGGCGCCAGCATCTCGACGATGCCGTCAACGATCGCGTGCACATCCTCGATATGCGCGAAGCAATTGGCAGCGGTGACGACGCGCGCCGGCCCATGCTCGCGCTTGACCTCGCGCGCCACCGCGACGCCGAAATAACGCTTGAGGGTCGGAATGCCGCGCGCATTGGCGATATCGCCGACGTCGGTCGGCTCAATGCCGAGCACGCGATGACCGCCGTTTTGGAAATTCGACAGCAGCGTGCCGTCGTTGGAGCCGATATCGACCACTAAGTCCTTGTCGGTCAGGCCGAGCATGGCGGCGGATTCGCGGTGCAGGTCGGCGAAATTGTCGCGCAGCAATTTGGTGGTGCCGCTGGTGTAGGGATATTCCGGCGGGAAGATGATGACCGGATCGACCGCCAAGCCCAGTTGCACCAGGTCGCAATTGCGACAATGCAGGAGATTGGTCGGGAACCACGGCTGCTGGCGCGGCTGTTGGCCGATCGGCACCATCTGGTTGACCGGCGGCATGTAGCCGAGCGACAGTACGTCATCGAGCGGCGCATGGCCGCAGGCCTGACAGCATTCGACCGGAACGCTAGCGCCGGTGCCGGCGGCGCGCGCGACTTTCGTGGGGCGCAAGATCTGGGTCTCCCTGGAGGCTGCGGCGTCAGGTTTTGGGCGCAAGATCGACATTGCGCCAGTACCAGTCGAGGGTCGGCTTTAGGCCCTGCGCAAGCGGCACGCGCGGCTTATAGCCCAGGCTGGCGAGTTTCGAAATGTCGGGACAGCGCCGGGCGGTGCCGCCGGCCAGCGCGGGGCCGCCGACCAGATCGATCTCGCGGCCGGCATGCGCCGCGATCCGCCGCGCCAGATCGGCAATGGCGACTTCCTCCATGGTACCGACGTGATAAATGCCGAGATGCTCGCCCTTCTCTCGCACCACCATGATGCCGGCCACCAGGTCGTCGATGAAGCAGAAGCCGCGCGTCTCCTGGCCGGTGCCCTGGATTTCGAAGCGCAACTTGCCGGAGGGCTGGCGCTTGCCCGCTGTCTGCAGGCGCAGCGCAAATTGCGGGATCACGTGTTCCCAGCCCATGTCGGGCCCGTAGACATTGTGCGGGCGGAAGATCAGCACGCGTTCGAAATACTTGCGGCCGAAATTGATCGCCATCACTTCGCTGATCAATTTGCCGGCGCCGTAGGAATAGCGTGGGTTCAGCACATCGGGCACCACCAGCGGCGCGGATTCATCGGTCGGAATGTGCGGCGGCGTCTGATAGACCTCGGACGAGGACGCCAGCACCAGCCTGCCGATGCCGTGCTTTCGGCAAGCATCGATGACATTAATCATGCCGCGCACGCCGACGTCGAGCACCAGATCGGGCGCGCTGTAGAAAAATTCCGTGCCGTTGACGAAGGCGAGGTGATGCACCTCGTCCGTGCCCTGGGCGGCTGCGTCCACAGCCGCCGCATCGCGAATATCGCCGGCGATGAATTCGATGTCCTTGGCGACGTCAGCGAGGCGGCGCGAACTGCCGCGCGAATTGTCGTCGAGCACCCGCACGCGGCAACCGGCGCGCAGCAAGGCCTTCACCAAACTGGAGCCGATGAAGCCACTGCCGCCGGTGACGAGGATGCGCGCGTTGCTCACGGAGCGCTCTCATGGCTGGCGTCCTCAGCGGAGAAATCGATCCATTTGCCTTGATTGTGCGAGCGCCGCGCGGCGTCCATCAGCCGTTGCACGCGATAGCCTTCGGCAAATCCCGGCGTCGGCGTACCTCCGCTTTCGATGGCGTCGAAAAATTTCTTGGCTAGCCGCGACACCGGTGCGATGCGGCCTTCGGGATATTGCGCGTCGACCGGGTCGATGACGGCGATGCGCTCGAGCGCCGCCGCCGGCCGCTTGGCGTGAAACAATTCGAAGCCGCGCATGTAATCGACGCCGGGATTATGCAGCACCAGCGTGCCGTCCTCGCCGAAAAATTCGATGCGGTGGCCGGCGCCGAGAAAGGACGCGCAGCTCATGCTCAGGCTGCACAAGGGGCCGGCCTGAAAGCGAAGCGCCATCGCCACCGTGGTCTCAAGCTCGGGATCGTCGGGCAGGCCCGAAATGCGCGCCGACAATCCGGCGATCGGCCCGCAGAACCATTCGAGATAATGAAAACAATGACTGATGAAATTGCCGAGCACGCCGCCGCCGTCGTCGCCCATGATTTTCCAATTGCGCATGCGCATCTGGATGGCGCGGCTCTCGACATGCCAATGCACGGTGACATGACGGAGCGTGCCGACGGCGCCGGCGTCGAGCATTTTCTTGGCGCGCTGCCAGTTCATGGTTTGATGGAAATTGAAATCGATCATGGTCGGCAGGCGGCTCACTGTGGCCTGCTGCAGCATGGCGCGCGCAGCCGCTAGATCGCCGGCCATCGGTTTTTCGATGAACACCGGCTTGCCGAACTCGAGCGCGCGGATCGCGATCTGCGCCTGCAGGCTCGGCAGCGTGGCGATGGCGACGGCTTGCACGTCCGCGTCCTCGACCAGCGCGCGCCAATCTCCGTAACCTTTGGCCACGCCGGCGGCGCGGGCAAGCTCGGCCGTGCGCGCCTGGTCGCTGCCGGCGAGCGCCACCACCTGGCAGCGCGGGTCGGCGCGGAACGCTGGCAACTGCACGGTGCGTCCGTAGTTTGTGCCGACGATGCCCAGACGGATCACAGTCTAAAAGCCCCGAAATAATAGAGCGGTTGGCGCATGCGTCGTGGATTTGAGCCAAATCGGCATGCTACGCAAGGGCATACTGGCGTTAGGCGGGAGCGCACCATGCCATCGGCAAGCGAGGCTGCATCGTCCGTCTGCGGCGGGTGGCGCAAGCTGGCCGCGCTGCTGCTGGCGCTCGCCGCGGTCGGCCTGCCGGTCAATGATGTCGGTAGCTACGCGCTGCTGCTGGTGGCAACGGTCGTCATTTTCAGCGGCGCGGTAAGGGCGAGCGCCGGCGCCTGGGCCGCCGCGGTCGCCATCGTCGCCGTTGCCGTCGCTGGGCAATTTCTGCTGGCGCCGTCACGGATCGAGGAAGGCCACAATGTTTTTCTGCCGAGCCCGGCGCTTGAGCGCGGGCTACCGGTCGAGGTTTACCGCCTCATGGCGAATGAATTCGACGCCCTGTATCCACCGGCCGTGCGCTGCCGGCCCGGCAGCGTCGGCTGCTGGCAGGACGGCGGCTTTCCCGATTCCGCCTTCGCCTTTTCCGCCGATGGGATTTTTCACAAGACGCCGCTATCGCGTTCGGTGACCGCGCTCGATTTCTCCGATCCGGTGTGGCTGCGCCTCGGCTTCGTCAACGAGGTTCGTTACAACTGGACCGCCGACACCGACGTGCAGCGCGCGCAGCGTGACCGCCGCTTCTGGATGGGCTGGCGCCGCTGGCACCTCGCCATGCCTTGGTACGAAATGGTTCGCCTGCCGGCGGCGTTTGTCGGCGGCGAATTGTGCTGGCGCGGCGAGGTGATGTGGGAGAGCGCAGGCGAGCACTTTGCGCGCTGGCCCGGCGACGGCTGCCGCACGATCGAGCCCGCCGACGCCGGCCGGCGCATTTTCGGCATCGCGATCAAGCCGGACACGCTGGCCATGCGTCTCACGCCGCCGTGGTCCGTGCGCATTCAGAACATCGCCGCTGGTGCGCTGGCAGGAATAGCAGTACTCGCCATTGTAGTGGTGCTTGTTCGGTTCAGACCACGGCGTCTTCTGCTGCCGGCCATTCTGATCGTCTTGGCGTGCATCGTGATTTTGATCGACGACGCCAGCTTCCTCGGAGGGGTGCGGCCCTACGACGGCGGCGACGATGGGCTGTTCTACGACGGTGTCGGCCGCATCATTTTGCAAAAACTTCTGGCCGGGGATATCTGGAGCGCGCTCGAAGGCGGCGAAAAGGTCTTTTACTACGGGGGCCCTGGCCTGCGNNTGCCGTTTCTGGCCTACGGCTTGTTCCGGAGATTTTTGCCAGAGATTTGGTCGCTCACGTTGATTTTGCTCTTTGTCGCGATCCCGCTCGGCATGCTGTTCGGCACCAGCTTCGCGCATTACGTCAAATGGGCGGCGCGCGGCTTTGCCGATCCGGCGGCCTATATTCTGTTCATTGCAGGTCTGCTTCCAATTGTTGGCGCAAAGGCGCTGGGACCGCAGGGAAGATTCACCCCGGCATTTTTCGGCGCGCTGCTGCTGGCGCTTGGCATATGCATGAAACCGATCATTGCGCCCGCGGTAGCGGTCATGCTCGGGGGCGCCGGACTGGTCGCGCTCTATCGCCGGCAGTGGCCGCGGCTTGCCGGGCTGTGCATCGGCTTCCTGCCGGTATTCTCCATGGCGCTGCACAACTGGGTCTATGGCCATGTTTTCGTGCTGTTCAGCACTAATGCCGGGGCGTCCGATCTGCTGGTGATGCCGCCGTCCGCCTATGTGGCCGTGGTGCGTGAATTGCTGGGTTTCAACTTCAGCGGCGGCTACACGACGCGCGCGCTCATGCAGGTCGCGAACTGGCTGAGCGGCCCCGCGGAATCCTATGTCACCGTCCCGTTGAATGCCGCC
>PKXB01000054.1 GCA_003133345.1 Hyphomicrobiales bacterium | reverse complement strand
GCCGGCGCCGTGGCGGCGCAACGCTGCCAGGGCCCCGGCCATTTGCCGGCGGAAATCTGCGATGCGCTCTATCGGATGGACCACGCGACGCTGGTCCGCCACGCCCGGCTCTCGGCATAGACCCACCATGCAAACCGCATTCTCCCTCGCGCAACTCGCCGACCCGCAGACCGCGGAAGCGGAAAAGATTCTGCGCGCCTGCGTGCATTGCGGTTTCTGCACCGCCACGTGCCCGACCTATGTGCTGCTCGGTGACGAGCTCGATTCACCGCGCGGGCGCATCTATCTGATTAAGGAAATGCTCGAGCACGACCGGCCGGCGACCGCCGACGTGGTCAAGCATATCGACCGTTGTCTGTCGTGCCTGGCCTGCATGACCACCTGCCCGTCCGGCGTGCATTACATGCATCTGGTCGATCACGCCCGCGAGCACATCGAGAAAACCTACAAGCGCCCGTTGCTCGATCGCGCCATGCGCGGCCTGCTCGCGCGCGTGCTGCCCGATCCGGCACTGTTCCGCCTAGCGGTGGTGGCGGGACTGATCGCCAAGCCGTTCGCGCCGGTGCTGCAAGCGCTCGGCATGAAGCGGATGGCCGCCATGCTGCGCCTCACGCCGCGCCGCAAGCTCGCCCCGCCGGGCGAACGCACCGGCAAGGTCTCTGCGGCGCAGGGCGCCCGCCGCGGCCGGGTGGCGCTGCTGTCCGGCTGCATCAATCCGGTGCTGGCGCCCGCGACCAACGCGGCCGCCATCCGCCTGCTCAACCGCCATGGCATCGAGGTGGTGGTCGCCGCCGGCGAGGCCTGCTGCGGCTCGCTCGCCCATCACATGGGCCGCGAAGACCAGGCACTGGCGCAGGCGCGCAACAATATCGACGCCTGGATGCGCGAAATCGATGGCGCAGGGCTCGACGCCATCCTGATCACGGTATCCGGCTGTGGAACCACGGTAAAAGACTACGGCTTCATGCTGCGCGGCGACCGCGACTATGCCGCGAAGGCGGCACGGATTTCCGGTCTGACAAAGGATATCACCGAATATCTGGCGACGCTCGATTTGCCGGCTGGCGCGGCGCCGCGGCCGCTCACGGTCGCCTATCATGCGGCCTGCTCATTGCAGCACGGACAAAAGGTCACGCAGGCGCCGAAAGAATTGCTTTGCAAGTTCGGCTTCGTGGTCAAAGATGTGCCGGAAGGGCATTTGTGCTGCGGCTCGGCCGGGACCTACAACATTCTCCAGCCGGCGCTGGCGGAGCGGTTGCGCGACCGCAAGATCGGCAATATCGAACGGCTCCGGCCGGATGTGATCGCGGCCGGCAATATCGGCTGCATCACGCAGATCGCCGCCGGCACCGCCATCCCGGTCGTGCATACGGTCGAACTGCTCGACTGGGCGACCGGCGGCCCGGTGCCGGAAGGTCTCGAGGAGATCGGAACCGGCGCGGCTCCGGAGCATTTGGCTTAAAGTGTCACAGTGACGCGACACGAAACGATGGGAGGAATATCATGGCAAAATCTAAAAAGCGGAAAACCAAAGTGAAGCAGACAAAACGCGCCGTTACCGCGCGCAAAACGAAAACCAAGAAGGGCAAGCGCCCGGTCAAGAAGGCGGTCAGGAAGACCAAGCCGGCGAAGCGCACGACCAAGCGCAAGGCGACGAAATCCGTTGCCAAGAAATCGGCGCCGGGCAAGCCGAAGACTTACAAAATCCTGATGATGGGCGCGGCCTACGGCTCACTGCTGGCCGCCAAAATGCTTTTCGGCGGGCACAAGATTCATCACGTGTGTCTGCCGGCCGAGGCCGAACTGATCAACGCCGAAGGCTTCAAAGTTCGCTTGCCGGTGCGCGGCCGTAAGGACCCAGTCGTGCTCGACTCGCAAAAGCTGCCCGGCAAGGTCACCGCCAGCGGCACCGCCGGCGTCAACCCGAAGGACTTCGACCTGATCGGCCTCGCCATGCAGGAGCCGCAGTACCGCTCGCCCGGCGTGCGCGAGCTGTTGGATGCGGTGGCAAAATCACGTGTGCCCTGCATGTCGATTATGAACATGCCGCCGCTGCCTTACGTGAAGCGCATCCCCGGTCTCAATTACGATGCGCTGAAGCCGGCCTATACCGATCCGACCGTGTGGGACAACTTCGATCCCGCCTGCCTGACGCTGTGCAGCCCCGACCCGCAGGCGATCCGCCCACCGGACGAGAAGGTCAACGTGCTGATGGTCACGCTGCCGACCAACTTCAAGGTGGCGAAGTTCGACAACGAGAAGGGCAACGTCATCCTGCGCCAGCTTGCGCAGGAGATTGACGCGGTACGCTTCGATCCGGGTGACGGCACAAAAATCGAACTCCCCGTGAAGCTGCGCGTGCACGACTCGATCTTCGTGCCGCTCGCCAAATGGGCGATGCTGCTGGCCGGCAATTATCGCTGCATCACTGCGGATGGCATGCGCACCGCGCAAGAGGCGGTGCATTCCAACATCGAAGAGGCGAGGTCGGTCTACAATTTCGTCAACGATCTGGTCGTGAAGCTCGGCGCTTCGCCGGACGATCTGGTGCCGTTCGAAAAATATGCCGCCGCCGCACAGAGCCTCACGCGTCCGGCCTCGGCCGCGCGTGCGTTGCAAAACGGCGCGCAAAATATTGAGCGCGCCGACAAGCTGGTGCAGCTGATCGCCCGGCAAAAGGGCCTCAGCCACCCGGCGATCGACGCCCAGGTGGCGCTGGTCGATGCGCGACTCGAGGCCAACCGCAAGAAGGCGGCGGCCTGATCGATCGGCGGCGCGTCGCCACGCTTGTTTTCACCTTTGGCGCCCGCCGGAGAACCGGCGGGCGCCAGTTTCTTATTGCATTGCTGAGACTTAGCATGCCAGCCCGGAGTTATTCACAGGACCAGCGGCAGGGCAGCCCCATCGACCGCCGTCGGCCCGGATCGGGGTACAAAATAGCGTTCCGAGCCCGAAAATTGTGACTTTGCCGCAACAGTCCGCTGCTTTCTGTCAAAAGAAGACTGAATCGCCTAAAAAGGCAGCAATTGCCATCGTTTTTGGCTTGCCGTGTGACGGGGACAAAGATGTAAATCTGCGGGTAATGCACGTCGATTTGCGGACCGGTCGATTGCAGCCGGGTTCTGGTGCGCAAGAGCGATGGGCGAATTGTATCGGCTGAAAGTCGATCGAACCGAAAAGGGGCAGGGTCAATGAAAAAGGTTGTTTTGTCGGTAGTGGCGGCGCTTGCGCTCTCTGCAGCGCCCGCATTCGCAGCTGATATGCCGGTGAAGGCCGCTCCGGCTCCGGCCGCGGCGCCGAGTCCATGGGATATCGCCTTCGGTAGTGCGCTGATGAGCGACTACGTTTTCCGTGGCATCACGCAGTCGAACCACAAGCCTTCGGTCGCGGCTTATTTCGAGCCGCGCTACAACATCACGAAGGATATCCAACTCTATGTCGGCGTCTCGGGCGAGAGCATCAGCGAACTGAATCACGCCGCGGCTGAAATCGATCTCTACGGCGGCGCGCGCTGGACGATCGGTCCGGTCGTGCTCGATGGCGGTTTCTGGTACTACTATTACCCCGGCGGCCAGTGCATCAACACGACGGTGTTCTGCAGCGTGGATAATAGACCGCTGCCCTCTCTAAACACCATGGTTGCCAACATGAGCTTCTGGGAAGTCTACTTCAAGCCGACCTGGAACGTGAACGATCAGCTCGCCATCGGCGGCAACCTGTTCTACGCCAACTCATACCTGAACTCGGGCGCGCCGGGCACCTATGTGTCGGCCACGGCGAAGTTTACCGCGTCTGACAAGATGGCGATCGGTCCGTTCGGCTGGTATGTGTCGGGTGAGTTCGGCCGTCAGTATCTCGGCACGACCAACTCGTTCTACGGACTGACCGGCGCCGCCAACGGCCCCGGCATCGACTATGCCGACTACGACACCTGGAACGTCGGTCTCGGTCTGACCTGGAAGGTGTTCACCCTGGATCTGCGCTACTCGGGCACCGACCTGAGCAAGGGTGATTGCAACGCCTTCACCGGCGACTTCCAGGCCAGCCAGACTGGCAACATCACTGCCATCAACCCAGGTGGCATCGGCTCCAACTGGTGCGGCTCGACCTTCATCGCCAAGCTGTCGGCCGACCTGACGCTGGGCAGCCTGAAGTAAGCTGAAATAGCCTGTCCCTTATTGGGCGGCGGCTCTCAACGAGCCGCCGCTCTTTTTTTGACATAGCCTTTCGGGATTATGCGCCGGCGGTTGCCGGCGCCAGGCTGCCCTCGCGCACCCAATAGCGGTCGCCTTCGCGGCTGAACGCCAGCCGGCGGCGGTGGAACGCGGCGAGCGTGGAGCGGTGACCGATCGACACGATGGTNNGCGGTGGCCTCGTCCAGGAACAGATAGTCCGGCGCGTGCAGGAGCGCGCGCGCGATGCCGAGCCGCTGCTGCTCGCCGAGCGACAGCATGCGGTTCCAATGCGCCTCCTCCTCGATTCGGGAGGCCAGCGCCGGCAAGCCGACCGCGGCGACCAGTTCGGCGACGCGGGCGGCATCGAAGGTCCCGGGCTCCGCCGGATAGGCGACCGCGGCGGCCAACGGTGCGATCGGAAAGTAAGGCCGCTGCGGCAGGATCATCAGCCGGGCATTTTTCGGCACCGTGATCGTGCCGGCGCCGAACGGCCAGACACCGGCCAGCGCGCGGAACAGCGTGGACTTGCCGGCGCCGGACGGGCCGCTCACCAGCACCCGCTCGCCCAGTCCGATCGAGATGTCGCTGGCATTGACCAGCGGCACGCCGTTCGGCAGCCGCACCGCCAGATCTTTGAACGAAATGGCGGCCGCTTCGCCAACCGCGACGCCGATCACCGGCGGCGTCACCGCGACCGCGCGGGCGGTCGCCACCGACCGATCGAAACCGGACAGCCGCTCGATCACC
Organism: Hyphomicrobiales bacterium; assembly: GCA_003133345.1. GTDB lineage: Bacteria > Pseudomonadota > Alphaproteobacteria > Rhizobiales > Xanthobacteraceae > Pseudolabrys. The sequence continues at coordinate 8,772 of PKXB01000054.1, read as the reverse complement.
GCGCTCCATTCCGCGAGATTGCGGTAGAGGGTCACAAACACCGACAAAGCTTCCTGCACGCGGCCGAACGCGTTCGCCGTCTGCATCAGCCCGCCGAGCTGGATGGCGCTGGCGAAATAGGCCGGACTTACCATGATGAACGGGAAAACGACGGATGCCTGCGCATAGCTGGCGGTGAAGAAGGTGAGCTTTTTCTGCCGCGACATGATCGCGAGCCAGTTGGCGACCACATTGCCGAATCGCAACAGCAGGCGGTGGCGTTCCGCGCGCTCGCCGTCGAGCAGGGCGATCTGCTCGGAGTTCTCGCGCACCCGCACCAGATTGAATCGGAAATCGGCTTCGTAGCGCTGCTGCTGGAAGTTAAGCGCGATCAACGGGCGGCCGATCAGGTGCGTGAGTGCGGTGCCGATGCAGGCGTAAATCAATGCTGCCCATAACAGGTAACCCGGAATATCGAAGCTGATCCCGAACACGTGCAGCGGCGCCGCTGCCGACAGCGACCACAGGATGATCATGAACGAGAATAGCGTGACGCAGGAGTTGAGCAGTTGCAGGCCGATGGTCAGCGTCAATTGGATGAACTGCGCGATGTCCTCGGAGATGCGCTGGTCCGGATTGTCGGCGGCGTCGCCCAAGAGCTGCATACGGTAGTGATTGGCGCCCTCCATCCAATGATCGAGGTAGCTCGCGGTCAGCCAGCGCCGCCAGCGGATCTGCAGCCACTGGTTGAGATAGAGCTGGTAGACCGCGAGCACGACGTAGATCGTGGCCAGCACGCAGAAATAGCCAAGTTGGTAGACGAAGGCATCCCAGTTTCGATCCTGCAGCGCATTGTAGAAATTGGCGTTCCACGCATTGAGCAGCACCGTGATGGCAACGATCGACAGTTCGATGGCGATCACCGCCGCCAGCAGCAGGCGGCCCGGCCAGCGACCCTGCGAACGGAAATAGGGGCTGGCAATTCGCCAGACGGTGGCGAGCGTCGAGAAAATGCCTCTCACGGATAGTCTCCTGATACGGCTGGCTAAATGGTCGGCTACGGTGCATTCAGTCATGGCGATGCTGCGGCGTCGTATCCCACCTTTGCGGTGGGCAGGGGCCGGAAGTCGTACGCAATTCGTCATTCATGTGATTGATGTTACACAGGTTATATAGACGAAAGGCGACCATCGGTGCAATCATCGGCAACGCGTAACAGCATGGTTTGAACCAATATTTTCTCCGGATGAATCACGGCAGTCTTGCGTCTTTTCATCATCACACATTAGTGTGGCCACCAAGGCAGACAAACGAACAAAAGCTTGCGGCACAGCTCAAAAAATTCAAGGGAGGAATAAGATGAAAAATGAAATCCATTCGATGAAGCTTGACCGCCGTACGGTCATAAAGACTGCGGTTGCGGCCGGCGTGGCGCAAATCGCATCGCCCTTCGTCATCACGGCGCGCGCCGCGGACGCCATCAAAATCGGTATGGTGGACCCTCTGACCGGCGCCTATGCCGCGGTGGCGCAGAATGAAGTCATCGGCGCCAAGTTCGCCGTTGAGCAGATCAATGCCAAAGGCGGTGTTCTCGGGCGTCCGTTGGAATTGCTGGTCGAAGACTCCGCAAACGATGTCGGCACCGGCGTGCAAAAAACGCGCAAGCTGATCGAACGCGATCAGGTGAGCTTCATCATCGGCGATGTTAATTCCGGCGTCGCCCAAGCCATGGCGCAAGTCACGGCCGAAAAGAAGATTCTGCACATCGTCTCCGGCGGCCACACCGACGGGATTACCGGCAAAGACTGCAAGTGGAACCTCTTTCGCGTCTGCAACACGACGCGCATGGAGGCCAACTCGGTTTCAGATATTCTGTTCAACAAATACGGCAAGAAGTGGCATTTCATCACGCCGGATTATGCCTTCGGTCACACCTTGCAGCAGGCGGGATTAGCTAACTTGAAGCGGCTCGGTGGCACGATGACCGGCAACGAGCTCACCCCGCTGGGCACCACCGACTATTCCGCTTATCTGATCAAGGCGCGCGCCGCCAACCCGGACGTGCTGCTGGTGTTGCCGCAGGGCTCCGACATGGTCAATTGCCTGAAGCAGATCGCCCAGTTCGGCATCGATAAGCAAATCCATGTCGCCGGATTGCAGCAAGAGCTCGAGTCGCTCGAATCGATGCCGCCCGAGGCCCGCGTCGGCATCTGGATGTTCGAGTGGTACTGGAAGCAGCCCGGCGTGGCGGGCGTCGAACAGTTCGTCGCCGACATCCGCAAGCGCAGCAACGGCAAGGTGCCGACCGCGCGCACCTGGTTCGGCTTCACCTCGGTGCAGACCTACGCGCTCGTCGCCAACCAGGAAAAGTCGCTCGACGCGGTCAAGCTCGCGAAGGCGCTGGGCAATTTCGAGCTGCCGGCCGAGGTCAAGCTGCAGCCCAACAAGGTCTATTATCGGGCGGGCGACCACCAGCTGATGACCTCGTCCTTCGTCGGTGAAGCGCTGCAGAAGCCTGCTGGAGATCCGGAGGATCTGTTCCGCGTCGATCAGGTGGTCGCGGGCGATAAGGTTTCTCCGGCCGAAAGCGAAACCGGCTGCACCCTGCAGTGGCCCGCCTAACTTAAAGGCCGTCCTCCCAGCGCACCCGGGAAGCCTGTGCTTCCCGGGTGCGGCATCCTAACTTCGGTTTACCTGCCCGAGGGTTGGTCCATGTTGCAACTCTTGCTGTTCAACGTCACGAACGGGCTGATCATCGGCGCATTTTATGTGCTCATGGCGCTTGGCCTGTCGCTCATTCTCAACCTGAGCAACGTGATCAATTTCGCGCACGGCGGCTTTCTCGTGGTCGGCGGCTACATCGCCTACACGATCACGCCTTATGTGGGCTTCTGGGGCGCGTTGTTGATCGCGCCGCCGCTCACGGCGGCCATCGGTCTCCTCGTAGAGCGGGTTTTGATCAGGCCGCTGTACGGACGCGATCCGCTCTATAGCCTTCTGCTCACCTTCGGCCTTGCCTTCATCTTCGAGGACGGCACGCGTTTCATCTGGGGTGCGCAGGGCAAGCCGGTGACCGTTCCGGCATTTCTCGCGCAGCCGTTGAGCAATGAATTCTTCTTCATCACAGGCTACCGCCTGTTCATGGTCGCAACGGTGGCGGTGGCGGTAACGCTGCTGTTCGTGCTGTTGCGCTACACGCGCCTCGGCATCCGCATTCGCGCGGGCACGCTCGACCTCGAAACAGTATCGGCGCTGGGCGTCAACGTGGGCCTGCTGCGCTCGCTCAATTTCGCGGCAGGAATCTATCTCGCGGGGCTTAGCGGCGTGCTCGCGGCCGGTCAGCTCGGTCTCGAGCCAACCATGGGGGCGGGGCTCCTGATGCCGAGCTTCATCGCCATCATCGTCGGCGGCATCGGCAGCCTCACCGGCACGCTGCTGGGCGGCTTGCTGATCGGTGTGGCGTCCGGCATCACCGCCGTGTTTTTGCCGGCCGCCAGCGAAGCCATCATGTACGTGCTCATGGCAGTGGTACTGCTCATCCGGCCGCGCGGATTGCTGGGTGAAGAAGGCATGATGACATGAGCAATCAGGTCAATGCGCGCAAACTGATCGCGCTCGCTTGCATCTGGGCGGTGTTGCTGCTGGTTCCCTATTGGATGCCGCCGCTGGGCGGCTACACCGCGTTGGGAACGCGCGTTCTTGTGCTCGGACTTGCGGCCATGTCGGTGAACTTCCTTTTGGGATTCACTGGGGTGCTGTCGTTCGGCCATGCTGCCTATTTCGGTCTTGGCGCCTATGGCGCGGGCCTGTCACTGAAGTTCCTGGCGCCAAGTACATCGATTTCACTGTTAATGGGCATGCTCCTGGGCGGACTCGCCGGCGCGCTGCTCGGAACGCTCATCGTGCGACGGCGCGGCGTCTATTTCGCCATGGTGACCATCGCCTTCGGACAAGTGTTCTACTACATCGCATTCCAGTGGAGCTCGCTGACCGGGGGCGATGATGGCCTGCGCGGCTTTTCCCGCCAGCCGCTCGACTTCGGACTGTTCTCGATCGATATCCTGTCGAATACCAATAATTTCTATTACTTTGTCCTATTCTGCTTTGCCCTTGTCGTGGCGGTCATGGGTTTTATTTTGCGCTCGCCCTTCGGCCGCACCATGCTGGCGATCCGTGAAAACGAGCGCCGGGCCCGCTTCCTCGGAATTCCGGTGGAGCGCCACATCTGGATCGCGTTCACGCTGTCTTGCTTCTTCATGGGATTTGCCGGAGCGCTTTATGCGCTGCTCAACAATTTTGCCGATCCGAAGGGGCTTCATTTCAGTCAATCCGGCGACTTCGTCATGATGGCGGTGATGGGCGGCATGCGAAGTTTTTGGGGGCCGCTACTGGGCGCCGCTGTTTTCGTGATTCTGCAAGATTATCTGTCGAGCATCACCGTCAATTGGATGTCGTTTGTCGGATTGCTGTTTGTGATTGTGGTGCTGTTCTTTCCGCGCGGTCTTCTCGGCGTCGTTCGGCGAAAGCTCGTGTCATGAGCCTGCTGCGGGTCGATAACGTCTCCAAGCATTTCGGCAACCTGATCGCCGTCGACGACATATCGATGACGGTCGAGCCGGGCGAATTGCGCGCCGTGATCGGTCCCAACGGCGCCGGAAAAACCACGTTTTTTAACATGATAAGCGGCTTCCTGACACCGAGCTCGGGCCATATCGTCTTCGACGGCGAGGATATCACCTCGCTGTTGCCCGCCCGTCGGGTGTGGCGCGGTATCGCCCGCACTTTCCAGATAACGGAAGTGTTTCCGGAGCTGACGGTACGCGAAAATATGCGGATTGCTGTGGAGTCCGCCAGCGGCTTCCGCTTGCGCTTATGGCAATCGCGTGAAGACGATGGCGAGGTCAGGGCGCGAGTCATCGATCTGCTGAAAATGAGCGGCTTGACCGAAAAAGCCGACCGGCTGGTCGGCGAGCTCGCTCATGGCGACCAGCGCGCCACCGAGATCATGATGGCGCTGGCGCTCAAGCCGCGGCTCTTGCTGCTCGATGAGCCGACCGCCGGCATGGGCGATCAGGAAACTTATGACATCACCCAGTTGATCCGGAAGCTGCATCGCGACCAGAAACTGACCATCGTGCTAATCGAGCACGACATGCGCGTCGTCTTTCATCTTGCCGACCGCATCATGGTGCTGGCGGAAGGCAAGATGCTGGCCGAGGGCACACCGCAGGAGATCGCCGCCAACGAAGCAGTGCAGGCAGCCTATCTAGGGAAGGCGGCGGCATGAGCGGCAATGCCAAAACAGGCTTGGCCCTCGAGGCGGAAGGCCTCCATACCTTTTACGGCAAGAGCCACATCCTGCACGGCGTCGGCTTGGAGGTGCGCGAAGGCGAAATCGTCACGCTGTTAGGACGCAATGGCGCAGGCAAGACCACGACGCTGCGCAGCCTTGTCGGCTTGACCCACGCGCGCGAAGGCGCGGTGCGCATTTTCGGCCATGCCACCACCGACTGGCAGCCTTATCGCATTGCCGCGCTCGGCGTCGGCTATGTGCCGGAGGGCCGGCGCATATTCGCCAACCTGACGGTCGAGGAAAATCTCAAGGTGCCGCTCGAACGGCCAGGGCCGTGGACCATCGCACGCATCTACGAACTTTTTCCGCGTCTCGCTCAGCGCAAGGCGAACAAGGGCCGGCAACTTTCGGGCGGCGAACAGGAAATGCTGGCGATCGCGCGCGCGCTGCTGCTCAATCCCAAGCTGCTGCTGCTCGACGAGCCGAGCCAGGGCCTCGCGCCGCTGATCGTGCAGGAAGTGTTCAAGGTCGTCACCTCGGCGCGCGCGCAAGGCATTTCGGTGCTGCTGGTGGAGCAGAACGTCCGCGCTGCCGTCGAGATCGCCGACCGCGCTTATGTGCTCGACGACGGCAAGGTGGTTTATTCCGGCCCCGCCGCCGAATTCGCCAAGGACGAAGAACGGGTTCGCGCGCTCGCCGGCGCCAGCGCTGAGGATTGGGAGCCGCACGGCTCGCCTGCCTAATATCCGAGCAAGGACACACGAAATTGGCTGACGCAAGCTTGGCAGCGCTGTCGGCGACTGAGGCGGCCGCCGAAATGGCCCTCGGCACGATCTCCGCCGAGGACTATACCCGCGCCTGCCTCGAGCGTATCGCTGCGGTCGAAGGCGAGGTGCATGCTTTCATTCATCTCGATCCCGATTACGCGATCGCGCAGGCGCGCGCTCTCGACGAACGCCGCCGCAACGGGCAGCCGATCGACCCGCTGCACGGCGTAGCGGTCGCGATCAAGGACATTTTCGACACTGCCGATTACCCGACCGAGTGCGGCTCGCCGCTGCTCAAGGGCCGCCGGCCGGTGCGCGACTGCACCGCGGTGGCGCGGCTGCGCGCGGCCGGCGCGGTGATCATCGGTAAGTCGGTGACCACCGAGTTCGCCTATTTCCACCCCGGCGCGACACGCAATCCGCACGATCCCGAACGCACGCCCGGCGGCTCGTCCTCCGGCTCGGCGGCGGCGGTGGCCGCCGGCATGGTGCCGCTGGCGATCGGCAGCCAGACCAACGGCTCGGTGATCCGGCCCGCGTCGTTTTGCGGCGTCTATGGCGTCAAGCCGACGCATGGGACGATCTCCCGCCACGGCGCGCTGATCCTGTCCATGGCGCTCGACCATGTCGGTGTGTTCGCTCGCTCGCTCGCCGATTGCGCGCTCATTCTCGACGTGCTCGCCGGCTATGACGCCGAGGACCCCGATAGCCGGCCATCGGCGTCGCCTGCCTTCCGCGCGACGGTAGCGCAGAAGCCGCCATCGCCGCCGCGGCTCGCTTTCGTGCGCACGCCGGTTTGGGACAAGGCCGATGCCGAAGCTCGCGCGGCGTTCGAAAGCTTTGCCATCAGTCTTGGCGGCGCCGTGCGGCTGATCGATTTGCCGGAGCCATTCGCCGCCGCCTGGGCTGACCAGCGCGTTATCATGTACACCGACATGGCGCACAATTTCGGCGCGCTGGTCGAGCGCGGCGGCGATGCGTCCAGCAAACAATTGCGCGATCTCGTTGCCGAAGGCAGCCGGAACAGCGCGCTGCGTTATCTTGCGGCGCGCGACGGCGCGTTGCGTTACCGCGCCGGGCTAGCGGACATTTTGAAAGACTATGACGCGATCCTGACGCCGTCGGCGCCGGGCGTGGCGCCGAAAGGCGCCGCCACCGGCAATCCGGCCTTCAACACATTGTGGACACTGGCTGGGTTGCCGGCGGTGTCGCTGCCGTTGCTAAAAGGTGAGGGCGGCATGCCGATCGGCGTGCAACTTGTCGGGGCCTTCGGCGACGACGCGCGGCTATTGCGCACGGCGAATTGGCTTGCCGCAATAGCCGCCAGAGCTTGATCGCGCCGGTTACGCGGGCGGCGCGCCCAGGTTCCCCTTGAAGAACGCGATGGTGCGATTCCAGGCCAGATCCGCGGCCGCCTTGTCATAGCGGTTGCTGGTGTCGTTGTTGAAGGCGTGATTGACGTTCGGATAGACGTGAACCGCGAAGTGCTTGCCGGCGGCCTTGAGCGCGGCCTCGTAGGCTGGGATGCCGGCATTGATGCGCTGGTCGAGCCCGGCATAGTGCAGCAGCAACGGCGCATGGATCGATTTCACCTGCTCGGCCGGCGGCTGCGCGCCGTAATAGGCAATGCCGGCTTTCAGATCGGGCGCCAGCACGGCGACGCGGTTGACCATGCCGCCGCCCCAGCAGAAGCCGACGGCGCCGACCTTGCCGGTCGATTCGGCGTGACGCTCCAGGAACGGCACCGCCGCGGCGATGCGGCGCGCGGTCTCGTCCGCATTAAGCGTGCCGATCATGTCGCGTGCCTTGTCCTCGTCCGCCGGCGTGCCGCCGAGCGGCGAGAGCATGTCTACCGCGAAGCTGAGGAAGCCTTCGAGCGCGATGCGCCGCGCGACGTCCTGGATGTGCGGATTGAGCCCGCGATTTTCGTGGATGACGATCACCGCCGGGCGTTTGCCCTTGGACTTGAGCCGCGCCAGAGTGCCGCTGATCGGCGTGCCGGCGGCGTCATAGGACATGCTGTCGATGGCCAACCGCGCATCGTCGGGCGGAACCATCGCGGCGCGCGCGTAATCGTTCTGCAATAGCGGCAGCAGCGCCAGCGCCGCCGCACTCGACCCGGCGATCTGCGCCAGCCGGTCGAGAAAGATGCGGCGATTCATCCCGCCGTGCGTGAAGCGGTCGTAAAGATCGATGATGCGCTGATCCATGGAACTCTCCGGCCGAAGTTTCATCGAGGATAACACACGCTTTGCGGCTAAAATTCCCGCTGACGCGCGCACCGCAACGAAAAAGGGCGCGGCCGAGACCGCGCCCTTCGCAATCGTTTGTAAGCCGGCCGGACTTAAAAGCCCATTCCGCCACCGCCCATACCGCCGCCGCCGCCCGGCATGGCCGGGGCCGGCTCCTTCGGCAGTTCGGCGACCATCGCCTCGGTGGTCACTAGCAGGCCGGCGACCGAGCCGGCATCTTGCAGCGCGGTGCGCACGACCTTGGCCGGATCGACGATGCCGGCCTCGACCATGTCGACGTATTTCTCTTCCTGGGCATCGAAGCCGTAGGTCTCCGACTTGTGCTCCATGATCTTGCCGACCACGATCGAGCCCTCCACGCCGGCATTCTCGGCGATCTGGCGGATCGGCGCCTCAAGCGCCTTGAGCACGATGTTGATGCCGGCCTGCACGTCCGGATTCTCGTCGTGGATGCGCCCGACCGCCTTCTTGGCGCGCAGCA
>PKXB01000168.1 GCA_003133345.1 Hyphomicrobiales bacterium | reverse complement strand
AAAAGCCTTCCAGGGAATCCCCTCTCGCGAGTCAGATCAATCTAAAAAGACTCTAGAAGCAAAGATTGCGCACATCACCTAACGCAAAATTTGACCGGCAACAGATTCACCGGGCCTGATGCCCGAGCGCCTCGACCTCGCGCAGCCATTGCTTGCGCTTGTCGTCGCCGACCCCCACGACCATGCCGTAGACGGTGGAGCGCACCGGCGACACGCCGGTGAAATGCAGGATGTTGCGCTTAAACAATTTGAGCGCGTGCGCGCCGAAGTACCAGCGATAGAACCAGCCCGGCATACCCATCGTCATGATGATGCGCGCCGATTTGCCTTTGAGGATGCTCCAGCTCGCCCTGTTGTGGCTGCCCTGGATCGTCAGCAGGTCGGGTTGCAGCACGCGCTCGATGAAGCCCTTCATGATCGCCGGCATGTCGCCGCACCAGAGCGGAAACACGAACACCAGGTGATCGCTGGCCTTCAAAGCCTGGCGCGCGGCCACCAGGTCGGGCTCGAGCGGCTGTTCGCGGCGATAGCCCTCGCGCAGGATGGCGTCGAAATTCATGCACGCGAGCAGGAACAGCTTGGCCTCGTGCCCGCCGCTTTCGGCGCCGCGCAGATAGGCCTGGCCGAGCGCCTCGCTATAGCTGTCGCGCATCGGATTTCCGACTACGATCGCGATTTTCGTCATGGGCGCCCCCATAGGGTTTCGGACATAACCATATCCTCGCCGGCCCGTTCCACATTGACATGGCGCAATCCCATGATTCCCCTTAATCTATAAAATAAGCAGCTCATCGGGAGGCGACATGAACCGGCATCTTCGCAACCTTGCGGCTATTTCACTCGGCGCCGCCGTTTGCGCCGCGGCAAACCTCGCGCATGCGCAAAGCATGGACGCGCTTTACGAAAAGGCGAAGCTCGAGAAAGAGCTCATCATCTACGGCGGCGGGCCGGCCTCGCTCTACGAAGGGCCGGCGCGCGCCTTCGAGCAGAAATATCCCGGCATCAAGGTGACCATCCACGCCGACTTCAGCAACGTGCTCAACGAGAAGATCAATCAGCAGATCAAGAGCAAGAAGCTGGACGCCGATCTCGCCATTCTGCAGACGGCGCAGGATTATACCCGGTGGAAAAAAGAAGCCGTGCTCGCCAGATTCGAGCCGGCCGGCTGGAAGGCCATCGACAAGACGTTCAAGGACCGCGACGGCTATTACGTCGGCGTGTTCGTCAGCGCGGTGTCCTACGCGCACAACAAGGATATGGTGAAGCCCGGCGATGCGCCGTTATCCGCGAAGGATTTTCTAAAAGCCGAATTCAAGGGCAAGATGATTTCCTGCTATCCGCACGACGACGACATCACGCTTTTTGCGTTCTACACGGTCTTGCAGCGCTACGGCTGGGATTGGATGACCAAGTACATGGCCAATGGCGCGCAATTCGTCCAGGGCCACCCCGGCGTGTCGCGCAGCCTCGCGTCCGGCGAGAACATGGTATCGATCGACTCCTATCCGAATTTTTCGTTGCGCGAGCAGCGCGCCGGCAAGCCGGTCGAGATTTCGTTCTCGAAGATCGATAAGACGCCGGTGTGGGCGCAGACTGCCGCCACCTTCAGGGACTCGCCGCATCCGAACGCGGCGCGGTTGTTCCTGAGCTGGTTCCTGGAAAAAGAGCAGCAGAGCAAGCTCGACACCTGGTCGCCGCGCAAGGATGTGCCGCCGCCGGCCGGACTGCCGCCTTTGTTCTCGCTCAAGCTTGCCAACGATTATCCGGCGTTCATCAGTAATACTGATCTGGTGGCCTATCTGCGCAAGCGCTTCGAAGCTTTGACCGGCCCGGTGCAGAAGAAAGCCGACGTGAAATAGCCGCGGCGAGCTTTAGGCCGCGCTGGCGGCGCGCGGGCGTGGCGAACGCTTGGCCCAGCACCCGCGCACGAAATCAATCGCGACCACGATAAGGCCCGCGGCTAGCACCTGCCAGCCCGGCCTGATGCCGGCGGAAACATCGAACACCACGTCGAGCACGCGCATCGGCGAAACGTGGTAGGCGATGCCGATGCCGACCGCCTCGCCGATCAATGTGACAACCGACACCGCGATGCTCAGCCCCAGCAGCGTCAGCGTGGACAATTCGCTGCTGTCTTGCCACCAGGCGACCAGCCGGTAGGCGATCAGCCACAGGAACAGGCTGGCGGCAAAAATGGGTACCGTGACGTCGGCCTTGGTCTGCTGGAAATAATGAACCAGCGCCAACAGCGCGATGCCATAGACGATTCTGTGCAGCCGCCGCCAGCGCAATGCGCCAAGCCAGCGCACCATGCCGTCGGTCGAAGTCGCGGCGAGCGTCGCCAGGCCGAGCCACGCCGTGCCGCCAATAATGAGATACCAGCGATGACTGATCTCGTGCGCCACCTTGGCGAGGTCGAACATCTGGCTGGCGGTGAACAGCGTGAGATGCATCGCGATGTAGCAAAATGCCCCGACGCCGAGCATGCGGCGCACATCGATCAGATTGCCATAGCGCGCGATGCGCCGCAGCGGCGTCACCGCCAGGGTCACGCCGAGGAAGACCAGCGCCCAGAAGCCGGCGCGGTGGATCATGTCGTTGATTGGGCGGGCGCCGTGCACGATCGACTGCGCATCGATCAGCCCCTTGGCGAGGGGAAAAAACAGTAAGGCCAACGTGCCGACGCGCAACGGCGATAGCTGCCCGCGCCGATCGCGCCAAAGCTGCCAGGATGTGTTCATCATTGATGGAACTTAGATTCCGACCCGCAGCAATCGCATGACATTTATACCGCACTGCATAATTTTACCCGTAGTTTATGTGAGATCGTACTAACATTTTTCATTCGCGTTGATTCGTCACGACCGATCACAAGGTCGGGCGCAATGAGACTGCCGAGCCGAACAAATAGCCGACAGTCAATTAGGGAGAAGGAGGAGCAGAGAAAAAACCTTGAGTTACGCCGCGCCGGGCCAATTCGAGGAGGCCACCGATGTCGCGAAACTTGGTACGCTCACTGCTCGTGCTCGTTCTGTCCGCGTTCAGCTTTGCCGCACTCGCTCACGACGTCTGGATCAGCCGCGGGACCTATAAGAATCCCGCCGGCGAATGGTGCTGCGGCGCCGAAGACTGCGGCGTGGTCTCGCGCGACGCCGTCAAAGCAGGCATCGGCGGCTATTCGCTGCGCGGTCCGGTCACCTACGGCGTGGCTGTGACCGGCAACGAGGCGGATGGACCGACACGCCAGGAAAATGTCAACGAGGTCGTGCCCTACAGCCAGTCGCTGCCCTCGCCCGACGGCGCCTATTGGCGCTGCAAGCGGCCGGACGGCACGCCGCGCTGCTTCTTTGCACCGCCGCCGGGAAGCTGATCGCTGTTTTTCTAGTCTTGCTCGCGCTTCCGCACGGATTCACGCAGCACAACGCCTATGATTGCGGCAAAGGCAACGAGCACGAATGACACCGCGACCGGATCGCGGTCGGCGAAATAGATCAGCGCGGCTAAACTTAAGGCAATCGCACCCAGCGAAAACGCCCACACATCGATCCAATCGATGGTCCAGCGCTCGAAACGCGGCAATACGGCAGCTTTGACGGATTGCGGAAATGGCATGACGGCCCCCTTTTTATGGCTGCCAATCTATTTGCAATTTCCATGCCTGCCAGGCGCTAACGCGTGCCTGTTGCCGCGGTTTTCCCAGGCTTTTTCGCCGGCGCCTCACACCCGCGGCAACGGGCGGCCGCCGGCGGCGCGCGACGGCACCTTCACCCAGGCCTCGCCGTCGAGCACGGTCTCGCCATCGACCGTGCAAGTGCAGGCCAGCCGCGCGCGGAATTTTTTCGGCAGCAACTCCACGACCGCGACGCTGACCTCGACGGTGTCGCCGATCCGCACCGGCGCACGGAAATTCAACGTCTGCGAGATGTAGACCGCGCCCGGTCCCGGCAGCCGCGTGCCGAGCACCGCCGAGATCAGGCTCGCGGTATAGAGGCCGTGCGCGATGCGGGTGCCGAACGGCGTCTTGGCGGCGAAATGCTCCGACAAATGAATTGGATTGCGGTCGCCGGTGACCTCGGCGAAGCCGACCACGTCGGATGACGCCACGGTTTTAGCGAACCGCTCGGTCATGCCGAGTGAGAGGTCCTCGAAGTACAGCGTCTGCAAGGTCAGCATCGTCACGCGCCCGTGGATAGCCGCGGCGGCACACCGCCCACAACAGGCCGATCAGCAGCACATTGATCAGCGCCAGCGCCGTCAATACGCCGATGGTCGCATCCGCTCCACTGGCTTCGATCAGCAGCGCGCCGGCCGACGGCGCCAGCGCCTGCACGATCAGGCTGGGAAACGCCAACTTGCCCATCAGGCGCGGAAACCGAATAGGTCCGAACAGCGCCAGCGGCAGCGTGCCGCGCCCGATCCAGGAAATGCCGTAGCCGGCGCCGTAAAGCACGATGACCAGCAGCAGGATCGGAAATCGGCCGGCCAGCAGCAGCAGACCGACCGCCATCAGCGCGCAGGAGCCGATCATGGTCCAGATCGGGTGATAGCGGCTGCCGAACAGCCGCTCCACCACGCGGGCGCCGACCTGCGCCGGACCAAACAGCGTGCCGAGGCTCACGGCAACCGCGAAGTCCACGCCCCTCGCCTGCAGAAAGATCAGCAGATGCACGACCACGATCGAGCCGATGCCGGCGGCGATCGACAGCACCAGCGCCAGCAGCGCGAAGATCAAAATTTCGTTGGCGATGCGGGCCGGCGCAATGGATTGCGCCGTGTCGTCGGCTGACGCTGCCGACGCGACCGCCGCCTTGGGCGCGCGCCGGATCACCGCCATTTGCAGCGGCAGCGCGACGACCAGATGCAGCGCGGCATAGATGAAGCAGGCGTTGCGCCAGCCGGCATGCTCGATCATGAAGGCGCTGAGCGGCCAGCACACCGTGCTGGCGAAGCCGCCGAACAGCGTGAGATTGGTGATTGGCCCGCGCGCTTGGCTGCCATACATGCGGCCGAGCGCGGCGAACACCGCGTCATAAAGCCCGGTGCCCATGCCGATGCCGAGCAGCACCCAAGCGAACAGATAAACCGGCAGCGCCGGCGCCAGGCCGATGCCGGCGAGGCCGGCGGCGTAAAACAATGAGCTTGCGAGCAACACAGGGCGCCCGCCGTGCGCGTCGATGACGCGGCCGACCTGCGGCGAGATCAGCCCGGCCACCAGCAGGCCGACCGAGGTGCCGCCGACCACCCAACCGAGCGACCAGCCGGTATCTTTGACGATCGGCTCGGCGAACACCGCCGGAATATAGAACGAGGTGCCCCAGGCCAGGATTTGCACCATGCCCAGCGCGGTGATGACGACGCGGCGGTTGAGCGGGCGCGTCTCTGTTTCCGATGACAAAGACGAATCCTTATTTCGCCGGCTCCATGCCCTTGGATTTGAGTACGGCGACGGCGTCAGGGCCTGACAAATACTCGATCAGCTCCTTGACCGCGTCCTTGTCTTTTGCCGACGCGCTCAAGCCCGCCGCGTAAGTGGTGGTGTTCTGGATTTCCTTCGGCAGCGGTCCGACCAAGGCGGCGCCCTTCACCGGCACGATCTCGCTGATCTGGTGGATGCCGAGCTCGGCCTCGCCGTTGACGATAAGATCGGCGACATGGCCGCCCTGCTTGAGCTTGGCCTTCGGCTTGATCTGCTCGGCGATGCCGAGCTTCACCAGCAGCCTGTCGACATAAATTCCGCTCGAGCCGCCGCTGGCCGGATCGATATAGGCGACCGATTTGGCCGCCAGCAGCGCCTGCTTGAATTTGTCGACGGTGCTGATGTCCGGCTTGGGCGCGCCCTCCTTCACCACCACGCCGACGCCGACGCTGGCGAGTTTCACCTGGCTGCCGGCGGCAAGCTTGCCGCTCGCAATCATTTCATCGACCACGGCCGGGGTAATCACCAAGAGGTCGAAGGCTTCGCCGCCTTCGATGCGTTTCTTCAATTGGCCGGTGGTACCGTTGTCGACGGTCACCTTATTCCCCGTCTGCTTCTCGAAGGCGGGCACTAGCGCCAGCACCACGGGCTTGTAGGCCCCGGCGGTCAGCACCTTGATCTCGGCCGCGCTCGCCGGCGGCAGCCCGGCCAGGCAGAGCGCCCCGGCGATGACGGCGGCGCGGCGCAGATGCGTTTTCATGGATTTTCTCCCGGTGCGGGCCGGCAATCTACACGATCCGCCCTGTTTTGGCCGGCCTCGCCGCCCGCGCTGCACCTGGCGCCGGGCCAGCCGCCAAAATCCCCGGGTAAAATCGGCCGAAAACGACGGTTGTCATTAATAATCAGTTGCTTAAGCTATGCATTTTCTGCATTGCTGCGGCGCAACATTATTGCTTTTCAAACGCCCGAACCGGCCTATTTTCCAATTCAATCGAGTCACCGGCGACGCGCCGGACTGAAGAGAAAGAGGACCGTTATGTTTGCCAACCTTGTCCGCCTGATCCGCGACTGGAAGCGCTACAACCAAAGCCTGAGCGAGCTGTCCCGCCTGGGCGACCGCGAGCTTGCCGACATCGGCATCAGCCGCTCCGACATTCAGCGGGTAGCCTGGAACGCCACGCACCAGCACTAAACGCCGCGTCATTCATTCGAAAGCGCCCGCGCCCGTTGCGGGCGTTTTCGTTTTTAGCGGGCCGTTGCCGACAACCCGCACGACGCCTAGTTTGCTTGGATGACCCTTAAAGCTGTTCACGTCATTGGCGGCGGCCTCGCCGGCTCGGAGGCAGCCTGGCAACTCGCGCAAGCCGGCGTGCCGGTCGTGCTGCACGAGATGCGGCCGCTGCGTTCGACCGCCGCGCACAAGACCGACGGCTACGCCGAACTGGTCTGTTCCAATTCATTCCGCTCCGACGACAAGGATCACAACGCGGTCGGCCTGCTGCACGCGGAAATGCGCCGGCTCGGCTCGCTGGTGATGCGCGCGGCAGACAGCCACCAGGTGCCGGCCGGCGGCGCGCTGGCGGTCGATCGCGACGGCTTTTCGGCCGCGGTGTCGGCGGCACTGGCGGCACAGCCGCTCATTACCCTTGTGCGCGGTGAAGTCGTATTACCACCCGACGACTGGGACAGCGTCATCATCGCCACCGGCCCGCTCACCTCGCCCGATCTCGCCGCCACGATCCGCGCGCTGACCGGCGAGGACGCGCTCGCCTTCTTCGACGCCATCGCCCCGATCGTGCATCGCGACAGCATCGATCTCGAACAAGCCTGGTTTCAGTCGCGCTACGACAAGGCCGGCCCCGGCGGCTCGGGCGCCGACTACATCAATTGCCCGCTAACGCGCGAACAATATGACGCCTTCATCGACGCGCTGCTCGCCGGCGACAAGACGGTGTTCCACGATTGGGAAGCCTCCACGCCCTATTTCGACGGCTGCCTGCCGATCGAGGTGATGGCCGAGCGCGGACGAGAGACGCTGCGCCATGGCCCGATGAAACCGTTCGGCCTGACCAATCCGCGCCAGCCGGACGTGAAGGCCTACGCGGTCGTGCAACTGCGCCAGGACAACAAACTGGGGACGCTGTTCAACATGGTCGGCTTCCAGACCAAATTGAAACATGGCGAACAAGTGCGCATCTTCCGCAGCATTCCGGGCCTGCAGAACGCGGAATTCGCGCGCCTCGGCGGCCTGCACCGCAATACCTTCCTCAATTCGCCCCAGCTGCTCGACGGCACGCTGCGGCTGAAAGCCAATCCGCGCTGGCGTTTCGCCGGCCAGATCACCGGCTGCGAGGGTTACGTGGAATCCGCCGCCATCGGCCTGATCGCCGCGCGTTTTGCCGCCGGCGAGCGCCACGGCGAAACGCCGAGCGCCCCGCCGCCGACCACGGCCCATGGCGCGCTGCTCGCCCATATCACCGGCGGCCATATCGAGACCATCGATGCCGGGCCGTCCTCGTTCCAGCCGATGAACGTGAATTTCGGCCTGTTTCCGCCTATCGCCGAACCCGCCGCCCGCGAGGGCCGCAAATTCGGCCGCGGCTCGGCCAAGAACTTGGCGCGTAAGAATGCGCTCAGCGAGCGCGCCCTTGCCGATCTCGAGCGCTGGATGGCCGGCGAGTTGCCGGCGGCCGCGGCGGAATAGAATTAAGCCTGGAAAATCCGGCTCGGATCGCGCGCCGCGCGCCATAGCAGCCATTGCCGACGCCAGGGCGAAATCTGATTGAGCGCGAACGGCTGATAGCCCGCGCGCTCCATGCGACGAAGCTGCGGACCCACTAGCGCGATCGGCAGAAATGCTGGCAGGATTTCCGGCGGCGCAGATTCCAGCTTTACCTGAGCCGCCGCGAGATGCCGCCGTGCAATCCCGCGCATCTCGGCAAGCGCGGCCAGCAACCGCTCGCTCCCCTGCGCGGCGAAGATATCCTCGCGGCTGACCTGATGCCGTTCCAGGATTTCCAACGGCACATAAAGCTGCCGCCGCGAAGCGTGCCGCCCAAAGCTCCGCAGGATTCCCGCAATTGTGTACGCCATGCCGGCATCCAAGGTGAATAATTCGGGCGGCATCCCGCCGGGCTTTAGAATTCCCGCCGCCATGGCGAACACCGGCGATTGAGTTCTGATGCCGTATAGTTCCAAATCGCCGACCGTCGCCATCGGCTCATCGTACAGATCGAAGATGCGCTCATCGATCAATTCGAGCAGCGGCGTGGCCACGAAACCGTAGCGCGCCAGCGTCTCGTGCAACGCCGCCGCCACCGGATGCGCCGCCGACTCGCCGTCGCGCTCGCCCGACAAGACCTCGCGCCACCATTGCAGGCGGATTTCTCCTGGCAGCGGCTCGCGCGCCAGATCGCGCACCCGCGCGATCTCCACGTTGAAGGCATAAAGCGCAAACAGCGCGTCGCGCTGCGCGGCCGGCGCGAACAGCGTGGCGAGATAGCGGTCCCGGTCGGCTTCGCGCAACAGCGCCGCGCAGTGCTCGAAATTGTTCATCGGCGCAGTTTAGCAGTTTATTTTGCGCATGATCTTGTCCGAAAACCGGTTCCCACTTTTCGGGATCATGCGCGATCACTCGACCGCGATCAGTCCCGCGCCGACGCGGCGCTTTTCCCCCAGCAGGATATTGTAGGTCTGCGCCGCCGGGCCGGTCGCCAGGCAATCGACCGATATCGACAGAGCGCGAAAGCGCGCCCGCAAGGGTTCGGGCAGCGCGTAAGGATCGCGGCCGGCGCCGATCAGAAACAGATCGAGCGCCGGCGCCCGCTCGAACACCGGCGCCAGCGCCGCTTCGGTGAGCTCGCTCACGTTTCTGACCGGCCAGGCCCAGATGCCGTCCGGCAGGCACAGCAGCGATCCGCGGTGCGACATGGCGCCGAAGCGGAAGCCGCCATTGCCATAGGCATCGATCGACACAGGGGTCGGCAGATGCGGGGCATCGGGCAAACTTTGCGCACCATTGTCGCCATCGGCCATGGCTTTAAGGCTTGTCGTCTTTTTTGCCGGGCGCCGTCATCGCGTCGCGCCCGGTACCGACCCCGAGATAGATCAGGATCGGCGACGCAATGAACACCGAGGTATAGGTGCCGACCAGCACCACGCCGAACATCATGGTGGCGGTGAAGCTGTGGATCGCCTGCCCGCCGAACAGCAGCAGCGACAGCAACGCCAGCGACACGGTCACATGGGTGATCACAGATCGTGAAAGAGTCTGGTTGACCGAGGCATTGAGTAAATCCGGCATCGGCAGCTTCTTGTAGCGGCGCAGCATCTCTCGAATACGATCATAGATCACCACGGTATCGTTGAGCGAATAGCCGAGGATGGTGAGCAGCGCCGCGATGCTGGTGAGGTCGAAGTCGATCTGCGTGATCGACATGAAGCCGATGGTGAGCACGATGTCGTGCACGTTGGCGATCATGGCGCCGAGCGCGAACTGCCACTCGAAGCGGAACCACAGATAAATCAGGATGCAGAAAATCGCTAAGCCCAGGCCAATGACGCCATAAGAAAGCAATTCGCCCGACACGCGCGGGCCGACCACCTCGACGCGGCGGTAATCGACGGCGCTGCCGAGCGCGCCGCGCACCTTGGTCACCGCCTCCTGCTGGGCGGCATCGCCGCCGGGCTGCTCGGCGATGCGGATCAGCACGTCATCGGGCGCGCCGAATTGCTGCAACTGCACTTCGCCTAAGCCAAGCGCGCCGAGCGCGGAGCGCATGGTGGCGAGATCGGCTGCGCCTGCCTTGGTCTGTACTTCGATCAGCAGGCCGCCCTTGAAGTCGATGCCGAAATTCAGCCCGTGGAAGAAATAGAGCGAGATCGCCAAAATCGACATCAGCGCGGAAATGGGAAAGCTGATGCGCCGGAAGCGCATGAAATCGAATTTGGTGTTGTCGGGTACGATGCGGAGCAGGCGCACTGTATGATCCTAAATGGGCACGCGTTGCGGACGCCGCCAGCGCACCCAGGTGGCGACGATCAGCCGCGTCACGGTGAAGGCGGTGAATACGGTGGTGATGATGCCGATGCCGAGCGTGACGGCAAAGCCGCGCACCGGGCCGGTGCCGATATAGAACAGCACCGCGGCGGCGATGAAGGTGGTGATGTTGGAATCGAGAATCGTGCGCAGCGCCTGGGTAAAGCCGGCGTCGATGGCGTTGATCGGCGTGCG
>PKXB01000203.1 GCA_003133345.1 Hyphomicrobiales bacterium | reverse complement strand
GTGGTCAACCAGTCGATCTGGTTCGAGGGCGAGGCGAAGTTCGCCGATCTGATTTTGCCGGCCTGCACCAATTTCGAGCGCGTCGATATCAGCGAATGGGCGGGGCTCGGCGGCTACGGCCACCACGGCCAGCAGCAGCTCAATCACCGCGTCATCATTTTTCAGGCGCCGGCGATCAAGCCGCTCGGTGAATCGAAGACCGACTACTGGATTTTTACCGAAATTTGCAAACGGCTCGGCGTGGCCAACTACTTCAACGAGGGCTGCAACGAGATCGACTGGGTCAAGCGGCATTTCGATGCGTCGGACCTGCCCAAGGTGATCTCCTGGAAGAAGTTCATGAAGCGCGGCTACTATGTCGTGCCGGCGGAGAAGGAGCACCTGCGCGCGCCGGTGTCGTTCCGCTGGTTCTGGGAAAATCGCAAGAAGGACGTTCCCGAGGCGCAGCCGCTGCCGTCCGATTATAGCGAGGAGTATTTGCGCGGGTTGCAAACCCAGTCCGGCAAGCTCGAATTCGAATGCAACAGCTTGAAGCGGTTCGTCGACCCCGAGCGGCCGCCGATCGTCAAATACGTGCCGTCATGGGAGGGGCCGCATTCGGGCGCGCTGTTCGAGCGCTACCCGCTGCAATTGCTCACGCCGCATTCGAAATATTCGTACCACACCCAGGGCGACGGCAAGGACTCGTTCCTGCTCAATATCGAGGATCACCGGGTCAATGTCGGCGGCTACTATTACTGGATCGTCCGCTTGAACGCGCAGGATGCGGCGGAGCGCGGCATCAAGAAGCACGATCTCGTCAAGGTCTTTAACGACCGCGGCGCGGTAATCTGCGCCGCGCTGCCGACCCAGCGGCTGCCGCGCGGCGTCTGCCACGGTTACGAGTCCTCCGCGGTCTACGATCCGATGGGTGAGCCGGGCAAATCGGTCGATCGCGGCGGTGTCCTCAACCTGCTCACGCCCGAGCGTACGCAAACCAAGACCACGCACTCGTTGGCCGGTTCGAACGCGCTGGTGCAGGTCGAAGTTTGGGACGGCGGTACCGAGCATATGTCGGAGACGTTCGCCAAGATGGAGAAGGACAAAGACGTCCGCAGCAAGCTCAAGGCGGCGCACCTGGTGCCGGCGAAATGACGGATAACAAGGAGGAGATGATCTAATGGCTTATGTATTCAAAGAGGACGAATTGCCCTCGCTGATCGACGCCAAAGCGGCGCGCGAGCGTATTTTCTTCGTCAATCAGGAGCTCGCCAATACCGACGACATGCTGGCGGGCGTCATGCACTACAAGAAGGGTGCGGCGTCGCCCTTGCACCTGCACAAGAATTGCGAGCACTTCTATTTCATTATCGACGGCAAGGCGACGGTGGAATCGGACGACGGGCTACGGCCGGTCGGGCCGGGCGACATGATCTTCATCCCGGCCGAGCAGAAGCACCGTCTGCGCGCGACCGAGCCGTTGTTCTATTTCGAGTGGCAGGCGCCCAATCGCTTCAAGACCACGATCCTCGAAGGCACGGACGCCGACCTGCGCTGGGACCACAAGGACGGCAAAGTCTGGATTCAGACCTGAATTTATTCTGACAGCATAGGAAAACGATTATGTCGCTCACATTCATCGAAACCAACAAACTCCCGAAAAAAGCCTCGGCCGGCCAAGGCGAGGTCACCGAGGTACTGAACCAGGCGCTCTGCGGCGCGCGCAACGTGCATGGCTCGTTGCGCTGGCTCAAATCGGCCGAGACGTTCAAGCCGGATGCAATCAACAAGCACCAGCTCATCTACCTGATGGACGGCAAGGGCAATATCCGGCTCAACAATAAGGATTACAACGTCGAAAAGGGTGCCGGCATCTACCTCGGACCTTCCGAGACCGCGACCATCCAGGCGGCGAGCGGCGCGTCGCTCAAGCTCTTTCATCTCATCGTGCCGCAGATACCGAAGTGAAGATCGGTCAGCGCGAGACGTGGTGTTAATACGATGAATAAATGGAACATGATTATCGACGTCGCCGAGTGCACCAATTGCAACTTGTGCACGCTCGCAAGCATGGACGAATACGTCGGCAACGAGTTTCCCGGCTATTCGGCGCCGATGCCGAAGCACGGCCACAAGTGGATCAATATCCTGCAAAAAGAGCGCGGCCAGTTGCCGACGATCGACATCGCCTATGTGCCGACGATGTGCAACCACTGCGACAACGCGCCCTGCGTCGCCAAAGGCGGCGGTGCGGTGAAAAAACGCGACGACGGCATCGTGCTCATCGACCCGGTCAAGGCGAAGGGGCGCAAGGATTTGGTCGATGCGTGCCCCTATGGCCACATCTGGTGGAACGAGGAACTGCAACTGCCGCAGGCCTGGACGTTCGACGCGCATCTCATCGACCAGGGTTGGAAGCAGACGCGCGGCCAGCAGTCGTGCCCAACCTTCGCCATGCGTTCGATCTGCGTAGAAGATGACGAGATGGCGAAGCTCGCGCGCGAGCAGGGGCTCGAAGTCATGAAAGCCGAGCTCGGCACGCGTCCACGCGTCTACTACAAGAATCTGTGGCGTTTCTCGAAATGTTTCATCGGCGGCTCGGTCTCGATGGAGACAAATGGCGTCGTCGATTGCGTCGAGGGCGCCAGCGTGCGCCTGCTCAAGGGCGGCGCCGTGGTGACGCAGGCCGCCACCGACAATTACGGCGACTTCAAATTTGACCGGCTGGACGAGAATTCGAGTGAATACGTCGTGGAGATTTCGGCTGCCGGACGGGCCAAGAAGACAGTCACCGCGAAACTCGGTGCCAGCATCAATCTCGGCGAAATCAGGCTATAAGTTTCCGTTGTGTCGAACTTCATAAAATGCGCTTCACGGCACTGGAAATAGCCGAAGACGAAGGTCTTCATGCCTGACCCTTCGACCCCTCTCATGTTTTCCCAACTCGAAGGGCTTTACCAAGCCTTTGGCCCTTTGGCCGAAGCGCTCTTGCGCGTCTCGGTCGGGCTTGCTCTCGTGCCGCACGGGTTGCGCAATACCTTCGGCTGCTTCCCCACGACCGGACAGCCGCTGCGCAGCCTAAGGATGCTTGCCGATTACATGGACGAAGCAGGGTTATCGCCCGGGGATAGTATGGGCGCCGGCGATCTCGATGACGCAACTCATCTGCGGGCCGCTGCTGGCCCTCGGCCTGTTCACGCGCCTCGCAGGCTGTGCCGATCGTTATTTTCTTGGCTGGTGTCCAACATCGAGCGTTGGCGTGTCGGCAAATATTTCTGGAACCAGCTCGGCTTCGAATACACGTTGATGTGGACGATCGCGGCGCTGTATTTTCTCGTGCATGACGGGGGAGCGTACTCGTTCGACAACCTCATTATGGGCCGTGAATTCTGATTAACTTCGGTCTGAAATATCCGTCAATATGATATAGATTACGCTAGTGTAGCCGCCTATTCTGGGGGCCGACACTGAGGAAACCAACCGGATGAAGGCGTTCGGATACGTATCGGCTAAAGATCTCGAGCATGCCATTGCGCTGCTCGGTGAGCACGGTGCCCGGGCAAAGATTCTGGCGGGCGGAACCGATCTGCTGGTCGAACTCAAGCACGCGGTTCATAACCCGGAAGTCATCGTCGACGTCTCGCGGCTGCACGAGCTCAAAACCATCGCCGTTGCCGATGACGGGCTGCACATCGGAGCGTTGGTCACGCACTCTGACATTATGAATTCGCCGGTTATCCGCGACATGTTCCCGGCCTTGGTCGCAGCCGCCCATTCCATCGGCGCGATGCAGACGCGCAACCTCGGCACGCTCGGCGGCAATCTGGTGACTTGCGTTCCATCGATGGATAGCGGGCCGGCGCTGATCGCGCTCGATGCCTCGGTGACGGTCGCCAGTACTGAAGGCCAGCGGCGGATGCCGTTGTTCGAATTGTTCGTCGGGCCGCGCAAGACCAGCCTCAAACCCGGCGATCTCCTCGTCGACATCATCATTCCCAAGGAGAATCTCGGCAAGCCGGCCGCGTTCGAGAAATTCGGTTTGCGCAAGGGACAGGCGCTGGCGCTGGTCAATGTCGGGGCGAGCTTTTGGATTGATCGCGAGAAGTCCGTCTTGGTGGCGCCACGCATCGCGCTCGGCGCGGTCGCCCCCACCGTCATGCGCGCGCCCAAGGCGGAAGCCTTTCTCGACGGCTGCAAGATCAGCGCCGAGGTGATGGCCGAAGCCGGCCGTATTGCCGCCATGGAGGCAAAGCCGATCAGCGATTTCCGCGCCAGCGCCGATTACCGGCGCGATCTCGTCGCCGTCCTGGTCAAGCGCGCGCTCGCCAACGCGCAGGCGCGCGCGACCGCGAAGGAAAAGGAGCTCGTGGCGTGACCGACGTAACGATGATCGTCAACGGCCAGGTCCGCGGCGCTTCGGTGCCGCCGGAAACGACCCTGCTGCAGTTGTTGCGCGACAATTTTAATCTTACCGGCGCCAAGCTCGGCTGCGATGTCGGCGACTGCGGCGCCTGCACCGTGATCGTCGACGGCCAGGCGGTCAATTCATGCCTCATGCTCGCCGGCCAGGCGGAGGGCCGCCAAATTCTCACCATCGAGGGCCTGGCCAGCAGGGAGTGGCTGCACCCGATTCAGACGGCGTTCGAGAACAGCGGCGCGCTGCAATGCGGCTTCTGCGGCCCCGGCGTGCTGCTGTCCGCCAAGGCCTTGCTCGACGAAAACCTCAATCCGTCGACGCAAGAGATTCGCGATGCGCTTTCGGGAAATCTCTGCCGCTGTACCGGCTACACCAAGATGATCGAGGCGGTGCAGGACGCGGCTCGCCTGTTGCGCGAGGAATCCCGCACCCAGCTCACCCATGCGCGAACCGAGGCGACCGCACCATGAACGAACACAGCCGAGTCCTGGAACGCGATGAGTTGGAGATCGCCGAGACGCTGCGTTCACCCGACGTCGATCTGCGGCTGCCGCCGGTACTGCCGCGCGAGCCTTATCCGATCGAGCCGCTGACGCCGGACGCCCGCCAGCAGACCCGCGCCGTCGGCCAGCGCGCGACGCGGTCGGACGCCCGCCTGCACGGCCTCGGGCAGACCAAATACATCGACGATCTCAGTTTCCCCGGCATGCTTTATGCCCGCATCAAGCGCGCCGGCATCGCCTCCGCCCGCATCAAGCGCATCGACACCAGCGCGGCCGAGGCCATGCCCGGCGTGATGGCGGTGCTCACCGGCAAAGAGATTCCCACCAATTCCTTCGGACCGACGTTTCAGGACCAGCCGGTGCTCGCCGATCCGATCGTCCGCCATGCCGGCGACGGCGTTGCGGCGGTGGCGGCCGTCACCGAGCAGATCGCCAACGAGGCATTGGCGAAGATCGTGGTCGAATACGAGCCGCTGCCGGCCGTCCTCGATCCGGTCGCGGCCATGCGCGAGGATAGCCCCAAGGTGCATGCGCCTAACAGCAACATCTATGCGACCAAGGTGGTCCGCAAAGGCGATATCGAGAAGGGATTTGCCGAGTCCGACCGAATCTTCGAAGCCCGCTTCAGCACGCAAATGATCGAGCACGTGTCGCTGGAACCGCACGCCGCCATCGCCGACTGGGATGCCAATGGCCGGCTCACCATCTGGGCGACGATCGGGCGAATTACGCTCGCGCGGGCCGACATGGCGCGTACGCTGAAGCTGCCGATGAGCCGCATCCGCATCATTGGCACCATCGTT
Organism: Hyphomicrobiales bacterium; assembly: GCA_003133345.1. Lineage (GTDB taxonomy): Bacteria > Pseudomonadota > Alphaproteobacteria > Rhizobiales > Xanthobacteraceae > Pseudolabrys. Next base: position 5,026 of record PKXB01000203.1, on the reverse strand, counting down.
GGCGGCAATTTCGGCGGCAAGAACGAAATCTCGCAGGAACCGGCACTGGCGCTTTTGTCGAAGAAGACCGGCCGGCCGGTGAAGGGCGTGTTCACGCGCGGCGAGGAATTCACCGCGACCACGACGCGTCACCCCATCATCATGGATTACAAGACCGGCGTCAGTAATAAAGGCCGCATCCTGGCGCGCCAGATCAGGCTGGTGCTCGACGGCGGCGCCTATTGCTCGTGGAGCGCGACCACGCTCGGCAAGGCCTGCATCCTGTCGCCCGGTCCCTACAAGATCGACAATGTGGTGGCCGAGGCCTTCGTCGTCTACACCAACAAAACGATGACCGGGGCGATGCGCGGCTTCGGCGCGCCACAGGTGTGCTTCGCCTACGAGTCGCAAATGGACGACATCGCCAAGGCGCTCGGCATCGATCCGCTGGAAATCCGCCTGCTCAATGCCTTCGATGAAGGCTCATCCAGCCCGACCGGACAGGTGCTGCACAGCGTGGTGATCAAGGAATCGCTGCGCAAGGCGGCCGATCGCTTCGGCTGGGAGCCGCGTTCATGAAACGGCGCGGACGCGGCATCGCCTGCATGTGGTATCCGATCGGTTTCACCGTCGACGCCAATGCAAGCGCGGCGACGGTGAAGGTCAATGAGGACGGCACCGCCACGGTGCTCACCGGCACGGTCGAAACCGGCCAAGGTTCGCTCACGGTGCTCGGCCAGATCGCGGCCGAGGCGCTCGGCATCGCCACCGACGACGTGCATGTCGTCTCCGCCGACACCGACACGACCCCGATGGATACCGGCGCCATTGCCAGCCGCACGACTTATGTCACCGGCAATGCCATCTGGCTCGCCGCCGAAGCCGCCAAGGCGATTTTATTCGAAACAGCGGCGCCCATGCTGGGGGTGAAGGTCAGCCAACTCGAAGCGAGAGACCGCAAAATCCAGGTGAAGAGCTTTCCACAGCGCAACGTCTCGATCGGCGAGGTGGCGCATCGCTCGCAGGTCGTGCTCGGCCAGCCGGCGATCGGCAGCGCCTCGTGGAATCCGCCGACCGTCGCCATGGATCCGGAGACCGGGCAGGGCAAGCCGTTCGCGACCTACGTCTACGCCACGCAGATCGCCGAGGTCGACGTCGATGACGAGACCGGCGAGGTCGAAATCCTGCGCATCGCCGCCGCCCATGACTGCGGCACGGCCATCAATCCCATGCTGGTCGAAGGTCAGGTCGAGGGCGGCATTTCGATGGGCGTCGGCATGGCGCTGCAGGAGGAAATGCTGTTCGACGCCAATGGGCGCCACATCAATCCCAACCTGACCAATTATATCATGCCGACCTCGCTCGACATGCCGGAGATCGCGGTCGACATCGTGCAGGGCTACGATCCAACCGGACCGTTCGGCGCCAAAGGCGTCGGCGAACCGACGGCGGTGCCGACCGCGGCCGCTATATTGAATGCCATTCATGACGCGGTAGGAGTGCGGGTGACCTCGCTTCCCGCTACCGCGGAAAAGGTGCTGACCGCGATCAAGGCCAAACGCGCCGCCGAGGTTAAGCAAATTCCGGCCTGATCGGCCGCGGCCGGCGATCCTTATCGCTTCAGCATTTGGCTGCCGAAAAGCCCGGTCGGCCTGATCAGCAGGATCAGCAGCATGATGGCGAACGGCGCCATCTGCGCCAGCGGCGCATAGATCAGCGAGCCGATCGAGACCACTTGCCCCACCAGGAAGCTCGACACCAGCGTGCCCTTGATGCTGCCCAGACCGCCGATGATGACGACCATGAAGACAAAGGCCAGCACCTCGAGCCCCATATTCGGATCGACCATGATCAACGGCGCATGCAGGCCGCCGGCCAGTCCTGACAATCCGCCGGCGATGACAAAGGTGATGGTGAACAGCCGGTAGACGTTGATGCCCAGACCTTCGACATGCTCGACGTCCTCGGTTCCGGCGCGAATCGCCTTGCCGATGATGGTGCGGTTGAGGAACAGCCAGATCCCGACATAGACGAGACCGGCAATGCCGATGATCACCAGGCGATAGACCGGGATTTCCGTTCCGATGATGAAGACCTGGGCATCGATCGGCACCGGCACCGGACGCGGCACCAGCCCCCAGAAATACTTGATGACGCCGACACCGCCGATCAGCACGCCAAACGACGTGATCATGGTGAAGGGCAAGTCCCGATCGTAGATGCGCCGGAACACGATCCGTTCCACCGCCAAGGCGGCGAGGCCTCCGACGATCACTCCGCCCAGTACGCCGAGCCAAATGTTTCCGACTGCCAGGCTGACGGAGTAGGTGATGTAGCCGCCGATCGAATAATACAGCAGTTGGTCGAGGCTGATGATGCGCATCAGGCCGAAACACAGCGACAGCCCGATCGTCATCAGAAAAAAGATGCCTCCCAGGCTCAAGCCGAAGATGATGCCGGAAATCAGCAGCTGCATGTCGATCATCGGCTGCTCCCGCCCCGGTCGGCCGCGTTGCCCGTTACGCGCAGGAACGTCTTTTTGATCAGCGGCTCCAACGTGCCCCAGATGCCCTTTTCGCCGGCGAGCATGATGAACACCAGCACGAAGCCGATCACCAGCTCCCAATTGCCGAGTACCTTGCTGAGCACGTCCTTCATTCCGGTATAGACGATCGAGCCGACGATGGGTCCATACAGGGTGCCGACCCCGCCGAGAATCGTCACCACCACGGGATCGGCGGCGCGCGCCGGGCTGGTGATCTCCGGGCTGACGAAGCCGAGATAGACCGCATACATCGCCCCGGCCAGCGCGGTGGTCGTGTTGGCGATGACAAAGGCGAACAGCCGGATGTTGAAGCTGCTGTAACCAAGGAATTTCACCTTGTCCTCGTTGAGCTTGGTCGCCAGGCAGCAGGCGCCGAAGATCGAGTCGTCGAGGTATTTGTAGAAGGCCCAAAGCGCGAAGGCGACCAGGAAGGCGAAGATGAAGAACTGGTCGGGCCGCGACAAGTCGAGCACCGGCGTGGAAGTCATACTGGTCAGGAACCACAGCCCGTTGTCTCCGTGGGTGATGCCGGCCAGCACCTTCTGCATCAGATAGAAGATGATCACCGCGAGCGCGAGATTGACCAAGGCGAAATAGTCGCCGCGCAACCGCACGAACAGCGGGCCGATGGCGAAGGACACCACGATTCCCGCCAGCACGCCGATCAGAATGCCGACGTAAGGGTTGTTGCCGAAGTAAAACAGGTAAAACGCCGTCGCATAGGCGCCGACCGCGAGATAGGCCGGCTGTCCGAACGAAATGAAGCCGATGCGGCCGAGCAGGTAGTTGCAGCCCATGGTGTAAATAGAAAAAATAATGATTTCATTGGCGAACGGCAGCGGCAGAAATACCCGCACCAGCGCCACCAGTGCGAACGCCAGCAGCAATCCCCACCACCATCTCAAAACGTTCATCGCGGGCGTCCTTATCGATCCCGTTCTAAAGATATTTCTCGCACGCCTCGGGCTTGATCGACGCGCGGTCCGTCAGCTCCGCCATGATGCGACCTTCCTTCAAGGCGTAGACCTTGTCGGCGATGGCGCACACCAAAGGCAGGTTCTGCTCGACGATCACCAGCGCCGTTTTCTTAGCTAGCTCTTTGAAAACGTCCCGCAGGTGCATCACGATGCTGGGGGCCAACCCCTCGGTCGGCTCGTCCACCAGCAGCAGTTTGGGCTGGCCCAGGATGGCGCGGCCGACCATCAGCATCTGACGCTCGCCGCCGCTCAAATAGCCCGCCTTGCGGTCCATCAGCACCTTCAGCTTAGGGAAATAGTCGAAGACCGGGGCCCAGTCGTAATCCTGGCTGGCATAGCTGCCGAGCTCGAGATTTTCCCGCACGGTTAGATCGGAAAAGACCTTCTTATCTTGCGGAATGTATTTGATTCCCTTGCCGGCAATGACGAAGGCAGCCAGGCCGACCAAGCTGGTTCCGTTGGAGACGATCGATCCCGATGTCGGCTTGAGGAACCCGGTAATGCTCTTGAGCAGCGTGCTCTTGCCGGCGCCGTTGCGGCCGACGCAGGCGACGACTTGGCTCGCTCGCACGCTCATGCTGACGTCGAACAGCGCCTTCGATTCGCCGTAGGCGACGTTCAGCCCGGCGACCGTCAGGATGTCGTCATTGTTCGTCATGCCACGACGGTCCTGTCCTGCTCGCCGGCGGTGTCGATCTGCCAATAACTCCGGCGCACTTCCGGGTCGCGCAGACATTCCTCAACCCCGCCGTCGGCGATGATGCGGCCGTCATGCATGACCGTGAGCCGTTGCAGGAAATCCTGCACGTGGGAAATCTTGTGCTCCACGATCAGGATCGTCTGCCGGCCGACACGTTCGCGAAGGACGTTCAGCACGCTCTGGATCTCGGATTCGGCGAGCCCGGCGAGCGGTTCATCGAGCAGCAGCACCTTGGGCTCGGCCAGGATCGCCATCGCGATCTCCAGGCGTCGCTTTTCGCCCAGGCTCAGGTTCTTCACCAGCCGGTCGCGCAAATCTTGCAAGTCGAATGTTTCCAGGGTCTCGACGATCTTCGGATCGTTGCGCTGTGCCTTGCAGGTGTTCAGCAGCAGCTGCAGCATGGACGATTTCCGGTGCGCCCGGAAAAAGGCGAGCACCAGATTATCGATCACGCTGAGATTGTCGAACGTGGCCGTGAGCTGGAACGTCCGCATCAAACCCAGGGCCACCCGTTGCTGGGGCGTCACGTGGGTGATGTCTTCACCTTTATAGCGGATCGTTCCTTGATCGGGCGGGTAATATCCCGTCAGCAAATTGAAGAACGTCGTCTTGCCGGCGCCGTTCGACCCGATGATGCCAGCGACCTCGTTCTCCCGCAGCAGATAGCTGACATTGTCGACCGCAACCANNACAAGCCAGGAAGCTTGCGCCGGGGCAGAGATTGACGTCGTTTCATCGACTGAAGGCGAAGAACGCCCGATCGAAGCGGGGATCAGTAACCAAGGTCCTTGAGCGTTGGCAAGACGGAGTCGCCGCCCAAGGAAC
>PKXB01000143.1 GCA_003133345.1 Hyphomicrobiales bacterium | reverse complement strand
CGCCACATGGGCGAGCCGCTCTGCTATCTGGTCGCCGAAAGCGGCGCGCTCAATACTTTCGTGCATTGCTGGGTCTATGAGAATGCGGGCGACCGCGAGCAAAAGCGCGCCAAGATGATGCAGGACCCGGACTGGAAGCATTTTCTGTCGGAGAACGCCAAGGCCGGCAATGTGATCGAGCAGAACACCAGCCTGATGGTGCCTGCCGCGTTTGCGCCCAAGATCCCGATGCCGAAGATCGTGCGCTGAGCCAAGGCGGAGCGGATCGATGCGCAGCAATGACGGTACGCGGACCGGCGGCGAAATCCTGATCGACCAATTGGCGATCCACGGGGTGCGCCACGTGTTCTGCGTGCCGGGCGAGAGCTATCTGGCCGCGCTCGACGCATTTCACGATTCCAAAATCGCGCTTACCGTCTGCCGGCACGAGAGCGGCGCCGCCATCATGGCCGAGGCGGTTGGCAAGACCACCGGCCGCCCCGGCATCTGCTTCGTCACGCGCGGGCCGGGCGCCACCAATGCCTCGGCCGGCATCCACATCGCGCGCCAGGATTCCTCGCCGATGATCGTGTTCGTCGGGCAGGTCGGGCGCCATATGCGCGAGCGCGAGGCGTTCCAGGAACTCGACTACCGCGCGGTGTTCGGCTCGATCGCCAAATGGGCGACCGAGATCGACGACCCCGCGCGCATCCCGGAACTGATCTCGCGCGCTTTCCATACCGCCTGCAACGGCCGGCCCGGGCCGGTGGTGATCGCGGTCCCCGAGGACATGCTGATCGAGCGCGCCATGGTGCCGGATGCGAGCGCGTTCGAACCGGTGGAAACCTGGCCGGGCTTGACCGACATGAGCAGGCTGCAAAAGCTGTTGTGGGCCGCAAAACGCCCGATCGCACTGGTGGGCGGCAGCCGCTGGTCGGAATCAGCCTTCGCCGCGCTGGCGCGCTTTGCCGAGTGCTTTGCGCTGCCGGTGGCGACCACCTTTCGCCGTCAGTATTTGTTCGACGGGCTGCATCCCTGTTACGCCGGCGATCTCGGCATCGGGCCCAACCCGAAATTGCTGGCGCGCGTAAAGGGCGCCGATCTGGTGCTGCTGATCGGCGGGCGCCTGAGCGAGATGTCGACGCAGGGCTATACGCTGCTCGATATTCCCGAGCCGCAGATGAAGCTGGTGCACGTGCATCCGGGCGCCGAGGAGCTCGGCCGCGTCTATCACCCCGCGCTCGCCATTCACGCCGCGCCGACCGCGTTCTGCTCGGCGCTGGAAGGCTTGCAGCTGCCGAACGAGATTGCGTGGAAAGGCGAGGCGGCCACCGCCCATGCCGACTATCTTGCCTGGTCGGAGAAGGCGACGCCGCAGCCGGGCGCGGTCAATCTCGGAGAAATAATGACATGGCTGCGCGATAATTTGCCGCCGGAGGCCATCATCACCAACGGCGCCGGCAATTTCGCCGGCTGGATTCACCGCTTCTACCGCTTCCGCAAATACGCCACCCATGTGGCGCCGACTTCCGGCTCCATGGGCTACGGTTTTCCGGCGGCGGTGGCGATGAAGCTGCTGCATCCCGACCGCGACGTGGTGTGTATTGCCGGCGACGGCGATTTCCTGATGACGGGCCAAGATTTCGCGACCGCCGTTCAGTACAACTTGCCGGTCATCGTCGTGCTCGCCGACAACGGGCTCTACGGCACCATCCGCATGCATCAGGAGCGCGAATATCCCGGCCGCGTGATAGCCACCGCGCTGAAAAATCCGGATTTTGTCGCCTATGCTTTGGCGTTCGGCGGCTATGGCGCGGTGGTGGAGAAGACCGCCGATTTTCCCGCGGCCTTCGCCGCCGCGCAGGCATCCGGCAAGCCGTCGATCATCCATCTCAAGATCGATCCGGAAGCGATCTCAACATTCGCGTCGATTTCCGCCATTCGCGACAAGGCGCTCGCCGGGAGCGGCGGCAAACCCGGCACCCATCGCTGACGGCAGCATCGATCAGCGCTGTTGCATTTTGCGTGTGAATCATCGTTCACTCGTTGCCATGCCCTATCGCCGCACCGAGAACGTGGTTCGCCGTCTGGCCGAGCGCGAGGAGACGATCCTGGCCGCGGCCACGACCATCGCTGCCGAGGGCGGCATGGGCGCGGTGCAGATCGCCGCGGTCGCCGCGCGCGCCGGCATCGCCGCCGGCACCGTCTACCGCTACTTCCCGTCCAAGACCGATCTGATCGCCGAACTGGTGGCCGCCGTTGCCGGCCGCGAGCTTTCCGCCATGGCGGCGGCCGGCGACGCCGCGCCCGGGCCGCTGTCGGCGCTGGCGGCCTGCATCGCCACCTTCGCCGCGCGCGCGTTTTCCGAGCGGCGGCTGGCCTGGGCGGTGCTCGGCGAACCGGTCGATGCCCAGGTGGACGCGATGCGGCTCGACTTCCGCCAGTCGCTCGCCGCCGAACTGGAGGCGCGCATCAAGACCGCGATCGACGGCCGCCATCTGGCCGACCTGGACGCCGGCGTTGCCGCGCCGGCCATCGTCGGGGCGCTGATGGAAGGGCTGCTCGGACCGCTGGCGGCGTCGCCGAGCGATGACGCCGGCGCGCGCGCAGCGGTGCAGACCGCGACGCTGTTGGCGCTGCGCGCGCTCGGCGTGGTCGATGCGCGCGCCCGCGGCCTGGTGGCGCAATGCGTGCTGCCATAAATCTTGTCATTGCTAACGCGCCGTTGCGCAACGCCGTCGCGGGTTAGTGCAACTCTTCGGCCGCCACATCGGCGAGCGGCAGCGTCACCAGCTTCACGCCGCGTTCGTCGGGATCGTCGGTGGCGTGGAAACCGAGCTCGCCGCACATCTGCAGCATGGTGCTGTTCTCCGCCAGCACCTGCCCGCGCACGCTCTTGAGTCCGTTCGCCTTGGCATAGGCGATCATGTGCTTCATCATCAGCCAACCGAGGCCGTGGCCTTTGAGGCGCGAGCGCACGATGATCGCGAATTCCGCATTCTCGTCGCCGGGGTCGTTATGCAGGCGCACCACGCCGAGCATGCGCCCGGTCGCCTCTTCGATGGCGATGGAGGCCATCGCATGTTTGGTATCGTAGTGGACGAGTTTGTCGATCAGTTCGGGGCTGACCTCACGCATGGCGGCGAAGTAGCGCAGCCGCAAATCATCAGGCGTTATCTCGCTCAGGCAATCCGGATAGAGTGCGGCGTCCGCCACTTCGAGCGGCCGTAGCAACACCGGCGTTCCATCCCGCAATTTGAGGTGGCGCACGACGTTCACGGCGACTCTCCTGTCGTCCCCGCACTCGGGTCCGGCTTCGCCGGCCCGAGCACAGGTTGCGGCGGGGAGCCATACTCCGCGGCTCATCGCTAGACCAGCGGCTATGGGTTGCGGGCTTGCCTCGCCCGTGACGACAGAAAGATCAATGCGACATCAGCACCGGCACCGTCATCGTTTCGAAGATGCCGCGGGTGGTGCCGCCGAGGATGAATTCGCGCAAGCGCGAATGGCCGTAGCCGCCCATCACGATCATATCGGCGGACGAATCCGCCGCATAGGACAGGATCGTGGAGGTCACGTCGATATCCGGCGAGGTGATGCGCTTGACGTCCACCTTCAACCCATGGCGGGCGAGATGCTGGCCGAGATCGGCGCCGGGAACTTCGTCGCTCTTGCCGGCCTTGCTGGCGACCATGACGATCTCCACCTGCTTGGCCTTTTCCAGGAATGGAAAGGCGTCGGCGACGGCGCGGGTGGCGGCGCGGCTGCCGTCCCAGCACACCATGACGCGATCGAGCTTCAAGCCCGCTTTCTGGATGTAGGGCACGAAGATCACCGGCCGGCCGGATTCGAACAGCACGCCTTCGTCAACGACTTCCGCCGCCGCCGCCCGGTCGCGTTCGGGCTGGCCGACGATTGCCAAGTCGAAGCGCCGTGCCAGGTGGCCGAGACGTTCGGCGGCGCCGCCGATGCTGGCATTGACGCTGCGGGCTTCATAGGAGACGCCGGCGCGCTTGGCCGCCTGCTCGAAGCGGGCAATCGCGTCGCGCGCCTTTTTCTCCGATTCGCGGCGCTGGGATTCGATGAACTCCGGCGGGATGCCGCCCATGACCGTGCCGGGGATTATCGGATCGTAGCTGAAGGCCACGCCCAGCAGGTGGGCCTCAAATGCGTCGGCCACCGAAATGGCGAAGTCGCCGGCGGGATCGCGCTCGCCCAGCCCAAGATTGACGACAATATCCTTGATCATGATGGATTCTCCCGACCGAGTATTGGCTTCAATGAGCATGAATTATGGCGACTGCGGCTGCCCGCGACATTGACCAGGGTCAAATGCCTGGCGCGTCGCCATGTTCGGCCGACCCGCCAAATCGCGTGTTTACGGTCACTTCTTCTTCCCATCCGGGCCGAATTGCTTGAGATAGGCCCATAGGTTGCCGACTTCCGTTTCGTTCTTGATGCCGGGGAAGATCATCTTGGTGCCCGGAATCTTGGCACGCGGATCCTTGATGTAGTCCTTGAAGGCCGCCTCGCTCCAGACGATGCCGGAGTTCTTGTTGGCGTCGGAATAGCTGTAGCCGGCCGCGCTGCCGGAATGGCGGCCGTCGAGGCCGTTGAGCTCGGGGCCGACCTTGTTCTTCGCCCCTTCGCCGATGGAATGGCAGGGGAAGCATTTCTTGAACGACTGCTCGCCGGCGGCCACGTCCTGCGCTTGCGCCGCCTGCGCCATCGCGGCCACGGCCAAGGCCGCTATCGCCAGTGTTGTTTTCATCGGTTTTTCCCTTCGTGACTTGATATCGCCGCCCTCTGGGGCCAATGCCGCCCGGCATGCCCCGGTTCCACGTGGTTTTGCCAGCCCTATGTGTCAACCGTCAAATGGCTGATATCGTTGCATTCACCTAACGGCCGGGAGTTATCACAATGTCGGTGCGGATGCCCGAGGTGGACGGCGCGGTGCTGGCGCGGCGCGAGCGGATTGTCGCCGCGCTGCGCACCATCGTGCCGGGCGAGGGCGTGATCGCTTCCGAGCGCGAAATGAAGCCCTACGAAACCGACGGGCTGACCGCCTATCATCAGCCTCCCATGGTTGTGGTGCTGCCGGAGACCACCGAGCAGGTCGCGCAGGTGCTGCGCTATTGCCACGACGAGGGCATCAAGGTGGTGCCGCGCGGGGCCGGCACCTCGCTCTCCGGCGGCGCGCTGCCGCTCGCCGATGGCGTGCTGCTCGGCATGGCCAAGTTCAACCGCATCCGCGACATCGACTTCGACAACCGGGTCGTGGTGGTGGAGCCGGGCGTCACCAATCTGGCGGTGACCAACGCGGTCGCCGATGCCGGCTTCTATTACGCGCCGGATCCGTCCTCGCAGATCGCCTGCACCATCGGCGGCAACGTGGCGGAGAATTCTGGCGGCGTGCATTGCCTGAAATACGGCACGACCACCAACAACGTGCTCGGCTGCGAGATCGTGCTGATCACCGGCGAAGTGCTGCGCCTCGGCGGCAAGCATCTCGACGCCGAGGGTTACGACCTGCTCGGGCTGATCAACGGTTCGGAAGGTCTGCTCGGCGTGGTAACCGAAGTGACCGTGCGCATCCTGAAGAGGCCGGAGACCGCGCGCGCGGTGCTGATCGGCTTCCCAAGCTCGGAGGACGCCGGCGCCTGCGTCTCAGCGATCATCGGCGCCGGCATCATTCCGGGCGGCATGGAGATGATGGACAAACCGGCCATCCACGCGGTGGAGGAATTCGTCCATGCTGGCTATCCGCTCGAGGTCGAGGCGCTGCTGATCGTCGAAGTCGACGGCCCGCCGGCCGAGGCCGACGATCTGATCGAACGCATCGAGATCATCGCCAGCAAATGCCACGCGGTGTCGTGCGAGGCCTCGACGTCCGAGCAACAACGGCTACTGTTCTGGGCCGGCCGCAAGGCGGCGTTCCCGGCGATCGGCCGCATCTCGCCGGACTACTACTGCATGGATGGCACCATCCCGCGCGCCAAGCTGCCTTTGGTGCTCGCGCGCACNNAACCTGCATCCGATGATCCTTTACGATTCCAACAAGCCCGATGAGCTGGACCGCGCTGAGCAGTTCGGCGCCGAGATTCTCAAACTCTGCGTCGAGGTCGGCGGCGTGCTCACCGGCGAGCACGGCGTCGGTGTCGAGAAGCGCGACCTGATGTCGGTGATGTTTTCCGAAATCGATCTGGCCGCCCAGCAGCGCGTCAAATGCGCGTTCGACGCCAAGGGCCTGCTCAATCCCGGCAAGGTATTCCCTGTGCTGCACCGCTGCGCCGAGCTCGGTCGCATCCACATTTCCGGCGGCAAGCTGCCGTTCCCGGATATTCCGAGGTTTTAGACCGTCATGGCGTGTTTCCGAGTTAAGTCCGCTCAATGACCGACATTCTCAAACCCCGCGACGCCAAGGAGGTCGAGGACGCCGTGCGCTGGGCGCTCGCCGACGACAAGGCGTTGGAAGTGGCGGGGCAGGGCACCAAGCGCAGCCTCGGCCGGCCGAGCCAGACTGACTTGACGCTCGATCTCTCGGGCCTTTCCGGCGTCACGCTGTACGAGCCGGAGGAACTGGTGCTGTCGGCCAAGGCCGGTACCCCGCTGGCCGAGATCGAGACGCTGCTCGATGCCAACAGCCAGCAGCTCGCCTTCGAGCCGATGGACTACGGTCCGCTGCTCGGCGGCAGCGCCGGCCAGGGCACGCTCGGCGGCGCCATTGCGACCAACCTGTCCGGCCCGCGCCGCATCAAGGCCGGCGCCGCGCGCGACCATTTTCTGGGCGTGACCGCGGTCAGCGGCCGCGCCGAGACCTTCAAGTCGGGTGGCCGGGTGGTGAAGAACGTCACCGGCTACGACATGTGCAAGCTGCTGGCTGGCTCCTGGGGCACGCTGGCGGCGATGACCGACATTACGGTGAAAGTGCTGCCGAAGGCGGAGACCGAGGCGACCGTGATCGTGGAAGGTCTCGACGACGCGCGCGCCTGCGCCGCCATGGCCGCGGCCATGGGCTCATCGTGCGATGTTTCCGGCGCGGCGCATCTGCCCGATCATGTGGCATCTTATTTTGACGGCCTGCCCAAGCCGGAGGCCGCCACCGCGTTGCGGGTGGAAGGCTTCCCGCCCTCGGTGAAGCACCGCAAGGAGGCGCTCGCCGCGCTGATGAAATCGTTCGGGCCGGTCGCGCTGCTCGACGAAAAGGAATCGCGCGCGCTCTGGCGCAGCGTGCGGCAGGTGAAACCCTTCGCCGGCGACGCGGCGCGCGCGCGGCCGCTCTGGCGCATCTCGACCGCGCCCAGCAAGGGCAACGCGATCGCGGCCGCGATCACCCCGGCGGCGCAGATGTTCTACGATTGGGCCGGCGGGCTGCTCTGGGTGGCCATGCCGTTTGCCGATGAGCCCGATGCCGGCTCGATCCGCGCCGCGGTCAAAAGCATCGGTGGCCACGCCACGCTGGTGCGCGCGCCGGCCGCGGTGCGCGCCGCGGTCGACGTGTTCGAGCCGCAGCAGGCGGCGTTGCGCGCCTTGAGCAAGCGCGTGAAGGAGGGGTTCGACCCCAAGGGCGTGCTCAATCCCGGCCGCATGTGGGCCGGGGTATAGAGACCGTGAGGACGCCGCGATGACCGACCTGCCTTCCATCGATGCCGTATTCTCCGCGCTCGAAGACCTGCGTGCTCGCCGCCCGCTGGTCCACAACATCACCAACTATGTGGCGATGAGCGTCTCCGCCAATGTGTTGCTGGCGCTCGGCGCCTCGCCGGCCATGGTGCATGCCGCTGAGGAGGTCGAGGATTTCGTCGCCATCTCCGATGCGCTGGCGGTCAATATCGGCACGCTGTCGCCGCCATGGGTGGCGGCGATGCGCGCTGCCGTGATGCGCGCTCGCGCGCTCGGCAAGCCGTGGGTGCTCGATCCGGTCGGCTGCGGCGCGACCGCCTATCGTACGCAAATCGCGGCCGAACTGGCGGCGCTGGCGCCGGCCGTCATCCGTGGCAATGCCAGCGAAATCCTGAGCCTGTCCGGGCAGGTGGGGGCAGCCGGCAAGGGCGTCGATTCGAGTGCCCGCGCCGAAGACGCCACGGCCGCGGCGGCGCTGCTGGCGCAGCAGGGTTTCGTGGCCAATCCGGGCTTCCTGACATTCCCCGACGGCGGCCTGTACAGCGCCTATTCGGGCGGCGGTCACCCGGACCGCGTCACCGCCGACCTCGGATCGAGATGGGAGTTGGAACAGATCGCATTACGCGCGTGGCCCGCCGCCGCCTCCATCCAGGGCATGATCACGGCGCCGATGTTTGCAGCAACAAGATAGAGGTATTTTGGGTCGCGCCACGCAATATCGACAGATCCAGAAGCGAGAGCGGTAAGTTCGGGATGGGCCTGCCAAGCGACGAACAAAAATACAAACTCAAATGCCCCAACGACGATCGCGATTCTTTCTACAACGAGATAAGAGCCCCTATACGCCATAACGATCAGTGCGACGACGATCAGTGACATTGTAACGGGTGTCGGTACTCCCATTAGTAGGCCGACACCTGCTAACCCGCTTAGCTCGCTCAATAGCG
>PKXB01000120.1 GCA_003133345.1 Hyphomicrobiales bacterium | reverse complement strand
CGCTCGAAAACAGAAAGTCCTTCATGTAGCTGACGACATGCTTGGGCGCGCCGTTGACCATCACGGTGTCGCCATCGCCTCCGGTCAGCGCTTGCTTGACGGTGACATTGGGTTCGAGACTGTCGCGATGCTGATCGAGCGTGGCGACCGCCAGCTTGGAGCCGAGCCGGACCGCGCCGCTATCGGGGGGCAGAACGCCGGTCAGCATTTTGACCAACGTGGTCTTGCCGCTGCCGTTCGGCCCGACGATGCCGATGCGGTCGCCGCGTTGGATGCGGATCGAGAAATCGCTGACGACCGCCCGGCCGCCGTAGCTCCTGCCGATATTCTTCGCCTCGATCACCAGCGCACCGGACGGCGCCGCCGAGCCGGCGGTGATGGTGGCGTCGCCGGCTGTCGAGCGGTAGATGCGGCGCTGTTCGCGCAGCACCTGCAAATGGCCGACCCGGCGCATGTTGCGTTTGCGCCGGCCGGTGACGCCGTAGCGCATCCAATGCTCTTCGGCGACGATCTTGCGATCGAGCTTGTGCTGCTCGCGTTCCTCCTCCGCCAGCAACATGTCGCGCCATTCCTCGAAATGGGAAAAGCCACGCTCGATGCGGCGCGTGCAGCCGCGGTCGAGCCAGACCGTCGAACGCGAGAGCGTGGAGAGGAAGCGGCGATCGTGGCTGATGATCACCAGTGCCGTGCGCCGGGAATCGAGATCGCGCTCCAGCCATTCGATCGTGGTGAGGTCGAGATGATTGGTCGGCTCGTCGAGCAGCAGGATATCGGGTGACGGCGCCAGCACACGCGCCAATGAGGCGCGGCGCGCTTCGCCGCCGGACAGGTGCACCGGATCTTCCTGGCCGGTGAGGCCGAGCTCCTCGAGCAGATGGCGAGCAATGTAAGGGTCGTCTCTCGGTTTGAGGCCGGCTTCGACATAGGCCAGCGTGGAAGCGAAACCGGAGAAGTCGGGCTCCTGCGGCAGATAACGCACCAAGGCCCCGGGCTGCACGAAAACCGAGCCGCGATCCGGTTCGATCAGCCGCGCTGCAATTTTCAGCAGCGTCGATTTGCCCGAGCCGTTACGCCCGACCAGCGACACGCGCTCTCCCGTGGAGACGGATAATTCCGCGCCCGTTAGAAGCGGTGTGCCGCCAAAGGTCAGTGCGATGTCTTTGAGTTGCAGAAGCGGAGGAGCCATGTCGCCTTGTCTTTATCGTCTTACTGCCGCGCCCTAGCAGGTGGGCATCGGCAAGACAACCAGCAAGCGTCGGAGTGAACTCCTTGCCCATTATTTCACTGCGGGTCTCATCGTCTCACAGGGGCCTGAGTCACGCGGGAGCTTGTCGACGATCAACACATCGCCCGGCAACAATGCGCCGTTGATCGTCACCCCGTGTCCCTCGAAGGGCCGCAGGTCAACCTGCCGGCCATCGGCATACCTTGGACGGATGTCGTAGCCGTCGGATGAGATGAAGCGTCCATTGAATACGCATCCGGCAATCGCTCTTGCCACCGGCTTCGACGCCAAAGCTGGCGCGACGGCCAGCGGTCCTGACGCCATCGCGAGGACGGCGAAGAAAGCGATCTTGCGATGTTTAGCCGACATCCGGGACCCCTCTGAACGAATACGATCAGAGGGCCCCCGAGAACGTTGCGTTTCATTGATTTGGAACAAACCGGCGCACTAGCCTTCCGCCAGCGCCGCCAAAATCCGCGCCCAGGAGCGGATGCCCTTGTGGAAGCATTTGAGGTCGAACTTCTCATTCGGCGAATGCACGCGGTCGTCGTCGAGCGCGAANNTTGTTGAGCGCCGGATTGTCGAACGACAGCTGCAACGGCGGCGCCAGGCCGAAATTGCCGAACTCGACCTGGCAGTCGGCCGGCAGGCGCGCGCGCACGAAGGCGCGGAAACCGTCGCGGATCCTCTCGGGGGCCTGCTGGCCGACCAGGCGGAACGACACCTTGGCCGAGGCCTCACCCGGGATGACCGTCTTGGCGCCCTCGCCGGTGTAGCCGCCGACGATGCCGTTGATCTCGGCGGTCGGCCGCGTGGTGATCTGCTCGATCAGCAGGTAGCCCTTCTCGCCGGCCGGCGTTTTCAGCCCGATCGGCCCGAGGAACTTCTCCGGCGTAAGGTCGAGCGCCGCAAGATCGGCCTTGATGTCGGCCGGCAGGTCCTTAACCCCGTCGTAGAAGCCCGGAATGGTGACGCGGCCATCGTCGTCCCATAGGGCGCCGAGAATCTTGACCAGTAGCCGGATCGGGTTCTGCGCCGCCCCGCCGAACACGCCGGAATGCAGGTCCCTATCGGCACAAGTGATCTTCACGTCCTCATAGACCAGCCCGCGCAGCGAGGTGGTGACCGCCGGCGTCTGCTGGTCCCACATGGCGGTGTCGCAGACCAGCGCTAGGTCGAGCTTGAACTCGGCCGCGTTGTCGCGCACGAATTTGAACAGGTTTTTCGAACCGCACTCCTCCTCACCCTCGATCATGGTGGTGATCGGCAGCGGCAGCTTGCCGGTGACCGCCTTGAACGCCCGGCAGGCCTCGATGAAGGTCATGGCCTGGCCTTTGTCGTCGCAGGCCCCGCGCGCGACGATGATCTTGCGGCCGCCGGGCAACGTCTCGATGCGCGGCTCGAACGGCGGGGTCTTCCACTGGCTCAGCGGATCGACCGGCTGGACGTCATAATGGCCGTAAAACAGCACATGCGGGCCGGCAACGCCGTTAGATTTGCCCACCACCACCGGATGGCCCTCGGTTGGGCGGACAATTGCATCAAACCCGATGGACTTGAGGTCGGCGGCGACATGCTCGGCGGCGGTCCGGCACTGCTGCTTGTACGCCGGATCGGTCGAAATCGATGCGATGCGCAACAGCGCAAACAAGCGCTCGACGCTTTGGTCGATATCCTGGTCGATGCGGGCCAAGACCGCGTCGAGTGTGCTCATGAGGGGCTCCCGTAGATAGGACAGGCAAGCTAGCTACGCTTTCTTAGGTTGAAAAGCACCGCTAGTCCGCACAAACGTTCGAATTTGCCGCCGGATTGCAAGTTGAAGCGGCGGACTTGCGTCATCCTACGTGATTTTTCCGTTTTCTTTTCAGAATTTATAAAGCATAGCCCGGCGCAGCCCCTGCCCGACCTCGAAATATGACTGATCGTAATTCTGCGGATACTGCCGATGGTATTGCCGGATGACTTTTCGATCTACCGTTTGCGCACCGAGGNNGCGTTACATTTTACTTGACATGCAGCCGCGACAGTGTGTGCGCACAGCGACAACTTTGCGCATGTGATAACGCAACGTGCTTGTCATCGCCGCGAACGACGTTCAATATAGCGACAACCCGCCGCCAGTGCGGGAGAGTTGAGGGGATCATGGACGAGTTGATCGCGCGTCTCGTTGCCAATGTCGGCGTCGACAAGGCCGTTGCGGAAAAAGCCGTCGGCATCATCCTCGACTTCCTGGTTAAGGAAGGCCCGCCCGACAAAGTGCAGGCCGTCGTCGACAAACTTCCCGGGGCGCAAGCTCTGATCCAAGCCCAGCAAGCCAGCGACGCCGGCGGCGGCATGTTCGCCATGGGCGGCCTTATGGGCGCCGGCACCAAATTGATGGCGGCCGGGCTGAGCATGGGCCAGGTGCAAGCCGTCACCAAGGAAGTTATCGTCTATTCCCGTGAAAAAGCCGGCGAAGACGCGATCGGGGAGATCGTCGGCGCGATTCCGGGCTTGAGTCAGTTCGTTTAAACGTTCCATTCGACGGCGTAGATAGAAGTAAGAAGCAGGCGAGGAGATCCGGATGTCCTATCCCATCACCGATATCAATGGGATCGACGGCGAAGCAGCCGAGATCCTCAAGTCGGTGGGGATCCGGTCAACCGAGCGGCTACTCGATAGGGCGCGCACCGTACGCGGTCGCAAAATGCTCGCCATGAAGACCGGTTTCGACGAAAAGCGGTTGTTGTGCTGGGCCAATGTCGCCGACCGTATGCGCATCAAGGGCATCCGCAAGGAATATGCCGAGCTGCTGCAGGCCGCCGGCGTGGATACCGTCAAGGACCTCAAGTATCGCAACCCGGCCAATCTCGCCAACGCGATGGCGGAGGCCAACAAGAAGCGCAAGATGGTCCGCCTGCTGCCGTCCGAGAAAGTGGTCGGCAACTGGATCGAAAACGCCAAGAAGCTGCAGCTAAAAATCAGCTATAAATAGCCCGGTCCGACCGCGTAGCGAGGCTTCTTGACAGCCCCGCGCCGACCGCGCAAAGCGACCGCCATGGGGCTCGCCCGCACCTTCGAAGCCGCCGCCGGACCAGCGCAAAAGCCTGCGCGCGACGCGCTTTCGGCACTACTCTCCCTCGGCCGTCCGCTGGTCATGGGCATCCTCAACGTCACGCCGGACTCTTTCTCCGACGGCGGACGTTTCATCGACCCGGCCAAGGCCGTCGCCCATGCGGGCATAATGTCCCAACAGGGCGCCGATATCCTCGACATTGGCGCGGAGTCGACGCGGCCCTATGGCGACGCCACGCCGGTATCGGCGCAGGACGAGATGGCGCGGCTTAGCACGGTGCTGCCGGCGGTCCTCAAGTTCGGGTTGCCGGTGTCGATCGACACCATCAAAGCCAGCGTCGCCTCCTGGGCGCTCGATCAAGGCGCCGTGATCGTCAATGACGTGTGGGGTCTGCAACGCGATCCCGCCATGGCGCCGCTTGTCGCCGAGCGCGGCGCGCCGGTGATCATCATGCATAACCGCGACAGCGCCGATGCCAATATCGACATCATTGCCGGGGTGACCGCCTTCTTCGCGCGCTCACTCGAGATCGCGGAGCGCGCCGGCATCGCGCGCGACAAGATCGTGCTCGATCCCGGCATCGGTTTCGGCAAGACGCCGGAGCAGAGCATCGCCTGCATCGCGCGGCTCGCCGAATTCAAACGCTTCGGGTTGCCGCTGTTGGTCGGCGCCTCGCGCAAGCGCTTCATCAATGCGGTGACGCCGTCCGCGCCCGACGAGCGGCTCGGCGGCTCGATCGCCAGCCATCTCGCGGCGGTCGCCAACGGCGCGTCGATCGTGCGCGCGCATGACGTCGCCGAGACCGTGCAGGCGCTACGCGTCGCTGCCGCCATCGGCCGCGCCAAAGAAAGCTAACAATGAGCGACCGCATTTTCATCAACGGGCTGTCGCTGCACGCCTATCACGGCGTGATGGCCTATGAGGCCAAGGTCGGGCAGACATTTACGATCGACCTTGAACTCGACATCGATCTCGCCGACGCCGCGCGCTCGGACAAGGTGATGGACACCGTCTCCTATGACAAAGTGGTCGATTGCGCGAGCCGCGCGTTCTGCGATCGACGCTGTCGACTGATCGAGGCCGCTGCCGGCCAGGTCGCCGACGCGGTGCTCGCCGGCTTTCCGCGCGTGCGCATGATCAAGGTGACGATCCACAAGCCGCACGCCCCGATCGCGGCGACCTTCAGCGATGTCGGCGTCACGCTGGTGCGCGCGCGGAGCGATTCCAGATCATGACCGCGGCGTGGCTGGCGCTCGGTGGCAATGTCGGCGACAGCCGCACCATTCTCGACCGCGCGGTGATGTTGCTGTGCGACGGCAAGGAGGTGCGGCTGACCACGCGCTCCTCCGACTACCGCACGCCGCCCTGGGGCTTCAAATACCAGCCGCCGTTCATCAACCTGTGCATCGCGGTCGAGACGGCGCTCGCCCCGAGCGACTTGCTGGCGCGCGCGCAAGACGTCGAGCTGCAACTCGGCCGCGACCGCGCCCATGAAAAGCGCTGGGGTCCGCGCACCGCCGACATCGATATCATCGCCTATGGCGACCTCGCGGTGCACGAGCTGGGCCTGACGGTGCCGCATCCGCGCCTGTTCGAGCGCGCCTTCGTGCTGCTGCCGCTCGCCGAAATCGCGCCCGATCTGGTCATTACCGGACGAAGCGTGCGGGAGGCGGCCGCCGGCGTCGATCCGGCCGGGATTGAACGGCTACCGCCGCGTCAGGGCATGTAATTTGCTTTAGCTCAATGGCGGCACCGCAATGACTGTGGCACTTTGCCCCGATGGATGAAGACCTTCCCCTCGCCGCCGAATTCCCCCCGACCAGCCAGGCGGACTGGCGCAAGCTGGTCGAGGCGGCGCTCAAAGGCGCGTCATTCGAGAAGCGGCTCATCAGCCAGACCTATGACGGCTTGCGGATCGAGCCGCTGTATCCGCGCGCGGCCGGGGCAAAGTCGGTTGCCGGGCGGGCACCGGGCGCGGCGTGGGCGCTGATGCAGCGGGTCGATCATCCCGACCCGGCCGCTGCCAACGCGCAGGCCCTGCAAGATCTGGAGAACGGTGCGAACGGGCTGACTTTGGTCATGGCCGGCTCGGTTACCGCCAATGGTTATGGTCTCGATGCGTCGGCGACAACGCTGCCGCGCGTGCTCGACGGCGTCGAGCTCGATGCCGGCATCGTCATCGACTTCAACCTCAGCCCGCCGACGCGCAACGCCGTGCAGCATTTTGCCGCGCTGGTGAAAAGCCGCAAAATTGCGCCGGCCTCGGTCGAGTGGCGCGCCAGCATCAATCCGATCGGCGGGCTTGCGGCCTCGGGCAAGAGCCCGCTGGCATGGAGCAAACTTTCGCAAGGCTTCGCTGGCTTGGTGCGCGAATTGGCCGATCAGGGTTTTCGCGGGCCGTTCGCGGTCGCCGACGGCCGCATCGTCCACAATGCCGGCGGCTCGGAAGCGCAGGAGCTTTCCTTCGCCATTGCCAGTGCGGTCGAGTATTTGCGCGCGTTACACACGGGCGGCGTGCCGCTCGAGGCCGCGCGCGGCATGATCTATTTCCGGCTGTCAGCCGACGCCGACGAATTTCTCAGCATCGCCAAGTTCCGCGCTTTGCGAAAACTATGGGCGCGCGTCGAGCAAGCCTGCGGACTGGCGCCGAAGCCCGCCACTGTCGCGGCCGAGACCGCCTGGCGGATGATGACCCAGCGCGACCCTTACGTGAACCTGCTGCGCATGACCATCGCCGTCACCGCCGCCGGCGTCGGGGGCGCCGACAGCATCACCGTGCTGCCGCATACCGCCGCGCTCGGCCTGCCCGATGCGTTCGCGCGCCGCGTCGCGCGCAACACGCAACTCATTCTTTTAGAAGAGTCGAACCTTGCCAAGGTGAGCGACCCAGCCGCCGGCTCCGGCGCGATCGAGGACTTGACAGGCAAGCTCTGCGTTGCCGCCTGGGCGCAGTTCCAGGAGATCGAGAAAGCGGGCGGCGCTTGGGCGGCGCTCGAGCGCGGGCTGGTGCAGAAGAATGTCGCGGCGGTGCGCACCGAACGCCAAAAGGCGGCGGCGCGCCGCAAGGATGCGCTGACCGGCACCAGCGACTTCCCCAATCTCGATGAAAAACCAGCCGCGGTGCTCGATGTGGCGCCGGTCGTCACGCCAAAAGAGGATGCCGCCGCCATTACCATAGAGCCGCTGCCGCGCATCCGCTTGGCGCAGCCGTTCGAGGCCTTGCGCGATGCCTCCGACCGGGCGCTGACGAAGACCGGCGCGCGGCCGAAAGTGTTCCTGGCCAATCTCGGCAAACTGGCGGAGTTCACCACGCGCGCGATGTTCGCGAAAAACTTCTATGAGGCCGGCGGCATCGCGGCGCTGAGCAATGACGGCTTCAAGGATC
>PKXB01000216.1 GCA_003133345.1 Hyphomicrobiales bacterium | reverse complement strand
CGCCAGCGCCGCCTTGGCTTCGGCGCGGATGCGCTCGACCATCGAGCGCAGGCCGTTCGAGCGTTGCGGCGTGAGATTCTCGCGCAGGCCGATGCGGTCGAACAGCTTGAGCGCGTCGATTTCCAGGATATCACGCGCTTTCTTGCCGGAATAGAGCGCCAACAGAATGGCGATCAGGCCGCGCACGATATGGGCGTCGCTGTCGCCATCGAAGGTCAGCGTCGGGCCGGCGGCGCCGTCCGGCTTCACATGGCTGAGCAGCCAGACCTGGCTGGCGCAACCGCGCACCTTGTTGGCCTCGCTATGGGCGCTTTCCGGCAGTGGCGCCAGTGTGCGGCCGAGCTCGATGACATAGCGATAGCGGTCGTCCCACTGATCGAGCAGCGTGAAATTCTCAACAATCTCGTCGATAGTCGTCATGCCGCCAATATATAGGCCGGGGCACGCCGATGGCCAAAAAAGATCGTGGCGGGAGCCTGCGACTCGCGACAAAACGCCGATAAATGTGGGTAGCTTAAACGGCCGGGCGGCCGGTACGTGCCTCACGGCGCGGCGGCAGCGGAACCGGCGCATGCCAGGCCGGCTGGACGTCGGAGGCGGTCAGCGTCCCTTGGCCGGGCGCGGTAACGGAGACGATTTTGGCCGCCGTCTGATCCCCCGGCGCCGAGGTTTTGCTCAGCTTGGTGGTGATAAATTCGTAGATTGTGCGCGCGCCGGCTTCGGCCTTGTGGCCGAGCGCGACGGCGACCTTGCCGCCGGCCACGCAGGCGTCGGGCTGCCGGTCGCAGAAGCCGCGCGCATCGGACACCGCGGCGCTTGCCAGCGTTACCGCTTGCGTGGCGTCGATATTGGCGTCCGGCGACGTCGATTTCGTGCCGCTCGGCAGCAGCACGCAAACGACGCTCAGCCAGAAGGCCATCCGCAGCAAAAAGAACATGACTTTACCGTTATCCCCGACGGCTGTTCCACCGCCTTTGAACTAAACCGTAGCAGACAGGCTTGAAGCTGTTGTTGGCATTGCAGCGAGGGTTTTGGGCAAACTAGATGCGAATACGACGCGAGTTTTCGCCAAATTTGACAAAGTCGAATTCGATTAAAATTTTAAACGCCGGCACGCCGGGCGTGGCCAGTGAGTGCCTTCGATCAATCGCGCATGGTTACCGCAACGGTAACCTTTGGTTTGGACGCGCGCGCTGGCGCGGCGCGGCAACAGAAATTTCACCATGCCCGGCGAATGGAACCGGACGTTGGCCCGGAATCGGCCAAAGGCGCCGGCAACGGGCCCCGCAGCGGCCCCGCTTTAGCGTTCGCTTAAGCGGCACTGGCTACGATTTCCGCTACGAAAAAGGGGCGCGTCTGTTCGTACAAGACGTGAGACAGGAACCGTGAGACTCCTCACGCCAGTGTGGAACTATGTTGACGCGTTGGTGCACCCGTCGGCGCAGCAGGATGCGCTGATGGCGGCGCGCCACCGCGCCTTCATCGCGCCGCGCCTGCTCGGCAGCTTTGCCGCGCTGGCCAGCTTTCCGGTCTATATCGCCTTGCGCGGCGTGCCGAGCGCGCTCGAACTCGGCGTCTTCGGCTGGCTGGTGGCGCCGATCCTGATCGCCTATTTCCTCTCGCGCACCGGCCGTTACGAAAGCGCGCACGTGATGTCTTCGCTCTCGCTCACCGGCCTGGTGGCGGTGGTGGCCTGGTGCACCGGCGGCATCGGCTCATTCGCCGCGATCTGGCTGGTGGTCGTGCCGCTGGAAGCCGCGCTGTCCGCCTCGCGACGCGTGGTGGCGCTGGCCGCGACCTTCGCGCTCGCCGCCGCTGGATTATTGCTGAGCTTAAGCGCGTTCGACCTGCAGCCGCCGGCCACCGCGTTGGCGAACGAGCATGGCGCGCTGGCCGCGCTCGCGATCATCTCCGCCGCCCTCTACGCCACCGGTCTCGCGTTTGGCGCCGAGCAGCTCACGCGCACCAGCGCCGGGCTGCTCAATGCCGAGGAGGAACGCTATCGTCTGCTCGCGCGCAACATGACCGACGTCATCACCCGGCACGGACGCAACGGCGCCGTGCTGTTCGCCTCACCGGCGGCCGAACCGCTGTTCGGCGTGCGCGCCAGCGAGCTTGCCGGTCACGGACTGTTCGACCGCGTGCATGTGGCCGACCGGCCGGCTTTTCTCACCGCGCTGGCCGACGCGGCCGCGCTCGGCGAGGACCGCTCGGTCGAATTTCGCATCCGCCGCAATTCCGACGCGGAGCCCCACGGCGGCCATTTCGCGTGGATCGAAATGCGCTGCCGTCCGCTCGATCCCGCCACCGATGCCGCGAAGTGCGGCGAGCGCGAAGTGGTCGCGGTGCTGCGCGATGTCACCGAGCGCAAGGTGCAGGAGCGCGCGCTCGAGATCGCCCGCAAAGAGTCGGAGCGCATCAACAACGCCAAAAGCCGCTTCCTCGCCACCATGAGCCACGAGCTGCGCACGCCGCTCAACGCCATCATCGGCTTCTCCGACATGCTGAGCAACGACCAGATCGAGCTCGATCCGGCGCGCGAGCGCGAATACGCCAAGCTGATCAACGATTCCGGCCGTCACTTGCTATCGGTGGTCAACGGCATTCTCGACATGTCGAAGATGGAGAGCGGCAATTTCGAGATCACGCTGGAGCCGTTCGCGCCGGCGCAGGCAATCAGAAGCTGCTGCGATATCCTGGTGCTCAAGGCGCAAGAGGCGGGCGTCGAGCTCAAGACGCGCATCGCGGCCGATCTGCCCGAAATCGTGGCCGACCGGCGGGCGCTCAATCAGATCATGATCAATCTCATTTCCAATGCCATCAAGTTCACGCAGCGCGGCGGCCGCGTCAGCGTGAGCGCGATATGCGACGGTCCCCAGCTCGTGGTCGCGGTCGAGGACAACGGCGTCGGCATCGGAGAGGCCGATCTGCTGCGGCTGGGCGAGGCGTTCTTCCAGGCGCGCGCGTCCTACGATCGGCGGCACGATGGCGCCGGCCTCGGTCTATCGATCGTGAAAGGCCTGGTGCGGCTGCACAACGGCGACATGGATATAAGCAGCCGGCTGGGCGCTGGGACGCGGGTAACGGTGCGCTTGCCGATCGATTGCGAAGGTGTTCGCCCCGCCGTTGAGCCGATCAAATTGGTCACCGAGCGAGCCCGCGAATTCAGCGCGGCCGCCAACATGCAGGCGAAAAAAAGTGCGTAGCCGCAGCCGGCGCGGGCAGATGACTGATATCGATGGCGACGCCGGCAGACTTGGCGCCGCGATCAGCCGTCATCCGCGCGAATTCGTCGGCGTTCTGATGGCGAGCGTGGCGTTCTTTGCGATTTTCATCAACGCGCTGTTCCTACAGCGTGGCCCCCATCCAGCGCCGATCTTCGCGACACGGCCGCCGATGACGCAGCAAACGCCGGTCGCATTGCCACGCCCGCGTGCGGTGGCGCCGGTTGTCGCGCCGGCCACGGTCGCGCGCAGCCAGGCGCAAATCATCGGCGATATCCAGCGCGAGCTCGTTCGCAAGGGCTTCTACGACGGCGCGGTCGACGGCATCTGGGGCGGCAAGACCGACGCGGCGGCGCGCGACTTCGTGCAGGCCGCCGGGCTGAAGATCAACACGGATGCGAGCGAAGGCTTGTTGCGCGCGATCGTCACGTCCAATGCCAAGGCGCAGAGGGACCGCGCCGCTGCGCCGGCGCCGGTGCGTAACGATCCGATCGCCGAACTGATCGCGCCGACCAAGCAGGTGCTCGCAATCCAGCGCGCGCTTTCCGATTTCGGTTACGGGCAGATCAATCCGACCGGCGTCTACGATCCGGAGACGAAGGAAGCGATCGAGAAATTCGAGCGCGATCGCCGCCTGCCGGTGACCGGCCAGATCTCCGATCCGCTCGTGCGCGAACTGGCCGCCATGACTGGGCGTCCGCTGGAATAAATAGCGTTTTTTCGGGACCGTGCGCTTGCTTCGGCCGCGTGCTACTGAAGGCGATGCGGTTGAAATCCGGCATCTGGGTGGCGGCCTATTTGCGCCGCTGCAACATCGAAGGCGCCTTCGCGGCGGTGCGCCGGCGCGGCGCCGAAGAGGCCGGCGCGGTTTTCATCAAGATCAGCCGGCTCGACGGCACTGCCACTTTGTATGGACCGGCGGCGCAATCCACCTTCGACGAGGCGCAGCCCTCCGACCGCAATTTCACAGCCGTGCTCGGCGGCGATAAGCCGGCACCGGAAGCCGAAATCGAAGCGCGCCTGGCGCGTGAGATCCGCTTCGATCCCGACGTATGGATCGTCGAGATCGAGGATCGCGCCGGGCGGAATTTCCTCGACGGCAATGTGGTGGCTTAGCGGCTTCTATTTGCAGCGTAACGCCGCTTATTTCCCGCTGGTCTTGACGTGCGAGGGCTGCACGACGCGGCGGCGATCCGAGCGATAGCGCGCCGGCGTCGACAGCGAGCGGGCGTCGCGGCGTTCGTCGTCCCAATGCACAGGCTCATGCGGTGGCCGTGACCGGCCGCCCGCTTGCCGCCAAATCGTAAGCATGCGCTCGCCGGCGGCCGGCGTGAGTTCGTCGTAAAGGCGGGCGAGGTCGTAGACCCGCTCGACCGATTGGCCAATCGCCGGATTGAGGAACAGCAGAATGCGCTGGAGCACCGCGGCGGTCATGCCGAGCGCCCGCGCGGCGACCACGATCGGTTCGCCGGAGGCGTCGCGCGCGATGCGCTCGGCCAGGTTCCGGCTGATGCCGAGCGCGCGTTCGAGCATCCGGCTGAATTCGCCGGGATTGCGCTGCAGGGCGGCGTTTTCCAGGCGGCGGATCACTTCGCTCGAGGCCGGCGCCGGCCGGCGCGCCGCCGTCTCGGCCGCCACGTCGAGATTGGTCAAAATCAGGCGGCGTTCTTCGGTGTTGGCCGCAAAGAATAATTCCACCAGGTCGTTCCGGACGGTCGGCTTGGGCTCGGTCTGAGGGAGCGGTGGCGCGGCCGGCCGTGCGGAGGGGCTGGCAAGCCTGCCGAGGATCGCCGTGGGCGCTGCCGGGTAAGCCGACAGCCGGGCCGCCACTATGGCGAGGGTCGCAGCATCGACGGCATCGATCAGCCCGCGCGCGAGTTCGACATATTGGGTTTCTTCCTCGGCGCTATGGGCCGGCTTCTGCACGTAGAGGTCGGTGAGGACCCGCAGCAGCGTCGGGCGGATATCGACGCCATCCCGGCATGCCAGGTCGACCAGACTGTCGAGAGGGGGGTACGCGGAGGACTTCGCCATGACTTTACGCTTTACCGGGCTACGACGGCTCACATTAGTCAGGGCGCGTTAGCAGACCGTTAACACTGTTTTTTAGATCCTTAAGCTTTTACAGTAGCTTATGATCGGCGTTCCTCGCGCGTTCCTCGAAATGTTCTTCACTTGTTTTCACCCTTGGTCCGGTGCAATTTCCGCGCCGCCGCCACGCGCCGGTGAGCTTCCAGCGTGTCGCGGTCATAGACCTGGGCGGTAATCCGGGTCCTCGCATGGCCGGCGACCTTGGAGCGGTCAGGAAGGCTTGCCCCCGCCTGGTCACCCTCAGTGACGCCGCCGGCCCGGATATCGCGGTTCCACACCTCGCGGGCGATGCCGGCGGCGGTCGCGTCCCGGCGCCAGGCTGCACGATAGACGTCGTAGCGATAGGGTAGGCCAGTGCGCTCATCGACAATCAGCGCACCTTTCCGCTTCTCTGGCAGGACCAGGACCAATTCCTCCACGACCATCGGACATTCCTTTAGGTCGAAGGTGACACGCTTCTCCGTTGTGTTCTCTGTCTTGCTGGGCGTGACCCGCATGATGAGATTGTCGTCAATGTTCGCCCACGTAGGGCCCAACCATTTTTGCCCATAGCCCAGGATCGAGGAGGGGCGCGGATCGGCCAATTCGACCCATTCCCCAATCACGTCGCGCTGGCGAAGGGTGGTCTCGAATTGCAGCGCATAGGCTAGTGCGCGCAAGGGACGTTTGGCTTGCTTGGCTGCAGCACGGGCGCGGTCGATCTCTTGGGCGGTCGGGAACAGTACGCGCGGCCTCGGTGTCGGGAAGGTGATATTGTCAAGGATCTCGCGGAACGCCGTGCAACCGGGCAAACGGGTAATGATCCCAAATCGGATCGCGGCCTTAATGACGCAAACCGCCATACGCGCCGCCGCGAGCTTCTTATTACCATCCGACCACACCGCGAACCACTTTTGTAAGTCCTTGCCGTTAACTGCGGCGATGCTACGTTCGCCGATGTGGGCGACAAGCTTCTTGCAATAGACATCGTAGGGATAACGGGATGCCGGCTTGAGCCGATGATATGAACTCTCCGGGTCGGTCTGGTAGATATTGAGCAGTGATCGAAAAGTGCCGTCGAAAACCATCCCGTTGTCGCGCTGCCCGTCGAGCCACATCAGCATTTCGGATTGTAAACGTTGGCATCGCGCCACGATCAAGAGGTCATCGGTCAAGCCCGCGAGCGATGCAGATTTCAGCGGATAGCCTGCCTTCACGGCTGCTGGCGACGCGATCCAATACGGTCGGTCGGGACCGTTCTTTCGTGGCCGATATTTTAAGCCCGGTGTTTTTGGCCTGGTGCTGTTTTCCATGTTTCTGGCCTGTCGATACCGTCTGGTGCAGTCGGAAGCGTAGCAATCCCATACTGCTTGTCAAAAAAAGCTTTGATGGCGGGAACGTAGCGGCCGCCAATAACCGGGTCGATTTTGGGAAAGCCTTGCCGCTCATACAAGGGAGCGAGCCCTTTCCATTCGCAAGCGCGCTTTGAGCCGAGCAGTGCAGCTCCAACCTCCGCATCGCTCGCGAAGAGGGGCAACTCCTCGAGAGAAAACGTGGTGCGGGAATGCCTAGTCATGTGTCGGCGACCCCACACTGCAGAAATGCTTGGCCCTAAATCGAAGGGGCCTATCTTTGCTATGACTTTCTCCATAATGACGAGACGGCCGAGATGTTTTTCCGGTTATGAATCTTCGGATTGATTTGGTTGGGTAAATATTTTCATTATTCATTGCGAGCATCCATCTTGCTTGCCCGCATATTCATTTACCGACTTCGATTTTGATCTATTTATTAGTTCGTCGCCTGTACGTCGAATTAAATTAGCAAGTGTTTTTCTCATGGCGGGCTCTCCTTTTGTTTTTTGCCCGCTGTCTATTTACAGAACTCGTTTTTGACCTCTGTCGTGTGTTGCAGTCGTAAAGGCATGGGTGTTTCCGACATCTCCTCAATTCATCCAAGATCACCTGACCTTGGTCGGTGACGGTTCGGCTGCGTCTGCTGCTAAAAAAATCAATCACGCAAGTGTTCGGTCTGACGACTGCCGGTGAGAACTGAATCAAAATATCTATGGAGTGAAATGCCGTGCCCGAAAAAAGCACCGTATTAGCTTGAGCCTGAATGTGCGCGGCTTACTCACGCCAGCACCGATTTCGTCAGACCTCAGCGTAGCCGCTGTGTAGGAATGTACGAATGCGAGCGCGGTTTATAGGGAGCAACGCAACAAATTTCCGCGCGAATATCTGCGCGCATCCTGCAACGTCTCAAACCGTTCACCCAAAGGTAACGAAGGGGGGCGAAGCAGCCGAATATCATGTTCAGGCTTCGGTTTGCGGCGACGATAAAATGGGGCTCTTCGGCGATTCATTCTTGGCATGGCAGAAACCTCGATTGAGTTGTCGAGATTTCTTTGCGGATTTTGGGGTCTGCTTGGTCAGGTGAGAGTTGATGATTTTCTTGCATCTGGTTGCTCCATGTTCGGTGCAACCCTCTCTTTACCGACCAGCAAAATGGCCTTTTGGGACAGCAAGTTCGGTCAAAAACGCGTTTCGTGTGATCACATTCTAAGTGGTGTTCATAAATTTCGGAGAGTCCGGCTGCATTCCTGATGGATGCTGCGTGCCTGTTAAACGGTCCACAGCAACACTCGCATTCGGTAAATAATTGTACGGCATGAAGCCCGCGACTCCGCGCGATACCGGAGGCGAGTGGCGATGCATATTCCTGCAATTATGAACCGGAGGATGATCGTGATTAAATTTCAAGGGACCTATGAGGGACTCCAAAACCAGTTAGCCTTCACCGGAATTGGCGGCATTTGGCGTGACTTCGGAAATCAAAAACAATACGTGGCGAACACGGGCGCCGTATTGAATTGGTGGCGATCCACTAATACCAGCGGCGAGAACG
>PKXB01000010.1 GCA_003133345.1 Hyphomicrobiales bacterium | reverse complement strand
TCGCAGTTCATGGATCAGACCAATCCGCTCTCCGAGATCACGCACAAGCGGCGTCTCTCGGCGCTCGGTCCGGGCGGTCTGACGCGCGAGCGCGCCGGCTTCGAGGTGCGCGACGTGCACCCGACCCATTACGGCCGCATCTGTCCGATCGAGACGCCGGAAGGTCCGAATATCGGTCTGATCAATTCGCTCGCGACCTATGCGCGGGTGAACAAATACGGCTTCGTCGAGACACCCTACCGCAAAGTCAAGGACGGCCGGGTCACCGACGAGGTGATCTATCTCTCCGCCATGGAAGAGGGCCGCTACACGGTCGCGCAAGCCAATGCGACAATGGACGCGCGTGGCCGCTTCACCGAGGACCTGATCATTTGCCGCCATGCCGGCGACGTGCATCTGGTTCCGCGCGACAAGGTCGACTTCATGGATGTGTCGCCGAAGCAACTCGTTTCGGTTGCCGCCGCGCTCATTCCGTTCCTGGAGAACGACGACGCCAACCGCGCGCTGATGGGCTCGAACATGCAGCGCCAGGCGGTGCCGCTGGTTCGTTCCGAAGCGCCGTTCGTCGGCACCGGCATGGAAGGCGTGGTCGCCCGCGATTCGGGCGCCTCGATCTCGGCCCGCCGCACCGGCATCATCGATCAGGTGGATGCCACCCGTATCGTGGTGCGTGCCACCGGCGAAACCGACCCGACCAAACCGGGCGTCGATATCTATCGGCTGATGAAATATCAGCGCTCGAACCAGAACACCTGCATCAACCAGCGTCCGCTNNGGCCGCAACGTGCTGGTCGCGTTCATGCCGTGGAACGGCTACAACTTCGAGGACTCGATCCTGCTCTCCGAGCGGATCGTGAAAGACGACGTGTTCACCTCCATCCACATCGAAGAATTCGAAGTGATGGCGCGCGACACCAAGTTGGGCCCCGAGGAAATCACCCGCGACATTCCGAACGTCTCGGAAGAGGCGCTCAAGAATCTCGACGAAGCGGGCATCGTCTATATCGGCGCCGAGGTGCATGCCGGCGACATCCTCTGCGGCAAGATCACGCCCAAGGGCGAAAGCCCGATGACGCCGGAAGAAAAACTCCTGCGCGCCATCTTCGGCGAAAAGGCTTCCGACGTGCGCGACACCTCGTTGCGCGTGCCGCCGGGCGTGCAAGGCACCGTCGTCGAAGTGCGCGTGTTCAACCGGCACGGCGTCGAAAAGGACGAGCGCGCGCTCGCCATCGAGCGCGAGGAAATCGAGCGGCTCGCCAAGGACCGCGACGACGAGCAGGCGATCCTCGACCGCAACGTCTACGGCCGTCTGGCGGAATTGTTGGAAGGCCGGCAGGGCATCGCCGGCCCGAAGGGCTTCAAGAAGGACTCAAAGATCACCAAGTCAGTGCTGGATGAATATCCGCGCTCGCAGTGGTGGCTGTTCGCCTCGCCCAACGACAAGCTGATGGCCGAGATCGAGGCGATCCGCAAACAGTACGACGAGTCGAAGAAGCTGCTCGAGCAGCGCTTCCTCGACAAGGTCGAGAAGCTGCAACGCGGCGACGAGTTGCCGCCCGGCGTGATGAAGATGGTCAAGGTCTTCGTCGCGGTGAAGCGCAAGATCCAGCCCGGCGACAAGATGGCCGGCCGCCACGGCAACAAGGGCGTNNGTGTCGAAGATCGTGCCGGCGGAGGACATGCCGTTCCTCGCCGACGGCCAGCCCGTGGACATCGTGCTCAATCCACTCGGCGTGCCGAGCCGCATGAACGTCGGCCAGATTCTGGAAACCCATCTCGGCTGGGCCTGCGCCGGTCTCGGGCTCAAGATCGGGCAGGCGGTCGATCTCTATAACAGCAAGCACGACACCCGCCCGCTCAAGGACATCCTCAAGAAGGTCTATGGCGACGACGAGACCATCAAGTCGTTGGACGAGCAGGGGCTGATCGAGCTCGGCGGCAACTTGCGGCACGGCGTGCCGATCGCGACGCCAGTGTTCGACGGCGCCAAGGAAGCCGACATTGAGAAGATGCTCGATCTTGCCGGTCTTGATCATTCCGGCCAGGTCAGTGTGTTCGACGGCCGCACCGGCGAAGTGTTCGACCGCAAGGTCACGGTCGGCTTCATCTACATGCTGAAGCTGCACCATCTGGTGGACGACAAGATCCACGCCCGCTCGATCGGCCCGTACTCGCTGGTCACCCAGCAGCCGCTCGGCGGCAAGGCGCAGTTCGGCGGNNTCCCGAAAGCTTCAACGTGCTGGTCAAGGAAATGCGTTCGCTCGGCCTCAATGTCGATCTGCACAATTCCAAGCAGCAGCGGCAGGGCCAGGGCGGCGACACGGCGGAAGCCGCCGAATAACAAGCGGCGCGGCCGGACTTTTATGTCCGGCCGTCCACGCGGCGTGAAGAATTATAGCGAATGCAGCCGGCGGCGGTCGGCGTAGCGGAGATGGCAATGAATCAAGAGATGATGAATCTTTTCAGCCCGCAGGCTCCGGCTCAGGTCTTCGACCAGATCCGGATTTCGATCGCGAGCCCGGAAAAGAT
>PKXB01000163.1 GCA_003133345.1 Hyphomicrobiales bacterium | reverse complement strand
CTTTAGCGCCGTTGGTATGAGACTGTAGAAATATAGTGGCATGAAAAAGAGCCAGAGGTACGTGTCATAGGTAAATGGCGCGTGCAAAAACCCGCGATAATTTTTTCTTCCGTGAAACAGTTTTTGCAAATGTGCAATCATGGCAGCGCGCCAATTGTCGTCGACCCCTTGGATTAATGCCTCAGATAAATTTGGAGTAGGTCCTGACAAATTCGATTGCCAGTCCAATATCTTCGAAGAGGAAAAGTCTAAGTCTATTCGTATTCCATTTCTCGGAGCGAAATTTGTGCGATTCCGAAATGGAATAATAGTGTCAATTGTGAGCCGGGTGAGTTTCTCTGGAAATTCCGGTGCATCAAATATCGTTGAATCGTGAACTAAAAGTTCTTCTCCTTCTGCGCCGTAAACAAAAATGGCAATCTTATAAGCTTCATCCAAAGTTTTTAAAACGTCTGCTTGTTGTTCACCAGTTTGTCCTTCAAAATTTAGATTCTGTTTATGTGCTTCTTTGGTCTCAACTGTCTTTTGAGTCACGAAATCGGCAAGCCTTTTCAGGTCCGATTTTTCAAATGAAATGTTACGTGGATGAACTTTATAAGTTGCGAACGTCATACTATATCCCTTTCGACATCTCTCTCAATTTGAACTTCTGTATCTTTCCCGTGCTGGTCTTCGGGATCTCCGCGAACACCAAGTATCGTGGACACTTATACGCCGCGAGATGCTTGCGGCACCATTGCAGCAGCTCGTCGGCGGTAGCCTTCTGCCCCGGCTTGAGTTCAACAAAAGCGCACGGCGTCTCGCCCCATTTGTCGTCGGGTTTTGCCACCACCGCGGCGGCGGCGACCGCGGGATGCTTGTACAGCGCGTCCTCCACCTCGATCGAGGAGATATTCTCGCCGCCGGAAATGATGATGTCCTTCGAGCGATCTTTCAGCTGGACGTAGCCGTCCGGATGCATGACGCCGAGATCACCGGTGTGGAACCAGCCGCCGGCAAACTCCTTCTCGGTCGCGGCCTTGTTCTTGAGATAGCCCTTCATCACGACATTGCCGCGCATCATCACTTCGCCCAGCGTCTCGCCGTCGCGCTTGACCGGCCGCATGGTCATGGGATCGAGCACGTCGAGTGCTTCCAGCACCGGATAGCGCACGCCCTGGCGCGATTTCTTCGCCGCTTGTTCGGCGAGCGGCAGCGCATCCCAGGCGTCGTGCCACTCGTTCACCACCGAGGGGCCGTAACATTCGGTGAGGCCATAGACATGCGTGACGTTGAAGCCGGCTTCCTTCATGGCCGCCAGCACGGCCTCGGGCGGCGGCGCCGCGGCGGTTGCGAAATTGACGACATGGGGCAGCGGCTTCTTCTCGGCCTCGGTCGCATTGAGCAAAACCGCCATCACGATCGGTGCGCCGCACAGATGCGTCACCTTGTGATGGTGAATCGCGTCATACATCGCGCCGGCGCGCACCGCGCGCAGGCAGACATGGGTGCCGGCGACGATCGACACCGTCCATGGGAAGCACCAGCCGTTGCAGTGGAACATCGGCAGCGTCCACAGGTAAACCGGATGCTGCCGCATGCCGCAGGTGATGACATTGCCCATCGCGAGCAGATGCGCGCCGCGGTGGTGATAGACGACTCCCTTGGGGTCACCGGTGGTGCCTGAGGTGTAGTTGAGTGTGATGGCGTCCCATTCGTCGTCCGGCATATGCCAGGCGTAATCGGGATCGCCGCTCGCGACGAAGTCCTCGTATTCGATCTCGCTTAAGCGCTCA
This sequence comes from Hyphomicrobiales bacterium, assembly GCA_003133345.1. Classification (GTDB taxonomy): domain Bacteria; phylum Pseudomonadota; class Alphaproteobacteria; order Rhizobiales; family Xanthobacteraceae; genus Pseudolabrys. Next base: position 55,410 of record PKXB01000163.1, on the reverse strand, counting down.
CCCGGCCCGGAATATTCCGGATCGTCGTAGTCGATCACCAGCGGCTTGGCTTTGCAGAGCGTCAACGCCTCCTTCATCACCTTGGAAAATTCGCGGTCGATAATGACGACCTTGGCCTCGGCATGGTCGAGCGAGAAGGCGATGATCGGCGCATCGAGCCGCGTGTTGAGCGTGTTGAGCACGCCTTGCGTCATCGGCACGCCGTAGTGGCATTCCAGCATGGCCGGCGTGTTGGCGAGCATGGCCGAGACGCTGTCGCCGCGCTTGATGCCACGCTTGGCCAGCGCCGAGGCCAGCCGGCGCGTGCGCGCATAGAACTCCGCGTAGGAGCGCGTGAGCTGCCCGTGGATGATGGCGGTGTAATCCGGGAACACGGCGGCCGCGCGCTCGAGAAAGCCGAGCGGCGTCAGCGACTGGAAATTGGCCGGATTGCGGTCGAGATCGGTGTCGTAGGGCGTTTTCGCCATTGGGTCGTTTCCCCCGGATGGTAACGTAGCGAACGGGAGGGGTAGCGAGCAATCGCCACGATCCGTTCCAAGTAGGCCTTCTAACCGGTCGCGGCCGACGATATCATTGACACGCTCCGCGGTCGTTTGACGAGGCACGCGCTGGGCAAGGGGGAAAGAGCAATGAGCAAGATTATTGCGGTCAACGCGCTGGGAGCATTGCTCTTGCTGATGGCCGGTGTCTGGTCGCCGGCTGCCGCCAATGGCGCGCTCGCGGTCGGTACGACGTCGAACGTGGTGAAGGATGGCGTTGCCTTCGGGACGGCGATCAAATACCAGACGGAGGCTGAGGCCCGTACGGCCGCGCTCACGTATTGCAAGAATTTCAAAGGCGCTCCCAAGGCCGCCGCCTAGTGCCGATTGGTCGGGGCATTCAAGGGCGAATGCTACGCGATCGCGATGGATCCGAAGGCAGGCACACCGGGCGCCGGCTGGGCGATCGCGGCGACCAAGACAATTGCCGAACAGCGCGCCATGGAGAATTGCAAGGCGACGGCCGGCAGCGGCCGGATCGAATTCTGTAAGATCGAAGAGGCAAAATGTGACGATGTCAAGAAGTGACGCCGCCCGTTTGTCAGCCGCGCAAAATATCCGTCATCCCTGAGCGCACCAACTCGATCGAGATCACGAACATCAGCACCATGGTGATCTTGTAGAACAGCTCCTGCGGCGTGATGCGCACCACCCAGAACCCGAGCATATTGGTCGCCATTGCCAGCGGCAGCAGCGCCAGCGAAGTGCCCATGCCCTTGGTGGAGAACTGGCCGAGCGCGAAATAGGGGATCACCTTGAGCGCGTTCACGGTGGCGAAGAAGAACGCGGTGGTGCCCACGAAATTCATCTTCGTCAGCTTCTGCGCCAGCACGTACATCTGAAACGGCGGCCCGCCGGCCTGGCAGAGCGTCGAGGTGAAGCCGGACATCGCCCCCGCCGCCACGCCGCCGGTCACGCCCGGCTTGCCGCTCTCGCGGGCAACGCGCTTGGGGCCGATCCAATAGTAGAGCACGAAGCAGATGGTGGTGACGCCGATCAGCACGCGCACCGCGGCGTCGGAAATATGCGCCGCCAAGACCCAGGCGGCGCCGACGCCGATCAGCGCGCCTGGCAGCGTGGTCGCCAAAATGAGCCCGTTCCAGTCCTTACGGTAGACCCAGAGCGCGGCGGCGTCCTGCGCCATCATGATCGGCAGCAGGATGGCGGCGGCCTCGAGCGGCGGCATCACCAGCGCCAGCATCGGCGTCGCCATCTGCCCGGCGCCGGCAAAGCCGCCTTTCGACAGGCCGAGCGCCACCACGGCGGGTAGCGCGAGCGCATAGAACAGGGGGTCGCTGATGATCGTCACGGTCGGCCTCTGGTGACGGCCTAGCCGACGGGCGGAGGGCTGGAATTGCGCGAGATCAAAGCCCGGCCGGGCGGGCCGCGCCAGCCTTGTTTGCGCATGACTTGTTTGCATTGGCCAGCCGTTCCACAATCGCGGCCAAAGATGCCCAGGGAGGCAAGCGAATGGACGCGTCGACCAGCCGTTACAGGGACGTCTATGCGCGCTGGCAGCGCGACCCGGAAGGCTTCTGGCGCGAGGCCGCGGCGGATATCGATTGGTTCGAGAAGCCGGTGGAAACCTTCGATCCCGATGCCGGCATTTATGGCCGCTGGTTTTCAGGCGGTGTCTGCAACACCTGTTACAACGCCATCGACCGCCACGTCGCCAAGGGCCGCGGTCAGCAGGCGGCGCTGATCTACGATTCCCCCGTCACCAACACCAAGCAGACCTTCACGTACGGCCGCCTGCTGTCGGAAGTCCAACTCCTGGGCGCCATGCTGCGCGACTTCGGCGTCGGCAAAGGCGACCGCGTCATCCTCTATATGCCGATGGTGCCGGAAGCGGTGTTCGCCATGCTGGCCTGCGCGCGCATCGGCGCCATCCACTCGGTGGTGTTCGGCGGCTTCGCGGCCAAGGAGCTCGCCACCCGCATCAACGACGCCACGCCGAAAGTGATCCTGTCGGCGAGCTGCGGCCTCGAAGGCGCGCGCGTCATTCCCTACGAGCCGCTGCTCGACGAGGCGATCAAGCTCGCCGGTCACAAGCCGGAGACCTGTCTCATTCTGCAGCGCCCGCAATGCGAGGCGCAGCTCACGCCCGGCCGCGACCACGACTGGCGCAAAACATGGGAGCACGCGGTCAATTACGCCAAGACCTCCGAATGTGTGCCGGTGCTGGCCACCGATCCGCTCTACATCCTCTACACCTCGGGCACCACTGGCATCCCGAAAGGCGTGGTGCGCGACAATGGCGGCCACATGGTCGCGCTCAAATGGTCGATGCAATATCTCTACGGCGTCAATCCGGGCGAGGTGTGGTGGTCGGGCTCCGACGTCGGCTGGGTGGTCGGCCACTCCTACATCGTTTATGCGCCGCTCTTTCACGGCTGCACCACGGTGCTGTACGAGGGCAAGCCGGTCGGCACGCCCGACGCCGGCGCGTTCTGGCGCGTCTGCGCCGACCACGGCGTGGTCTCGCTGTTCACCGCGCCGACCGCGTTCCGCGCCATCCGCAAGGAGGACCCCGACGCCAAGCTGCTCAAGCAATACGACCTGTCGAAATTCCGCGCGCTGTTTTTGGCCGGCGAACGCGCCGACCCGCCGACCATCCAATGGGCGGAGGAGCATTTGAAAGTGCCGGTGCTCGATCACTGGTGGCAGACCGAGACCGGCTGGTGCATCGCCGGCAATCCGCTCGGCCTGGGCGCGCTGCCGGTGAAATACGGCTCGGCCTGCGTGCCGATGCCGGGCTACGCCATCGACATCGTCGACGAGGCCAACAAGGTGCAGCCGGTCAACAAGATCGGCTCGATCGTGGTCAAGCTGCCGCTGCCGCCGGGAAACTTCCCGACGCTGTGGCAGCAGGACGAGCGCTTCCAGGAAAGCTACCTCGCCGAATTCCCCGGCTACTACAAGACGGCGGACGCCGGCTACAAGGACGCGGACGGCTACATCTACGTGATGAGCCGCACCGACGACATCATCAACGTCGCCGGCCATCGGCTTTCCACCGGCGGCATGGAGGAGGTGCTCGCTTCGCATCAGGACGTGGCGGAATGCGCCGTGCTCGGCATCAAGGACGAGCTCAAGGGCGAGGTGCCCTGCGGCTTCATCGTGCTCAAGGCCGGCGTCAACCGCCCGCACGATGTGATCGAGAAGGAGATCGTGGCGCTGGTGCGCGACAAGATTGGCCCGGTAGCGGCGTTTAAATTGGCGATCACCGTCGCGCGGCTGCCGAAGACGCGCTCGGGAAAAATTCTGCGCGGCACCATCAAGAAGATCGCCGACGGCGACGCTTGGACCATGCCGGCCACCATCGACGATCCGGCGATTTTGGACGAGATCGGCGCGGCGATGAAGACGCACGGCGTGGGGAGCTAGCCCGCTCCGCCGCTACGTTTTCAAAGAAAGTCAGCCTGGCGGCTTCGCGCGAAGGGCGGCATAGTGGCGCGATGGCCAACAAGAATGCCTTTGCAATCGTTGGTATTGCGCTCGCTTTGATGGTCGGCGTTATCGTGGGCGTCGGCATTGTAGGGACGATTCTGCTGTTTCTCTACGGGATCGTCGTTTCCGTTTTCAGAAACGCGTTTGGCATCGAACTGCCGTACCCATTCTAGAGGGGCCATGCCGGCCATCATCGGCGACCCCGTCACTTCACGTTGATGATAATCACCCGCGCTAGTGGCGGCCGGCCGCCGCTCATGACGTTGTAGGAGACCGAGTCCGTGCCATGAAAGCCGGACTTGGATTTGTATCGGAGCGTGATGCCGGTGATTGTCTTGCCCGCGCACGTGCCGGTGTTTCCTGCGGCGGGTGTGTTCGCGGGTAATGTGCTCGTTATTCCCGGCGCGACTGCAACGGTTCCGTTCACGAGATTTTTTGTGATGCTCACCGTGACGGCAAGCGCATTGCAGCTTCGATCCCAGGCCCGCTCATGCGCGATGCGGGTATCGACCCCGGATTCCGCCGACCGCGTCAGCGTGAGCTCCTGGGCGCAAGCCAATGCTGCCCCCAGCAGCGAGGCGATCAGGCAAGCCAGCGAAACAGTCCGCGTTCGCATCTCAGCCCCCGTTGCAACCGGCATTTCCGCGCGGATGACATCAACGATAGCAGACGGCGCGGTTGCCACGAAAGCCACGCGTCGGCTGCGGGGCGCCTTTCGCTGCTTGCCCCAATCAATGCGCGCTTGGGGTGTGGGTCAGTTTGGATTTATGTCCTAAATTCAGCCCTAGTAGCCTCGCGCGAACGGCTGCATATTAGTCGCATGACGCATTTGGCCCAGAAAATATTGCGGAAAGTTATCCACGCGGCGGCTGTTGTCGCCCTATTAACAGGCGTTGCTTCCGCCCAGTCGCTGATGCCGGGTCTCAATTTATCGGGCGACAAGCCTCCATTGACGCCGCAAGAAGAAGAAAAGCGAAAAGCCATTGAAGATTCATATAAATCGGCACTAAAGAAAATCCCCGATAAGCAAAAGCCTGTTGATCCGTGGGGAAACATTCGCCCAAATCCATCTACCGCACCTAAGACCAAACAAGGGCAGCAATGAAAAAGCGTCCTCGCGACCCGCGCTTGGGGTGTGGGTCAGTTTGGATTTAAGTCCTAAATTCGGCCACTAGCGACTGTCGTAAAGTGAGACTATCGTTCGCTGATGGCCAAATCCCCCCGTGTCACCTTTCATCCCAACCGGATTGCCGAAGGCGATTGGCAAATCGAGGCTCGCTGCCCCGGCGCCGAAATTCGATATGTAACCGGCTTCAAAACCAAAGCCGAGATTGATGAATGGCTCGCGGGGGACGGCAAAATTAAATGGCTAAGGTCACAGGGTTACGCAAAATGACCGGCCACCGTAAACGCCCTCTAAGAAAGTCGCGAACCACGCTCACGCCGTCGCATTGCGCATGATGTATTACAATTTCGTCGCATCCATCAGACGCTGCGCGTGACGCCAGCCATGACGGCGGAGTGCAAAATAGACCACTCATTTTGCGATGGCACCGCGAAATAGGAGTGTCCCTGCCGCCACAATTAAACTGAGACACTACCTAAAACTGACCCCCTAATCGGCGCTTGACAGGACTATAGTCCTTATGCTTATATTCCTACACCTGTCCAATGAGGGGCGCTTCTAGAGGCGTTCTTGAAGTGGGGCAGGTGCGGCGCCCGCGGGCGTGCCTCGCAAGCACGCACTCGGGAGGCCCCTGGGTCGCCGTCCGTCCCCACTACGGGGGACTGCCTTTGATGGCTGGACGCGGCACGGACGNNGTTACGGCCCCGGGGACAGAAATCGCCGCCATGGAGCGCCGAGCGCCGAGCGCCGAGTGGCGAGCGCGCCTGCGCAGGGCGCGCCGACGCCACCAGGCGTCAGGACTGATGGTTGCGCCACCCGGCGCTCCATTCCCCTCGCACGCATGTCGGGTTTACCCGATATGCGCAGATAAAAAGTGCGGGGGACTAAGGAAGGCCCCGCTGCGGTGGGGATGGGAAGACAGCGTACCCGGCGCCGCCAAGAATACGGGCGATCGCGCATGTCCATTCGATCCGCTCGTCCCCGCGAAAGCGGGGACCCAGTTCTGGATGCCTGCATGCGCGGGCATGAGCGGAGGAGAGGTAATCGCGGAGCGCAACGTCAAAACGAAACCGGCCGCGCGCTGCCAATCAGGGGGGATGGCAATCGCACGGCCGGATGACGTTGCGCCACGTGTGATCTGCTGGCGCACCACAACCGTTCACGCGCACGATCATGCCCGGCATCGGTGAAGGACATATTGTTACGAATCCCACATGGGCCCCGTAAAAATACTTAAGGGGAAATGCGTAGGGCGCTTAATTGATGCCGGTCTGCGCGGCTTTGCTTCAGCGCCTGATGCAACCTTGGACAAAGCGGTGACGCTTCAGATACGACAATTTGTTTGCGCGCGCCTCGCGCTCGCAGCTGGCGCGCTTTTCCATCGCAACTTTGTCAGCTGCGGCGATCTCGCTGGGGCTCTTTGGCTTTACAGGCGCCGTTTGCGCGAGCGCCGGCATCGCAGCGAACGCCGTCAGCATCGCCAGCGTAACGATGCGCAGAAGTCGTGACATCACACGAGATCCTTTCGGAATTCGTTATAACGCCGTTACTCGCCTTCCTTATCGCCTTCCTTGTCGCCGTTCTTGCCGCCGAGCTGCTTGAGCTTGGCGAACACGGCGCTGACGTTGAGGTCGCTGCCGCCCGGCTTGTTCTCGGCTTCCGCGGCGGCGGCGGCGACTTCCGCCTCCTTGCGCGCGGTGGTCTCGGCCGCCGGCAGCAGCGTTGCGCCGGTGTCGAGCGGCGCCGGCTTTTCCTTGTTGGCGCGGTTGACCTCGAAATCGAGGTCGGTCTGCGTGGCGAGGCCGAGCGTCACCGGGTCCATGGGCGCGAGCGCCTGCGCATTCCAATGGGTGCGGTCGCGGATCGCCGAAATCGTCGACTTGGTGGTGCCGACGAGGCGCATGATGGCGCTGTCCTTGAGCTCGGGATGATTGCGCACCAGCCACAGGATGGCGTTCGGCCGGTCCTGCCGGCGCGACACCGGCGTGTAGCGCGGGCCCTTCTTACCGCCGCGCTCCGGATTCGGAACCGAGACTTTCTGGTCGGTCAGTGTGAGGACGAGGGCGTGATCGGCTTCGGCCGCGGTGATCTGCTCGCGCGTGAGCTGCCCGGTCTGGATCGGGTCGAGACCCTTGATCCCCTGCGCGGAGTCGCCGTCGGCGATCGCCTTTATCTCGAGCGGGTGCAGCTTGCAGAATTCGGCGATCTGGTCGAACGCCAGCGTGGTGTTGTCCAATAGCCAGACGGCGGTCGCCTTCGGCATCAACGGTGCTGGTGTGGCCATGGCAAATCTCCTCTACGCTTCGCCCGCCCGCCGGGCGAAGCACCAGATCATCGGTGATGATCGGAAAGTGGCCGGAATATAGGGGCTGAGTCGGGTCCATGCAACCGCCCCGGCTTGACAGAGCAGGGCGGCGCACCCCATGTCGGGGCTTGAAACTCGCGAAAAATCGGCGCGGTTTCGAGGACATCATGATGAACACCCCGGAAAAGCCCGCGCTCAAGGTGCTGCTCTGCTCGCCGCGCGGATTCTGCGCCGGGGTGGTGCGCGCCATCGAATCGGTGGAGCGCGCGCTTAGCGTTTACGGGCCGCCGGTCTATGTCCGTCACGAGATCGTGCACAACCGTTACGTGGTCGAGAGCCTGCGCGCCAAAGGCGCGATTTTCGTCGAGGAACTCGACGAGATTCCCGATACCGGCGCCCCGGTGATCTTCTCGGCCCACGGCGTGGCGCGCAGCGTTCCCGCGGAGGCGGCGCGGCGCCATCTGTTCGTGCTCGACGCTACCTGCCCGCTGGTGACCAAGGTGCATCGCGAGGCGGAGATCCATCACCGCCGCGGGCGCGAGATCGTGCTGATCGGGCATGCCGGTCATCCGGAGATGATCGGCACCTTGGGCCAGTTGCCGCCGGGCGCGGTGACGGTGATCGAGAGCGTGTCCGACGCCGAGAATTTTATCCCGCGCGACGCCAACAACCTCGCTTACGTGACGCAGACGACCTTGTCGGTGCAGGACACCGCGGAGATCGTCGACGTGCTCAAGGCGCGCTTTCCGACCATGGCCGGGCCGCACAAGGACGACATCTGCTACGCCACCACCAACCGGCAGGAAGCGGTCAGATGCGTGGCGCCCATGGTTGATGCCATGATCGTGGTCGGCGCGCCGAATTCGTCCAATTCGCAGCGGCTCAAGGAAGTGGCCAAGCGCGCCGGCTGTCCGTACGCGGCGCTGGTGCAGCGCGCCGCCGATATCGACTGGAACGATTTCGGCGCCATCGGGCGGCTCGGCATCACCGCCGGCGCCTCGGCTCCGGAAGTGCTGGTCGAGGAGATCATCGGCGCCTTTGCGCAGCGCTACGCGGTGAGCCTTGAGACCGTCGCCGCCGCCGAGGAGGACATGTTCTTTCCGCTGCCCCGCCCGCTGCGCGTGAGCCAGGCGGCGGAGTGAGCCTTCCATGGCCGTCTATACCGACGTCACCGCCGATGATCTCACCGACTTTCTCAGCCGTTATCAGATCGGCGAGCTGCGCTCCTACAAGGGCATCGCCGAAGGCGTGGAGAATTCCAATTTCCTGCTGCACACCAGCGCCGGCAATTTCATTCTCACGCTGTACGAAAAGCGCGTGGCTGCGAACGACCTGCCGTTCTTCTTAGGCCTGATGGAACATCTCGCGGCGCGCGGCATCACCTGCCCGCAACCGGTGAAGAACCGCCAAGGCGGGGTGCTCGGCAAACTCGCCGGCCGGCCGGCGGCGATCGTCACCTTTCTCGACGGATTGTGGATCCGCCGGCCGAACCCCGGTCATTGCGCGGCGGTGGGCGAGGCGCTGGCGCGCCTGCATCTCGCCGGCAAGGATTTTCCGAACAAGCGGGCGAACGCGCTGTCGATCGAGAGCTGGCGCGCGCTCTACGCGCAGGCCAAGGAGCGTGGCGACAGCGTGCGGCCCGGCCTGTGCGCGGAGATCGCCAAGGAGCTTGACGCGCTCGACAAGTCCTGGCCACGTGATCTGCCCGACGGCGTGATCCACGCCGATCTGTTCCCCGACAACGTGTTCTTCCTCGGTGACAGACTGTCCGGGCTGATCGATTTCTATTTTGCCTGCACCGACACGCTCGCCTATGACGTGGCGGTCTGTCTCAATGCCTGGTGCTTCGAGCCGGATCATTCCTACAACGTCACCAAGGGACGCGCGCTGCTCAGGTCTTATGCGAATGTGCGCGCGTTGTCGGCGGCGGAACGCGCGGCGCTGCCCATGCTGGCGCGCGGCGCGGCCATGCGCTTTCTGTTGACCAGGCTGGTGGATTGGTTGGCGGTGCCGGACGGCGCGCTGGTCAAGCCGAAGGACCCGCTGGAATATTTCCGCAAGCTGCGCTTCCACCAGTCGGTNNCTCACTTTCGGCGACCACGAAAAGGAATTGAACGGCGGCGAGCCGCACACCACCAACAACCGCATGGAATTGATGGCGGCAATCTCCGCGCTGGAAACCCTGAAACGTCCGTGTTCGGTCGATCTCTACACCGACAGCGAATATATGCGCGGTGGCATCACCGGCTGGATCAACGGCTGGAAGAAAAACGGCTGGCGCACCGCCGACAAGAAACCAGTGAAGAACGTCGATCTCTGGAAACGCTTAGACGCCGCGCTCGGCCATCACGACGTGCGCTGGCACTGGGTGAAGGGTCACGCCGGCCACGCCATGAACGAGCGCGCCGACGAACTCGCGCGCGACGGCCTGGTCGCGGCGCGTGCCGGCGCAATCGGGGCGATGAAATCCAAATAGTCATTCCGGGGCGCGGGCGTAGCCCGCGAACCCGGAATCCAGAAACTAATTCATTGGTTGCGTCTGGATTCCGGGTCCGGCGCTAACGCGCCGACCCGGAACGACAAGACCTCAAAGCTGCGCCAGCAGAGCCTGCCCGCCGGAGATGTCGCACTTGCCGGGCGCGTCTTCGATATTGAGCTTCTTCACCACGCCGTCGTCCACCAGCATCGAGTAGCGCTTCGAACGGGTGCCGAGGCCGTTGCCGGAGCCGTCGAAGGCCATGTCGATGGCCTTGGCGAATTCGCCGTTGCCGTCGGCGAGGAAATCGATCTTGCCGGTAGCCCCGGTCGCCTTCTTCCAGGCCTCCATGACGAACACATCGTTGACGCCGGTCACCGCGATGCTCTGCACGCCCTTCGCCTTGATGGCGTCGATATTGTTGAGGAAGCTCGGGATGTGCAGGTTGTTGCAGGTCGGCGTGAACGCGCCGGGNNCATGGGTTTCCTCTTGCGTTGTGTTGCGCTGAGTTGCGTTTCGTAGAGTTAAATTCGTTCGCGCATGATCTTGTCCGAAAACCGGTATCCACTTTTCGGGATCATGCGCATAGCGCAAATTAGCGCGCTTGCGCCCGTTTAGTCGAGATGGGTCTTGACCTCGGTCGCGCTGCCGCCTTTCACGATGGTGAAGGTGAGCTCGAACGGACCCTTGGGATCGACGCCGGACGGCAGCCCATCGAGCTCGAAACTGAAATGCTGGCGGCCGGGCGGCGCGCCTTGCGCGGGCTTGGGGATGGGCAAGGCCCATTCCGTCGTCGGTCCCTCGACGAACAGTCCGACCGGCTGGCCGGTGGGCGCGGCGAGATCGACGAACACCAGCGGCTTGCGCTTGTCGTCATTGGCGCGGCGCGCGGTCAACCCGGCCTCGGCGGCGGAAACCGGTTGCGGCACGCGCGCTTCGGCCGCCGTCAGCGCGGCATTGTCCGCTCCGCCCGCGCCGGCCAGCGTCAATTCCACACTTGCCTCGACCGGTACGCACAGCTTCTCGCACGCCGCGTAGTCGATCTTGCCACGCAGTGTGACCGGCTTGTCCTTTTGCCGCGGGAAAACGCGCAGCGGAAAGATCACGCTACCCTTGTAGCCGATGGTGGTGCCGGCCTCGTCGGTGAAGGCATGCGGCGCCGAAAACAGCACCTGCACGGCGGCGAGATTGTCCGAGCCGGAAAAACTGAAACGCGGCGGCACGCCGGAGTCGCCGGGATAGCGCCAATAGGTATGCCAGCCCGGCTGCATCTTGATCTCGATCCCGGCGCGCAGGCTCTCGGCGCCGCTTTTGTTGGCACCGGCGATCAGACGAATGGCCGAGTAACTATCCTCGACCCAGGGCGAGGCGTCGGCCGCGCGTGCCGGGGCGCCCAGCATTAGGGCGACGCCGCAGGCGGCCAAGGTCACGCCGATTCGACTGCTAGAATTTTCCATGGCGCTCGATCTAGTCGGTTAAGACGCATTTCGCCACTGAATTCATTGTGAACATGGGGCGAACAAGATGCGGGCAAACCTGCAATTTCGCCTGCGATTTTGGCGGCGATTTTGCCACAATTGACCCGTTCAATATGACGGTGGGTGATTGAATTTTCCGCAGCTAGCATCAGTTGCAAAGGCGGACCGATTGGGTAACCTTTGAGCATGAAGCTTCCACGCAAATCGGCTGGCAAAACGCCGGCGCGCGGTTACCTCGACGGTCAGATGCTGATCGCGATGCCGGCGATGAACGACGAGCGATTCACCCGCGCGGTGATCTATGTTTGCGCGCATTCGAGCGAAGGCGCCATGGGCATCATCGTCAACCAGCCGGCCGGCAACATCAAATTCCCCGATCTGCTGGTGCAGCTCGAGGTGATCCCGGCGGCCGAGCGCATCGAATTGCCGGTGCGGGCGGAAGACGTCAAGGTGCTCAAGGGCGGCCCGGTGGAAACCGGGCGCGGCTTCGTACTGCACTCGGCCGATTTCTTCATCGAGAACTCGACGCTGCCGATCGACGAAGGCATCTGCCTCACCGCCACGCTCGACATCCTCAAGGCGATCGCGCGCGGCAACGGGCCGGAGAGCGCCATCCTCGCGCTCGGCTATGCCGGCTGGGCGCCCGGGCAATTGGAAAACGAAATCCAGGCGAACGGCTGGCTGCATTGCGCCGCCGATCCGGAATTGATCTTCGGCACCGACACCGATGGCAAATACGACAAGGCGCTGCGCAAGATCGGCATCGATCTGGGCCAGCTGTCGAGCGAATCCGGGCACGCTTAGTTCTTCACTGTCGTCCCGGCCAAGCGAGCGTTAGCGAGCGCGAGCCGGGACCCATGGCCACCGGACTATCGATGGGCTGCGGAGTATGGGTCCCCGCCTTCGCGGGGCATGACATTTTAATAATGATCTAGCGCGCGACTTCGAGCTTTTCGCTGCTGAGCAGCCCGCCCGCCGCCTGCGCGCTCATCGGCTCGCCGAAGGCGAAGCCCTGCGCGTATTCGCAGCCCATCTGGTAGAGTTCGACCGCGTCGGAATCAGTCTCGGCGCCTTCCGCCACCACTTCCATGCCGAGATCGTGCGCAAGCGCGATGATCGAGCGCAGGATCACCGGCCGCGTGCCGCGCGCGGTGGTGCGCACGAACGACTGGTCGATCTTGATGGTGTCGAACGGGAAGCGCTGCAGATAGGCGAGCGAGGAGTGTCCGGTGCCAAAATCGTCGAGCGATAGCCCGACGCCGAGCTCCTTGATGCGCGTGAGCATCTGCGCGGCGTGCTCGGGATTTTCCATCACCAGCGATTCGGTGATTTCCAGCTTGAAGGTGCCGCGCGCCAGCGTCGAGCGCGACAGCACGCCGCGCAGGTCCTGGATCAGGTCGTGGCGCAGCAATTGCCGCGACGACACGTTGACGCTGGCGAAGATTGGCTCGCGCGCGCGGCTGGCGGCCTGCCAGATTGCGAGTTGGCGCGCGGTGCGTTCGAGCACGAACAGTCCGAGGTCAGCGATCAGGCCGATTTCCTCGGCGGTGGTGATGAACTCGGCCGGCGACAAGCGGCCAAGCTTGGGATGATCCCAGCGCGCCAGCGCCTCGAAACCGGCAATGGCGCGATCCTCCAGCCGCACGATCGGCTGGTAGAGCACCTTGATCTCCTCGCGCTCGATGGCGCGGCGCAATTCCGATTCCATGGTCAGCCGGTCGGTCTTGCGCGAGCGCATGGCCGGCTTGAAGATTTCGATGCGGTCGCCGCCGATCCGCTTGGCGTGATACATGGCGAGCTCTGCGTCCTTGAGCACTTCCTCGGTGTTGCGCGACTGGTCTTCGGCGAGCGCCAGCCCGATCGAGGCGGTGATGAAGATTTCGCGGTCGTTGAAGCCGATCGGCGCGCGCAAGGTGCGGCGCATGGTCTCGGCGAAGGCCACGATGCGCGCGGGCTCGCGTTCCGACAGCAGGATCAAGGCGAACTGGTCGCCGGATAGCCGCGCCAGCGTGTCCTGCGGCTTGAGCAGACGGGCGAGCCGGCGCGCGATGGTGAGCAGGACGGAATCGCCGACCGCGATGCCGACCGAATCGTTGACCTGCTTGAAACGGTCGAGATCGATCACCAGCACCGACGGCCGGAATTGGCTGTCGGAACGGGCGAAGCCGAAGGCCGCCTCCATGCGGTCGATGAACAGTTCGCGGTTGGGCAGGCCGGTGAGATTGTCGTGCACCGCGTCGAATAGCAATCGCTCCTCGGCCTTCTTGAAATCGGTCACGTCGGTGAGCGTGCCGACGAGGCGCACCACTTCGCCGTCGGAGCCGACCACCGGCCGTGCCTTGAGCGAGAACCACAGGTAATGGCCGTCGGCCGCGCGCAGCCGGAAAGTTTGACTGAGGCGGCCGCGCCGCTGCTCCAAGGCGCTGTCGAGCGAGGCGCGGAAGCGGTCGCGGTCGAGCGGATGCAGCACCTCAAGCCAGTCCGCCGCCGGTCCTTCCAGCGTGCCGCGCTTAAGGCCGAGCAGCTGTTCGGTTTCCGGGCTGGTGTAAACCTTGTCGGCGGAGACGTCCCAGTCCCAGATCAGATCGCCGGCGCCGGTGAGCGCCAGCGCGCGGCGTTCGACGTCGGAAACGATGCCGTGGGTAATGCCGCCGGCGAAGGCGTGCTGCATGACCGTGAATCCGATCAGCATCACGATCAGCACCAGGCCGCCGAGCAGCGCCGGGCCGATGATGTCGTTGGTGACGACGCCGGTCACCGCAAAGCCTGCGCCCAGCGTCCACACCACCAGCAAGAGCCAGGTCGGAATCAGCAGCACGGCGCGGTCGAAGCCGTGGGTGGAAAGATAGATCACCAATGCGAGCCCAAAAACGGCAATGCCGACGAGCGACATGCGGGCGATGCCGGCGGCAACCGCCGGATCGAACACCGCCACCGCGATCAGCGCGGCGAGTACTGCGAGCCAGCCGATGGTGATGTGGGCGTAGCGCACGTGCCAGCGCGACAGATTGAGATAGGCGAACAGGAACACCAGCAGCGTCGCCGACAGGATTGCCTCGCCGCAGGCGCGCCAGACGCGCTCGGCGCCGGCCGACATGTCGAACACCTTGCCCCAGAATCCGAAGTCGATGCCGATATAGATGAGCACCGCCCAGCCGAGCGCGGCGGCGGCTGGGAACATCACCGAACCCTTGACCACGAACAGGATGGTGAGGAACAGCGCCAGCAGTCCGGCGATGCCGATGACGATGCCGTAATACAGCGTGAAGGAGTTGACCTTGTCCTTGTAGGNNGGCTCCCATAAATAAATTTGCGAAAGCTTGTCGGTGCGCAATTCGGCGACGAAGGTGATGACGGTGCCGGGATCGAGCGTGACGCGAAAAATATCGGCGGTCGTGTTCTCCTGCCGCAGCGGACGGTCGCCCGAGCTCGGCGTGATGGAGGCGATGCGTGACAAGCCCAAGTCGGGCCAGAACAGGCCGGAGCCGACCATGCGGTAATGCGGCACGACGATCAGCCGGTCGATCTGCTCGTCGGAATTGTTGGTGAGCGCGAACACCGCCCAATTGGTATTGGCTTCGCGCGCGCGCACCTCGATGCGGCGCACGATGCCGTCCGGACCGGGCGCGGTGGAGACCTGGATGCGGTCGCCGTCGGTCTTTTGCACGTCGGTGGCGGCGGTGAGATCGATGGCCGCGGCATCGAGCCGCACGTTCACGGATTCGACGGCAAGCGCGGCGGGCGTCGTCAGCAGCGAGGCGGCGAGCGCGAGCACGGTGACAAGCGCGCAGCGGTGCGAGATCAATCGAGAACCCCCGGCCGCAGCAGTGCCAGTCATGCTGCTGATCCAGCTCCGCCGACGGTAAAAATCTGCAAGCAAATTCACCCTGCCCGATTTTGCTTCGACATTGCGCCGATTTCGCGGCCTGGCGCCCCTTGCGCACCTGCCAGGAGTATCGGCTCCGCTCCCGGCGGGCAAGAGATCGACCGCGCTTTCAAAGGGTTAGCACGATCTTGCCGATATGCGCACTGGTTTCCATCAGCGCATGGGCGGCGGCCGCCTCTTTGAGCGGGAAGGTCTTGTAGATCACCGGTTTGACCTTGCCCTTGACGATCATCGGCAGCGCATTGTCTTCGACCGCGCGCGCGATGGCCCCTTTGTCGGCGACCGAGCGCGAGCGCAGCGTCGAACCCGTGTGATGCAACCGCTTGAGCATGATGCGGCGGAAATCCACCGTCGTCTTCGGTGAGCCTTGGAATGCGATCTGCACGATGCGCCCCTCCACCGCGGCCGCTTCGTAATTGCGCGCGATGTAATCGCCGCCGACCATGTCCAGTATAACGTCGGCGCCCTTGTCGCCGGTGGCCGCCTTGCAGGCTGCGACGAAGTCATCGGTTTTATAGTTAATGGCCACGTCGGCGCCGAGCTTGCGGCAGGCGGCGCATTTTTCCGTCGTGCCCGCGGTGGTGATCACGCGCGCGCCGAGCGCCTTGGCGAGCTGGATCGCCGTGGTGCCGATGCCGGACGAGCCGCCATGCACCAGGAAGCTCTCGCCGCTTTTGAGGCCGCCGCGCTCCACCATGTTGTGCCAGACGGTGAAGAAGGTTTCCGGGACCGCCGCCGCTTCCACCATCGACAGTCCGCCCACCGGCAGCGCGTGGCTTTCATGCGTGAGGCAATATTCGGCGTAGCCGCCGCCGACTACCAGCGCCATCACGCGGTCGCCGGTTTTCCAGCGCTTGACGTTCGGCCCGAGCGCCACGACCTCGCCGGCGATCTCGAGGCCCGGAATATCCGGCGCGCCGGCCGGTGGCGGATAAAGTCCCTGCCGTTGCATTACATCTGGCCGGTTGACGCCGGCGGCCGCCACCTTCACCAGGATCTCAGCGTGGCCGGGCGTGGGAACCGGGCGTTGCTCCGGCACCAGCATCTCCGGCCCGCCGGGGGCTTTGATGCCGATGGCCGTCATGCGAGTAGGAAGTGCGGTCATGGGTTCCTCGGTTCTCTAAGGGCAGGGCGCCTGTCTAGGTCGGCCTTGCCGATGTGACAACCCGCTTTGCTGCGGCTAAATTCTGCTTGGCGGAGGCGCGCATGGCGGCGATCGACGACGACGACAAGCCGAAGAAAAAGATCACCCATGAGATCGGGCAAGACCTGAGCCTGCTCTCGGTGGAGGAGCTGGCCGCGCGCGTGCAGTTGATGCACGACGAGATTTTGCGGCTGGAGGCCGACATGGCGGGCAAGCGCGCCTCGCGCTCGGCCGCCGACCAGTTCTTCAAGCGGTAGGCTTGCACCGTTCCCGTGTTCGGAGCCGACACAAAAAATCCGGCATTGGACGGAAGTTCTTAACGTGTCGTTAAGCCTTCTGGATCATTACTCTGATCGTCCATCTTCTTGGACATTGAGTGGCTCCTGTCCACTCTGTTTGACGCCTCCCTGTTATCAACTTCGAGCCGCCGGCGACGGCGGCTCTTTTTTGTCCCATTCCGGGACAGTTGCGGCTGCTATAGTGGCCGCGCGCTTAAGCTTGCCAGGCAACTATGTCGCAAAGTTTGCGCATCGCGGTCTGGACATTGCGGCCCGGCGGGAGCGATGCTGATCCTTACACGGGGCGCGTAACAGTCCCGGTGCATGGGTGAGGCGTAGCGTTATGGCTGAAAAGTCAGTGAACGAATTGCAGCCGGTGTCGTTTGGTGCGCGGCTTGCCAATTCGCAAGTGTTTGCCGATCTGTTCCGTGACGGCATGGCGCTGGTGGAGGAGACCGCGACCTATCTCGACGGTCCCGGCCGGCAGGAATCCAAGAAACTCGAGCGCGCCGCCGCGCTCGCCTACGCCACCGAAAGCATGCGGCTGACCACGCGGCTGATGCAGCTTGCTTCCTGGCTGCTGCTGCATCGCGCGGTGAAGGAAGGCGAGATGTCGCTCGCCCAGGCCAACAAGGAGAAGAGCAAGGTCAAGCTCGCCGCCGCCGACTTCCACGAACCGCATAATCTGGAATTGCTGCCCGCTGTTCTGCGCGAGCTGATTGAGCGTTCGCGCAAGCTGCAAGGCAAAGTGCGCCGGCTCGACGCCAGCATCCACAATCACGACGCTCCCGACCGGGCCGCGATGATCAATCCAGTCGAGCGCCAGCTCGGCCTGCTGAAGGCGGCGTTTGGGGCGGAAAGCGTTTAGTGTGACGCAGGAAATAGTTTTTGGGCTGTTCTTGCTGGCGATGGCGTTGATCTTGGCTGCGGCTGCAGGGTGGTATCTGAAGGGCGATAGGGAAAATGTCCGGCTATTCGGCGCGAGCGCCGTTTGGCCGACGGTTACCGGACAAATTGGCTCGGTCCAGATCGTCGAGACTGGCAGCTCCGAAGACAGCAACAGTTGGTGCGAGCCGAAGGTCGATTACACCTATACGGTGGCAGGTCGGGAATATGCGGGCACGCGCATCAAATTCAGTCGTTTAAAGAATGTCAGCAACAAGACGGCGCGCGCCGTAACCGCCAATTACGCCGTCGGAGCTACAGTGGTCGCTTATGATCCGGCCAATCCGCAATATTCCGTTCTTGATCGAACCGCCAAACCACCCGCAATCACATTTTGGACCGGGGTTTTGTTCGTCTTCGCGGCGATCGTGCTGGCCCTTGCCGTGGTGATGCTGAGCATTACGGCGTAGCGTTTGCCGGCTTAAACAAAAACCCCCGCATGACGCGGGGGTTTTTCGTTGCGAGTGCAACCCTCGCGCTATTTCTTGTCGGCCTTCTTGTCGTCGGCCTTCAGGAAGCCCGAGAACTTCTTCTGGAAGCGCGACAGCCGGCCACCGCGATCGAGCAGATGCTGCTGGCCGCCGGTCCAGGCCGGGTGCGATTTCGGGTCGACGTCGAGATGCATGACATCGCCCTCCTTGCCCCAGGTCGAGCGGGTGGTGAATTCGCTGCCGTCGGTCATCACAATCTTGATGGCGTGGTAGCCGGGATGGATGTCTTGTTTCATCGGTTCGGTTCCGTGGGGCGCCTGCGCGCCGAAAGGGGCTGAATTTGGCGGGTCTATACAGGACCGAAGCGAAAGCGGCAAGTCGCCGCAATTGACCCGGATCAAGGCCGCAGGGCATTGTCCGGCCTCTTCTACGCAGGCCGTCGACCCTATGCTCGGCGGCCTTTCACAATAATGCCTTGAGCTTGGCGAACAGCTTTCGGCCTCGCCATTCTGGCGGCAGCCTTCGGCTTGGTTGGGAATAGATCCGATGGGAAGACAGGAATTCCGCGCTGCCAGCTCTCTCGCGGCCGTCTTCTCGGTCAGGCTGCTCGGCCTGTTCATGATCTATCCGGTGTTTGCCGCCTATGCCGAGCAGCTTTCGGGTTCGACGCCCTACCTGGTCGGAGAGGCGCTCGGCATTTACGGACTGAGTCAGGGGCTCTTGCAGATTCCGTTTGGTCTGCTGTCCGACAAGTTTGGACGCAAGCCGATGATCGTCGTGGGGCTGATCGTTTTCGCGATCGGCAGCGCCGTGGCGGCGCTCTCCACCTCGATCGGCGGCGTCATCGTCGGCCGCGTGCTGCAGGGCGCCGGCGCCGTCGGCTCGGTGATCCTGGCGCTGGTGGCCGATCTGACGAGCGAGGAGAACCGCACCAAGGCGATGGCCATGGTCGGCATCACTATCGGCGGCTCCTTCATGGTCGCGCTGGTGGCCGGCCCGATCCTCGCGACATTCATCGGCGTCCAGGGCATCTTCTGGCTGATGGTGGGGCTGGCGCTTGCCGGCATCGCGATCACCGAGTTCGTCGTACCTAGTCCGCGCCAAATACGCGTCCATCGCGATGCCGAAGCGGTGCCAGCATTGATCGGTTCGGTATTGTGGAATGGCGAACTCTTGCGACTTGATATCGGGATATTTGCACTGCATGCGATGTTGACGGCGAGCTTCCTGGTGGTGCCCGGCCTGTTGCGCGGCACGCTGGACATCGCAACCCATAATGATTGGATGATCTATCTGCCAGTGCTGCTGGTCTCGGTTGCCGTGATGGTGCCGGCGATCATCGTGGCCGAGAAGTATCGTCGCATGAAGGGCGTGTTTGTATGCGCGGTTGCCGCGCTCGTCGTCAGCCAGGTGATGCTCTACTTCGGCGCGCACAATCTGTATGCCCTGCTGGCCGCGCTCATCCTCTTCTTCTCAGGTTTCAATGTGATGGAGGCGAGCCTGCCCTCGCTCATCACCAAGGTGGCGCCACCCGATGCCAAGGGTACGGCGATGGGCCTATATTCGAGCTTGCAATTTTTCGGGATTTTCGTCGGCGGCATTGTTGGCGGCTGGGCGAACCAGACGGGGGGCACCGCCGGGGTTTTTGCACTGACGGCTGTGCTGGCGCTGCTCTGGCTGCTCGCGGCGGCTACCATGGCGCAACCAAGCTATCTGACGACCCGGCTGCTCCCCATTAGCGACGGCCAAGCCGGCGACGCTGAGAGCCTCGCCGCAAAGCTGCGTCAGGTGCCGGGCGTGGCTGTGGCCGTCGTGATCGCCGAGGAAAAGCTCGCCTATCTCAAGGTCGATTCAAAAACCTTCGACGCCGCCATGGCGGCATCGTTGGCCGGCGCGTCACGGTGAGGCGGAGATAGCCCGCCAGGCCATCCGGTTCACCGGCTTGCCCGAGACCGGGTTCTTGTCCTCGCCGGCATAAACAAAGCCGTGCTTCTCGTAGAAGCGGATGGCGCGGGCGTTGTCCTTGTTGACCAGCAGCTCGAGGCCTTGCGGCGACAGCCGCTTGGCCTCGTCGAGCAACATGAGCGCAACGCCGGAGCCCCAATATTCGGTCGCCACCACGAGCTGATCGAGATACATCGTATCCGGATCGACGGTGACAAAGCCGATGAGCGCGCCGTTGTCTTCCGCGACCACGACGCGCGCCACCGGCACCAGNNGGTGATATTGGCGCTCACCGCTCGGTCAGCTTGAACTCGATGCGGCGGTTGCGCCGGTAGGCGTCCTCGCTGGTGCCGATCTCGATCGGCTGGAATTCGCCGAAGCCGGCGGCGACCAGCCGCTGCGGCGAGACACCCTTGCCGACCAGGTATTGCACCACCGAAATCGCGCGCGCCGCCGACAGGTTCCAGTTCGACTTGAACACGCCGCCGGTGATCGGCCGCACGTCGGTGTGGCCGTCGACGCGCAGCACCCAGGCGATATCGGTGGGGATTTGCTTCTCGAGTTCGACCAGCGCGCCCGCCACCTTGTCGAGCTCGGTGAGCGCCTCCGGCTTGAGATCGGCCTTGCCGGTGTCGAAGAACAGCTCCGATTGCAGCACGAAGCGGTCGCCGACCACGCGCATGTCGGGCCGATTGCCGAGGATTGCGCGCAGCTTGCCGAAGAAGTCGGAGCGGTACTTGGTCAGCTCCTGCACCTTCTGCGCCAGCGCCAGATTGAGCCGCTGGCCGAGATCGGCGATCTTGTTCTGCGCCTCCTTGTCCTTCTTCTCGGAGGCGTCGAGCGCCACCTCGATGGCGGCGAGCTGGCGGCGCAGCGCCGCAATCTGCTGGTTGAGGATCTCGACCTGCGCCAGCGCCCGGGAGGAGATTTTCTTCTCGCCTTCGAGCTGGCCGGTGAGTTCGGAAACCTTGCCCTGCGCCGCGGTGGCGCCCGCGCCGGCGCCCTCGGCCAGGTCCTTGAATTTGTCGCGATCGCTCGCGGCGAAAGCGAGCGAGGCCTGCAACTGCGCAAGCTGGTCTTGCAGATTGACCTTGCCGGTCTTCTCCAGCGACAGCAGCTCGGTGAGCTGGGCGATCTGCGCGTTGAGGCGGGTCAGCGCGGTATCCTTGCCGGCGACTTCCTGCTGCAAATAGAATTGCACCACCACGAACACGGTCAGNNCGTGCAAGCGCCATGATTTAGGTCACCTGTCGACCTTCTCGCGCACCATGACTTCCAGCAGCTTCTTGATCTCGCGCTGCTGCTCGGCCTGGCTGTCGACCCAGTCGCGGATCATCTGCTGCTCGCTACGCATGTGATGCACCAAGCCCTGGATCGCCTCGGCCAGATTGGACATGGCGGTGGAGGCGCCCTTGCTGGTGCCGGCCTGATCGACCGCCTCGCGCAGGCGATCGATGGCCGAACGCATCTCGCCGGTGCCGCCGCCGGCCACGATCGGCTCGGCCGCCTGGTCGTAAACCGTGGTGGAGAGCCAGTCTTCCAATTCGGTGTAGAAACGGTTCTGCGCCTGGCTCGATTGCAGGTCGAGGAAGCCGAGCACCAGCGAGCCGGCGAGACCGAACAGCGAGGACGAGAACGATATGCCCATGCCGCTGAGCGGCGCGGCGAGGCCCTCGCGCAGCGAGTCGAACATGCTGCCGGCATCGCCGCCGGCTTTCAGCCCCTGGATCACGCCACCGACCGAACTCACGGTTTCGATCAGGCCCCAGAAGGTGCCGAGCAGGCCGAGGAACACCAACAACCCGGTCATGTAGCGCAGGATATCGCGCGCCTCGTCGAGGCGGGTGGCGATCGAATCGAGAATGCTGCGCATCAATTGCGCCGACATCGCCATGCGGCCGACGCGGCTGCCGAGGATCGCCGCCATCGGCGCCAGCAGCACCGGCGGCCGGTCGACGGCGAGGCCGGGATCGGCGAGGCGGAAATTATTGACCCATGCGATCTCGGGATAGAGGCGGATCACCTGGCGCGCCGACAGCACGATGCCGATCAGTAAGACCCCGATGATCAGCGCGTTGAGGCCGGGATTGGCCATGAACGCCACTTCGATCTGCTTGTGCAGCAGGAAGGCGACCAGCCCGCCGAGCACGACGAACACCAGCATCCGGAACAGGAAGATGCGAGGCGATGACAGTTTGAGCGGATCGAGTTCTTTTGCCATGAGCTTCAAAAGTTAGCGCCGGCCGGGTCGGACCCACGCAATATGGCACAGACCCAGACCAAGGAAAAAGCAACTGTGCCGGTCCCCCAGCATAAATCGGCGGATTGAGTTTAAATTGCGGTCGGCTTCAACCCTTTCCGGCGCCTTTAAGCACGCGCAGCAGCTCTTTATGGATGGCGTCGTTGCCGGCGGCGACGTGGCTCTTGGCGAACATGTCGTCGCCGTCGTCGCAATCACTGACGAAACCGCCGGCCTCGCGCACCAGAATTAATCCGGCCGCGATATCCCACGGCTTGATATCGCGCTCCCAATAGCCGTCGAGCCGGCCGGCGGCGACCCAGGCGAGGTCGAGCGCGGCGGCGCCGAAGCGGCGCAGGCCGGCGACGTGCTCCTGCATGGCGCCGGTCTCCTTGGCCGCCAGCGCCAGGTCGCCGCGGCCGATATGCGGCAGTCCGCAGGCGATCACGGAGTCGGCGAGGCGCTTGCGGCCGGCGACGCGGATGCGCTGCTCGTTCATGAACGCACCCTTGCCCTTCTCGGCGATGAACATCTCGTCGTTCGCCGGATTGTAGATCAGGCCGGCGATAATCGCGTGCTCGCGTTCGAGCGCGATCGAGATCGCGAATTGCGGAATGCCGTGCAGGAAATTGGTGGTGCCGTCGAGCGGATCGACGATCCAGCGATGCGACTTGTCGGCGCCCTCGCGTTGGCCTCCTTCCTCGCCAAGAAAGCCATAACCGGGCCGCGCCTTGCTCAGCTCGGCGAACAGCGTCTCCTCGGCGCGGCGGTCGGCGGACGAGACGAAATTGGCCGGGCCTTTGAGCGAGACCTGCAGCTTCTCCAGCTCGCCGAAATCGCGCTTGAGCGCGCGCGCGGTCTTGCGCGCGGCGGCGATCATGACGTTGAGCAAAGCGGAGTGGTGCATGCGCGTGGGGTCTGCCCGCGAAGGCGTGCGCCGTCAAGAGCGCGGCGGTAGCGTCGACAGCCACTTGTTGGCCGCCTTCTCGGCGGCGTCGCGCACCTGTTGCGTCTGCCTGCCGGCGAAGACGTCGAGATCGGGATCGCTGGACCCCCCCGTCTTGGCGACGATGTGCCATTTGATCGCCTCGGTGGCATCGGCCGGCACGCCGCGCCCGGCCATCAGAATGCGCGCCAGCCGGTCCTGCGCGATCGCGCTGCCGCGCCGCGCAGCGATCAGGAACAGCCTGGCGGCGGCGGCTTCGTTCTTGGCGATGCCGCTGCCGTTGAACTGGGCGATGGCGTACTCGACCATGGCGTCGACATTGCCGACGATCGAGGCCAGCCCCATCAGGCGCGCGGCCTCGGACACGTCCTTCGGCACGCCGCGGCCTTCCTTGACCATGGTGGCCAGCGCGTATTGCGCTTCCGCGTTTCCGGCGTCGGCGGCCTGCCGGAACAGTTCGGCGGCGCGCGCGAAGTCCTGCGGGAACTGCTGGCCTTGCAGGTAGAGCAAGCCGAGATCGTAGGCGGCGGGCGCGTGACCGAGCTTGGCGGCGGCCGCCAGCAGGCGGGCGGCTTCGTCCGGGTTGCGCGGTCCGGCGCGGCCTTCGAGGTTGAACATCGCCAGCGCGAACATGGCGTCACGGTTGCCGTGCCCGGCGGCGAGCTTGTACCACTGCGTGGCCTTGCTGTCGTCGCGGCCGACGCCGAAGCCTTGCGCGTAGATTTCGCCGAGCAACGTCATGGCGGCGGGATCATTCTGCTGCGCGCGCTTGGTGGCCTCGGCGAGCGCGGTCAAATAATAGCCGCGCTGAAAGGCGCCATAGGCGAGGTCGAGATTGCCGGTGTCCGATTTGGCCGCGGCAGGCGGAACGGGCGGTGGCGTTTTTTTCGCAGGCTGCGCCAATGCTGGCGCGGCCAGGGCAGCGAGCGCACACAGCGCAACGATCGTGCTGCGCCGCCTCGCCGTCATGCCGCGCTCTCCGGCAGGCGCAGATGCCCGGCGGCGCGGGCCATCGTTTCGACGATCGCCTGCGGGTCGCGCCACAGCCAATCGCCGAGCGCGACGAAATCGGCGCCGGCCTTCGCCAGCGGCGCCACTTCCTCGTACGACGCGGCATAGGCGACGCAAGGGGCCTCGAACACCTCCGCCCACCAGGCGACGCGCTCCTCGATCGCGTCGAAACTCGGCCGTTCGCCGGCAGCGCCGGGCTCGCCGAACATTACGTAGTCGGCGCCCGCTTCGGCCGCGGCCATGGCGTCGTGGCGGGTGGTCAGGCCGCCGACGCCCACGATGCGTTCGGGCTTGAGAAGCTCCAGCGCGGCGGTGAACTCCGCAATGCCGGTCAAATGCGCGCCGTCGGCGCCGGCGCGCGCCACCAGGTCGGCGTGGCCGTCGAGCAGCAGCGCCGCGCCCTTGTCCTGGACGGCGGGGCTGAGCGTCTTGGCGCGGTTGATCTGCGTGCGCTCGTCACCCTCGGCCAGGCACAGCAGCACGGCGGCGACGTCACCGGCCGCCAGGGCCGCGGCAAGAGTCACGGAAAATGCTTGCGCGTCAGCGACCGGCGGCGTCACCAGATAGAGGCGCGGCGCCGGGCGCGGGTCGGCCTGTTTGGGTCGGGAAGTCTGAGGTCGGGAAATCATGGCCCCCGCATGGTAGCGCAATCGGGCGGAAGATTGACACGGGCGCCGGCAGGATGGCGCGGGAGCCTGCGCGCATGGACGCGCGGCGGCCTGCTCGCTAGCATTGCGTGCAAAGCCGCCGAACAAGGGCGGATCGCACAAAGCCTCGGGGAGAAAGCATGCTCAAACGCCTGCCGTTGCTGCTGCTATGCCTTGCCGCCGCGCCGGTCGCGCCCGCCACGGCGGCCGACTATCCTAGCCGCGCCATCAAGATGGTGGTGCCGTTCGCGCCCGGCGGCGGCACCGACGTGCTCGGCCGCATCATCGCCCAGCGTCTGGCCGAGCAATGGGGCCAGGCGGTGGTGGTCGAAAATCAGCCCGGCGCCTCCGGCGGCATCGGCACCAGAGCCGTCGCCAAAGCGGAGCCGGACGGCTACACGCTGCTGATGGCCTCGACCGGCGCGCTGATGGCGGCCTCCGTCGCGCTGGCGCCGGAAGGGCATTTCGACGTCAACAAATTTTTCGCACCGATCACCGTGGTGGCGGCGCCGCCTTATCTGCTGGTGGTCAATCCGAGCGTAAAAGCCGACTCGGTCGCCGAACTGATCAAGCTCGCAAGCGAAAAGCCGAAAGCGCTGTCGTTCGGATCGTCCGGCATCGGCGCCGCTTCGCATTTGTCGGGCGCCTTGTTCGAAAAGGATGCCAAGATCGAGATGCTGCACGTGCCCTACAAGGGAACCGGTCCGGCGGTCACCGATCTGCTGGGCGGCCGCATTGACATGATGTTCTCGCCCTCGACCACGGTGCAGGCGTTCGTCGCGGCCGGCAAACTCAAGGCGCTCGCCGTAACCGGCGCCAAGCGCTCGAAGTTTTTCCCGAAGGTCCCGACGGTGGCGGAAGGCGGCTTGCCCGGCTACGCGTCGGTCGGCTGGTTCGGCCTGCTGGCGCCGGCGCACACGCCGCCTGAGATCGTCGACAAGCTCAACAAGGCGGTGGTCGCGATCATGGCGACGCCGGACGTCAAGGACCACATGGCCAAGCTCGGCGCCGAGCCGGAGCCGCAGAGCCCGGAAGAGTTCGCCCGCTACATCAATGCCGACGTGGCGAAATGGAGCGCGCTGGTGAAGGAGCAGAACATTACGATTCCGGGGGCGGGGAAGTAATTAGTCTGTCATGGCCGGGCTTGTCCCGGCCATCTCGCTTAGGTGGGCAAGGCGTTTACGTCCCTAAGCGGGATCGCCGGGTCAAGCCCGGCGATGACAACTGATGGGGTTGTGCCGCATCCGGGGCACGCCGCCTCACTTCGGCATCGGGATCGGCCCCATGTCCTTCGGGACCTTGTAGCCCTTCTGCACGGCGGGGCGCGCGGCGATGCTCTCGTACCAGCGCCGCACGTTGGGATATTGCTTGAGATCGACGGTGTGCCATTCGAAGCGCGAGATCCACGGCCAGATCGCGATGTCGGCGATGGAATACTCGTCGGCGACGAAATCGCGCCCGGCGAGCCGCGTGTCGAGCACCTTGTAGAGCCGGTGCGTTTCCTTGAGATAGCGCTCCTCGGCGTAGGGCGCCTTGCCGGGATTATTTTTCACGAAGTGATGCACCTGGCCGATGATCGGACCGACGCCGCCCATCTGCCACATCAGCCATTCGATGGTGCGGTAACGGTCTTCGCCGGATTTCGGCAGCAGCTTGCCGGTTTTGTCGGCGAGATAGATCAGGATTGCGCCCGACTCCATCAGCGCCATGTCGTTGTCGCGGTCGACGATCGCCGGGATGCGGTTGTTGGGCGCGATCTTGAGGAACGCGGGCGCGAACTGCTCATCCTTGGAAATATTGATGGCGTGCACGGTGTAGGGCAGGCCGAGCTCTTCCAGCGCGATGGACACCTTGCGGCCGTTCGGCGTCGTCCAGGTGTAGAGATCAATCACGGTTAGGTCCTTTGCGTTTCAATTCGTCAAGCCCGGCAATGACAAGTCACCTACGCCGCCTTCTTTTCCAGGTCGGCCTTCCATTGCCCCATGGCGGCGAGGCCATTCATCTTGGCGCGATGTGAAAAGGCGCGCTGGGCGGCGGCGACGTTTTCGCTCTTGCCGCGCCAGGTGGTCTGCGGCGCGTGCTGCAGCGCGCGGCCATAGGAGAAGGTGAGCGCCCACGGCAAGTTGCCGATTCGGTTCATCGCGTCGAGATGGGCGGTGGCCTCCTCGTCACTTTGCCCGCCGGACAGGAAGGCGATGCCCGGCACCGCCGCCGGCACGCAGGCTTTAAGAATCTTCACGCTGCGCGCGGCCACTTCTTCGACCGAGGCTTTGCTCCCGCTCTTCTTGCCCGGCACGATCATGTTGGGCTTGAGCACCATGCCCTCGAGCGCGACGCGGTTATGGTAGAGCTGCTGGAAGGTCTCCTTCAGCACCCATTCGGTGACCTTGAAGCAGCGCTCGATGTCGTGGCCGCCGTCCATCAGCACTTCCGGCTCGACGATCGGCACGATCTGCGCCGCCTGGCAAAGCGCGGCATAGCGCGCCAGCGCATGGGCATTGGCGTAGATGCAGGTGTGGGTCGGTATGCCGGCGCCGATGTCGATCACCGCCCGCCATTTGGCAAAGCGCGCGCCCTGCGCGTAATATTTCGGCAGCCGGTCGGCGAGCTTGTCGAGGCCGATGGTCACCACTTCGCCCGGGCAGTTTGGCAGCGGCTTGCTGCCTTCGTCGACCTTGATGCCGGGGATCGCGCCAGCCTTTTTGATTATGTCGACCAGCGGCGTGCCGTCCTTGCCCTTCTGCCAGATGGTCTCGTCGTACAGGATGACGCCGGAGATGTGCTTCATGCCGTCGCCTGAGCGGAACAGCATCTCGCGGTAGTCGCGGCGGACGTCCTCGGTCGATTCCACACCGATGGCGTCGAAACGCTTCTTGATGGTGCCGGAAGATTCGTCGGCGGCCAAGATGCCTCGGCCTGGCGCCACCATGGCCAGCGCCACTTTGTTCAATTCATCGAGATTCATCGTTGTCTCCCGTCTAGCTCGTCATTTTATTCTAAGCACTTCGACCCCCGGCAGCGGCTTGCCTTCCAGCCATTCCAGAAAGGCGCCGCCGGCGGTCGAGACATAAGTCAGCCGGTCGGTTACGCCCGCCGCATTGAGCGCGGCCACGGTGTCGCCGCCGCCCGCCACCGAGACAAGTTTTCCGGCCGCAGTCAGTTCCGCCACCGCTTCCGCCACTTCGACAGTGCCGTTGTCGAACGGTTCCAGCTCGAAGGCGCCGAACGGCCCGTTCCACACCAGCGTCTTCGAGCGCGCCAGCACCGAGACCACCTGCTCGACGCTGCGCGGGCCGATATCCAGGATCATGTCGCGCTCGCCGACCTTATCGATGTCGACCACGCGCGAGGGCGCATGCGCCTCGAATTTTTCCGCCACCACCGCGTCGACCGGCAGCACGATTTCGCGCTTGCTCGCTTTGGCCGCGGCCATGATCTTTTGCGCGGTGGCGGCCAGGTCAGCCTCGGCAAGGCTTTTCCCAATACTTTTGCCGAGGCCAAGCAAGAAAGTATTGGCCATGGCGCCGCCGATGATCAGCACGTCGACTTTTTCGAGCAGATGGCCGAGCAGATCGAGCTTGGTGGAAATCTTGGCGCCGCCAACGATGGCCGTGAGCGGGTGCGCCGGCTTGTCGAGCACTTTCTCGAAGGCCTCCAATTCGGCCTGCAACGTGCGTCCGGCATAGGCCGGCAGAACGTGCCCCAAACCCTCGGTCGAGGCATGCGCGCGATGCGCGGCCGAGAAGGCGTCGTTGACCCAGATGTCGCCGAGCTTGGCGAGCGACGCGACGAAGGCTGGATCGTTTTTTTCCTCGCCCGGATAGAAGCGCGTGTTCTCCAGGCAGACGATGTCGCCTTGCTTCATCGCCGCCACCGCGCGCTCAGCGGTCTCGCCGATGCAGTCGTCGACGAATTTCACCGGCCGCTTGAGGATATGGGCGACCTCAGCGGCCACCGGCTTGAGCGATTGCTTAGGGTCGCGCCCCTTCGGGCGGCCGAAATGCGAGAGCAGGATCACCTTGGCGCCCTTGTCGGCGACCTCGGTGATCGCGTGCGCCATGCGCTCGATGCGGGTGGAGTCGGTGACCACGCCGTTCTCCACCGGCACGTTGAGATCGACGCGCACCAGCACGCGTTTGCCCTTCACGTCGACGTGGTCGAGGGTGCGGAACGCGCTCATGGTTTGCTCGAGCCAGCGCGGCGTTAGATCAACTTGCCCATCGCCACGGCGGTATCCGCCATGCGGTTGGAGAAGCCCCATTCGTTGTCGTACCACGCCATCACGCGCACCAGCGTGCCGTCCATCACCTTGGTCTGGTCCATGTGGAAGACCGAGGAATGCGGATCGTGGTTGAAATCGATTGAGACGTTGGGCGCCGTGGTGTAGCCGAGGATGCCCTTGAGCTGCTGCTCGGCCGCGCGCTTGATCGCGCCATTGACCTCGTCCTTGCTGGTGGCGCGCTTGGCGATAAATTTGAAATCGATCATGGAGACGTTCGGCACCGGCACGCGGATCGCCACGCCGTCGAGCTTGCCGTTGAGTTCCGGCAGCACCAGCCCGACCGCCTTGGCGGCGCCGGTCGAGGTCGGGATCATCGACAGCGCAGCCGCGCGCCCGCGATAGAGATCCTTGTGCATGGTGTCGAGCACCGGCTGGTCGCCGGTATAAGCGTGGATCGTCGTCATGAAGCCCTTGTCGATGCCGATGGCGTCGTTGAGCACCTTGGCGACCGGGGCGAGGCAGTTGGTGGTGCAGGAAGCGTTGGAGACGACCTTGTGATCCTTGGTCAGCTTGTCGTGGTTGACGCCATAGACCACGGTCAAGTCGGCGCCGTCGGCGGGCGCCGACACCAGCACGCGCTTGGCGCCGGCCGTGAGATGCATCGAGGCCTTGTCCTTGGCGGTGAAGATGCCGGTGCATTCCATCGCGATGTCGATGCCGAGATCCTTCCACGGCAGCGTGGTCGGGTCCTTGATGGCGGTGACCTTGATGGCGCCGTTGCCGACGCTGATCGTGTCGCCTTTGACCGTCACTGTGCCGGGGAAGCGGCCGTGCACGCTGTCGAAGCGCAGTAGGTGCGCATTGGTTTCGACCGGCGCGAGATCGTTGATGGCGACGATTTCGATGTCGGTGCGCTCGGCTTCGGCGATGGCGCGCAGGATATTGCGGCCGATGCGGCCGAACCCATTGATGGCAACCCGGATAGTCATTGCAGTCGCTCCCGGCTCATTTAACTTGTCTTGCAACCTGTCATGGCCGCAATCGGCCACGACGCGTATTGACCCAAATCAACTTTTCTCAAGCTTGCGCGCGGCCGCATCGGCGACCGCCTCTGCGGTAACGCCAAAATGCTTGTAAAGGTCCTTGTAAGGCGCGCTGGCGCCGAAACCGGTCATACCGACGAAGACGCCGTCGGAACCGATGATGGCGTCCCAGCCCTGGCGCACGGCGGCTTCCACGCCGACCTTGACCGGTGCGGAGCCGATCACAGCGCGGCGCGCGCTGTCCTTCGCCTCCAGCAGCAGTTCGAAGCAGGGCACCGACACCACGCGCGCCGAAATGCCGCGTGCGGCCAGCAGCTTTTTCGCCTCCACCGCGATCGCGACTTCCGAGCCGGTGGCGAAGATCGATACGTCGGCTTTGCCGTCGGCCGCCGCGATCTCGTAGGCGCCTGCGGCGCAACGGTTGCTCGTGAGGAAATTCTGGCTGAGCTGCGGCAGGTTCTGCCGCGTGAGTGCCAGCACGCTCGGGCGATGGCGCGCTTGCAGCGCGAGCTGCCAGCACTCGAGCGTCTCCACCGCGTCGCACGGGCGGAACACCAGCAAGTTCGGGATCGCGCGCAGCGCGGCCAGGTGCTCGACCGGCTGATGCGTCGGGCCGTCCTCGCCCAGCCCGATGGAGTCATGCGTCATGATGTGGATGACGCGCACGCCCATCAGCGCGGCCAGTCTTATGGCGGGACGACAATAATCGGAGAACACCAGGAACGTGCCGGAATAGGGGATGATGCCGCCATGCAGCGCCATGCCGTTCATGGCGGCGGCCATGCCGTGTTCGCGCACGCCGTAGTGGATGAAACGGCCGGCGTAATCGGCCGCGCTCATCGCCGTCATCGATTTGGTGCGCGTGTTGTTGGAGCCGGTGAGATCGGCCGAGCCGCCGATCATTTCCGGCAATGCCGGGATCAGGCTCTCGAGTGCGAATTCGCAAGCCGTGCGGGTGGCGATGTCCTTCGGCGTGGCGGCGAGGCTCTGCTTGACCGCACGCACCGCGTCGGAAAACGCCGGCTTCGGCAGGTCGCCTTTCATGCGGCGCTCGAATTCGGCGCGCTTTCCAGCATCGAGCGCGGCGAGGCGCTTGCTCCAGTCGGCATGCGCGCCCTTCGATCGCTCGCCGGCCTTGCGCCAAGCGGACAGAATGTCGGCGGGAATGTCGAATGGCGCGTGGCTCCAGCCCAGCTTCTCGCGCGCGCCTTTGATCTCGTCGGCGCCGAGCGGCGAACCATGCGATGACGCGTTGCCGGCTTTGGTCGGCGCGCCGAAGCCGATGGTGGTCTTGCACGCGATCAGCACCGGCTTGTCGGACGATTGCGCTTTCTCCAGCGCCGCGGCGATGGTTGCGGGATCGTGTCCGTCAACGGGCGAGGCGGTCCAGCCGGCGGCCTCGAAGCGTTTCACCTGATCGACGTTGTCGGTGAGCGACAAGGCGCCGTCGATGGAAATGCCGTTGTCGTCGAACAGCACGATCAGCCGGTTGAGCTTCAGGTGACCGGCGAGCGCGATGGCTTCCTGGCTGATGCCTTCCATCAGGTCGCCATCGGAGGCGAGCACGTAAGTCTTGTGATCGACCACGTCGGCGCCGAACTCGGCGGCGAGATGCCGCTCCGCGATCGCCATGCCGACCGCGTTGGCGAGCCCTTGCCCGAGCGGGCCGGTGGTGGTCTCCACGCCGGGCGTGTGGCCGTATTCCGGATGACCGGCGGTGATCGAGCCGAGCTGGCGGAAGCGCTTGATCTGATCGAGCGTCATCGCCGGATAGCCGGTGAGATAGAGCAGCGCGTAGATCAGCATCGAGCCGTGGCCGGCAGAGAGCACGAAGCGGTCGCGGTCGGGCCAGGCCGGATCGGCGGGATCGAATTTCAAAAAGCGCGTAAACAGGACGGTCGCCACGTCGGCGGCGCCCATGGGCAGGCCGGGATGGCCGGATTTCGCCTGTTCTACGGCGTCCATCGCCAGCGCTCGGATGGCATTGGCCATGCTGGTAAGGGCGACGGCGGAACTAGCGGCCGCTTGCTCGCGGCGCGCTGTGGGCGCCACGGCGGCCGTCGGCGAAGCGTTTGCACTCATGGAAATGGCCTGTTTGCGTGGGGTGGATAGCATGTGAGGCCCTTGAGTCAATGTGACGGCGCCACCGCCGGGCAGCCATGCACAGGCGCTCGAAAACATCGGGGTAAATCGCTCGCCAAGCGTTGACGGCAGGATCGCGCGGCACGTAAGCTTCTTCGCCTAAATCTTTGCCCCCGCAAGAGTTTTTGAGCGCGGATGATGGCGATGCCCGACCAAAGCGCGATCGATAGCGCGGTGAAGCGTCTGGCGCTGGCGTTGGATTCGCTTGATGCCGCGGTCGAGCGCCGACGCGAGGCCGACCGCAGCGAGGAGGGGCTGGCGAGCCAGCTCCACGCGCTGGGCGTCGACCGCACCCGGCTTGCCGCCGCGCTCGACGGTGAAGCCGCGCGCTCGCGCCGGCTGGAGACCAGCAACCGCGAGATCGCGCAGCGGCTGGACGCGGCCATCGCCAGCATCCAGTCGGTGCTGGACACTAACGAGTAGCGCATGATCCCGAAAAGTGGGAACCGGTTTTCGGACAAGATCATGCGCAAGGAAAAATGATATGGCGCAGGTGAACGCAACGATTGCCGGCCGCCAATATCGTCTTGCCTGCGAGGACGGGCAGGAGGAGCATCTGCTTGCGCTTGCCAAGGATCTCGACGGGCGGATCGAGGAACTGCGCAAGAAATTCGGCGAGATCGGCGACACAAGGCTCACGGTGATGGCGGCGCTGATGGTGGCCGACGAATTGGCGGAAGCCACGCGCAAGATCCGCCGCCTGGAGGAAGAGGGCAACGCGCTGCAGGATGCCCGTATAGTCGCCGCCGACCGCGCCAAGGCGGCCTCGAGCGCGGTGGTTAACGCCTTCAACTCGGCGGCCGAGCGGATCGAGGGCATCACCAAGAAGCTCAATCAGAGCCTCGGCAACGGCGTGGCGATCGGGTAACGCCTTGATGCTGGATGCCAAAGAGATCGACGCGCGTATTCGAGGCAGCTTCGCGCGTCAGACGATCATGACGACGTTGGGCGCGGAGATCGCCGCCGTGCGCGCGGGCGAAGTAGAGATTGTGCTGCCCTTCTCGGACAGAATCCTTCAGCAGCATGAATTCATCCACGCCGGCGCCGTTGCGACCATCGCCGACAGCGCCTGCGGCTATGCGGCGCTGACCGTCATGCCGCGCGATGCGGCCGTGCTGACCACCGAGTTCAAGATCAACCTGTTGGCGCCGGCCAAGGGCGAGCGGCTGCGCGCGGTCGGCCGCGTCGTTCGCAGCGGAAAGAAGCTGGTAATCACGCTCGGCGAAGTGTTTGCGGAGGAGGGCGGCGCCCGCAAACAGGTTGCGCTCATCACCGCGACGATGATGGTGGTCGAGACCGGCACCGGCTTGCGCGATTGAGTTCCTTCTTACCTCTCCCATAGAGAGAGGTCGACCGCCGAGCGCAGTGAAGGCGGCCGGGTGAGGGGTTAGAGCGTATCGTGAGGCTATAACCCCTCACCCGGCTCGCCATAGCGCGTCGAAGACGCGCGTAAACGCGCTTATGGCTCGCCGACCTCTCCCTATGGGAGAGGTGAAGTGCGTGGTGGCGCTTGCCCTCGCGACTCACTACATTCCCCAGGCGGGGCTGTGGGGCGCGTCTGGAGACAATTCCCCGGGGCCTTACGATCCTATCGGGAGCTGTCCCTGGCCGGGCTCGTGGGCTCGGTCACATGGCGCCCACCTACAACAGTAGGTTCCCGGGATCGCACTCCGACGGCCTTCGCGGCTCCGCACTTATATTGATGTCCGACGTAACCAAACCCGACCAGACGAAAGCTGCGCTGCGCGCCACAGCCATGGCGCGGCGCGACGCATTGCCGGCAGCGGAGCGCGCTGCGGCGGCGGCGGCGATCGCAGAGCGCGCGTTTCCGGTACCGGTTGCGGCCGGCACCATCGTCTCCGGCTTCATGCCGATGAAGGCGAAGTCGGAGATCAATCCCATCCCGCTGCTGCGCAAGCTCGCCGATGCCGGCGCCAGCCTCGCGCTGCCGGCCATCGCCGGGCGCGGGTACCCGCTGATCATGCGCGCCTGGAGATTCGGCGCGCCACTGGCGTCGGGCCAATGGGGCATCCGCGAGCCGATGCCCGACGCGCCGGAAGTGGCGCCCGACATTGTCATCGTTCCGCTCGCCGCCTTCGACCGCCATGGCCACCGCATCGGCTACGGCGCCGGCTATTACGACCTGACCATCAACGCCCTGCGAGCGCAGAAGAAGGTCATCGCCATCGGCATCGCTTTCGCGGCGCAGGAAATCCCCAAGGTGCCCGCCACGGAGCGCGACGCGCGCCTCGATCTCGTGCTAACGGAGCGCGAGATCATCGATTTCCGTGGAACCTGACGTTATGCGCATTCTTTTCATCGGCGACGTGATCGGCCGCTCCGGGCGCACCATCGTCAATGCGCGGCTGCCGGGCCTGATCGCCGAATGGAAGCTCGACCTGGTCGTGGTCAATGGCGAGAACTCGGCCGGGGGCTTCGGCATCACGGAAGTCATCTACAACGAGCTGATCGACGCCGGCGCCGACGCAGTCACGCTCGGCAATCACGCCTGGGATCAGCGTGAGGCGCTGGTGTTCATCGAGCGCGCGCCGCGCCTCATCCGCCCGGTCAACTATCCCAAGGGCACGCCCGGCCGCGGCGCCGCGCTGGTCGAGACCAAGAACGGCAAGCACGCGCTGGTGATCAACGCCATGGGCCGCGTCTTCATGGACGCGCTCGACGATCCGTTCGCCGCGGTCGAGCGCGAGCTTGCCGCCTGCGCGCTTAAAGTCAGCGCCGACGCCATCGTGCTCGACATGCATTGCGAGGCGACCAGCGAGAAACAGTCGATGGGGTATTTCGTCGACGGCCGGGTCAGCCTGATGGTCGGCACCCATACCCATTGTCCCACCGCCGATCATCGCATCATGCCGGGGCGCACCGCCTTCGTGTCGGACGTCGGCATGACCGGGGATTTCGAATCGGTCATTGGCATGACCAAGGACGAGCCGCTCAACCGCTTCCTGCGCAAGGTGCCGGGCGGTAAATTCGAGCCGGCGAGCGGCCCGGCCACGCTGTGCGCCATCGCGGTCGAAACCGACGATGCCAGCGGGCTTGCCAGCAAGGTCGGCGCCGTCCGCCTCGGCGGCATCCTGGAAGAAGCGCGACCGAAATTCTGGGAGTGACTTCTTTCCCTCCCCGCGCTTTCGGGGGGGATGGAAAGGATTAGTTGACCGCGACTCGCCGCGGTGATTCTTTAGCTGTGGTGATTCGCCGGTTTGTGCCCATGTCCGGCATCGCGACTCGGCACGGCGGGAATGACCTTAAACGTCAATCGCAATCTGGCGCTGGAGACCACACCTGACTTCGCGCCGGGCGTCACGCTCGCGACCGACGCGCGGGCGGAACTCGCCGCCCAATTCATCCCGGCCGGCTCGCGCGTGCTCGATCTCAGCGGTGCGACGACGCTGCAACGCTTGCTGC
Organism: Hyphomicrobiales bacterium; assembly: GCA_003133345.1. Classification (GTDB taxonomy): domain Bacteria; phylum Pseudomonadota; class Alphaproteobacteria; order Rhizobiales; family Xanthobacteraceae; genus Pseudolabrys. Next base: position 19,735 of record PKXB01000163.1, on the reverse strand, counting down.
CGAGCGGCTGCAACTATCAGGGCATCGTCAACGATTTCAACGCCGGCGACTTCCCGACCCAGGCCGCCGCCCATTCCGACATCATTGTTATGCTCGGCGCGCTCGAACGCATCGCCGACGTGGAGAACCTGTTCACCCATCTGCGCTTCTGCAAGCAGGACGTGATCCTGAGCTATCGTGCGACCGATCTGGCCGGGGGCGGCGACCGCGCCGGCTTCGCCAACGCGTTGAGCTTCTACGATCTCGCGCTGTTGTTCGATCGCTACGGCTTCCGCATCGAGTGCAGCGCGCCGATCGACGCCGGCCAGGTGCTGATGCGGCTAACGCCGACCGAGCGGCTCAAGCCGGTCGTGGCTTGCAGCGTCGCGGTGATCTCCGATGGCGACATCGGCACGTTCGGCGGCCGGCTCGGCTATCAGACGATCAACGCGCTGCTGCCGGGTGAGGCAGAGGTGCATCATTTAAGCTTCGGCACGCTCAATGAGGCGCGCGACAAATACGACCTAGTGGTGTTCGGCACTGGCGGCGGCATGTTCCAGCCGCTGCTCGGCGACGATGTGCTCGACATCATTTCCCGCGGCAAGGCGGCCATCGGAATTTTCGGCACGCAATACCGCGAGTTGATCCCGCGCGTGGGCCTCGAGCGGCTGGTCGAGCGGCTCGATACCTGGTTCGCGCGCTACGAGGACGACGTGCTGATGTATGGGCACGGCCGCAGCAATGTGACGCATCTGGGCGACTGGCTGATCGACCAGTTTCCGATGAACACGTCCACCTTGGACGAACCTTTGCAGATCGTCGACGAGATCCGGCCGGACCACGCGCTCGACCGCGCCATCCAGGTCATCCAGTGCCACAGACAAGTCTATTCGGCGCGCCTGCATCCGCTGCTCTGCGCGCTCACGTCGGCCGAGCGCGCCGCCTATGCCGAGCAGCCGTCGGAGCAGATGCCGGGCATCGTTTCGGGCGAATTCCGCAGTATGCTGATCGATATTTTCGGCCGCAGCTATCCGGAAAAACAGTTCTTTATGGTCGATCGCGACGCGGTCCGGCGCTACAAGGCGCGCGTCCACCGCAACGTGGCACGTGTCGCCGAGCGGATCGACGCCATCCTGCGCAATGTGGCGGTGGCCAGCGCATGATCCCGAAAAGTGGGAACCGGCTTTCGGATAAGATCATGCGCAAGCAAAAATGTTAGGGTCGCTACCGATTATCTGATATTTATTTTCCCGCGCGCCCAGCCTATAACCCCGCCGGCATCAACCTCATTGCAGTTCGAGTCATGGCTGGTCATTCCCAATTCAAGAACATCATGCACCGCAAGGGGCGCCAGGATAAGGTGCGCTCCAAGCTGTTCGGCAAGCTGGCGCGCGAGATCACGGTGTCGGCCAAGATCGGGATGCCCGACCCGGCGTTCAATCCGCGCCTGCGCGCCGCCATCCTGGCCGCCCGCGCAGAGAACATGCCGAAGGACAATATCGAGCGCGCCATCAAAAAGGCGTCCGGCAACGACGCCGAAAGCTATGACGAAATCCGCTACGAGGGTTACGGGCCGGGCGGCGTCGCGGTGATCGTCGAGGCGCTCACCGACAATCACAACCGTACCGCCGGCGAGGTGCGCGCCACTTTCACCAAGAACGGCGGCAATTTGGCCACGACCGGCGCGGTGTCGTTCATGTTCAATCATGTCGGCGTGGTCGAGTTCGACGCCAAGGCCGCCAGCGCTGATGCCATGCTGGACGCCGCGATCGAAGCCGGCGCCGAGGACGTGGCGTCGAACGAGGACGGCCATCAGATCTTCACCACGCCGGAAAGCTTGCGCGAGGTGGCGAAAGCGCTGGAAGTGAAATTCGGCGAGCCGCGCAAAGCCGCGCTGCTGTGGAAGCCGCAGAACACCGTGGCACTCGATGACGAGGCCGGCGAGAAGATGCTAAAGCTGATCGAGTTGCTCGACGACAATGAAGACGTGCAGAATGTCTACGCGAATTTCGAAGTGTCCGACGCGCTGGTGGCGAAGATGAGCGCGTAGCGCATGATCCCGAAAAGCATGCCTTCGGACTTGATCCGATGGTGGGAACCTGTTTTCGGATAAGATCATGCGCAAGAAAATATGCTGATCAGACTCTAACTCACGGCGAACAGCGCGAGCGCGGCGCCGGCCACCAACAGACCGGCGCGTTTTCTCAAATCCAGAGTTTCGCGAAACATCGCTGCGCCCAGCAGCGCGGTGAACACGAAGCTCATTTGCGCCACCGGCACCAGCACGCTGGCCGGGCCACGCGCCAGCCCGTGCATCAGCAGCACGAAGGCGACCGCCAGCGCGACGGCGGCGAGCGTGGAATACCGCCAGGCTCCGGGGGTAAGGCGAAAGTGTCGCTCGCGCAGGCATCCGAACAGCGTCGCCGTCGAGCAGAACGCCCAGGCCTGCGCCGCGACCATGGTTTCCGGCAGCGCGCCTTGTTGCAGGCCGACCTTGTAGAACAAGTTGGCGAGACCCATCGCGACGGTTGCGATCAGCACGTGGGTTAATGAACTTAAATTTGGACGGCCTCGCCTCGCGCCCGGCTCGGCGAGCAGCAGCCACACCCCGCCGAGCGCGCAGACGAGCGCCGCGAGCTTCGTCATCGTTAGCGTCTCACCCAGCAGCACGATCGCCAGGGCGGCGGTGATCGTGAAGTTCAGCCGGAAGATCGGCGCATTGGTGCTCACCGCGCCCTCCTGCAGGCTGCGGGCGAAATTGGTGAAGGCAATGAGCGCGAACAATCCGGCCAGCGAACCCCACAGCGCCGACAAGTGCGGATCGAGCGTGCCGGTGAGCCAGGCATAGAGTGTGATGCCGGGACAGAACACCCAGGCCTGCAGCATGACGAACTGGCTGGCCTCGATGCCGGCCGCCGCCGCGCGTTTGTAGATGAGATCGCCGACACCGAAGCAGAGCATGGCGCCGAGCGCGAAGCCGAGACCGGGTGTCATGCGATTTCACTCACCTCAGCGCGTCGAATACCGGCAGGCTCACCAGTGCCGCCAAGGCGATGATCAGATAGGCGGCGCGGCGGTAGAGCGCGTCGCTGGAGCCGTGAAACCAATACGCGCCGCCGGCCATGGCGACCGCGAACGGCAATCCCAGCAGCAAGGACAAAACGATCGCCTGCACGCTGAACAAGCCGCTGAAGAAATACATGACCATCGACAGCGCGCCCTGCATGATGAAATAGACCATGATGTTGGCGCGCACCGTCACCGCATTGTTGGTTCCGCCCAGCCAGAACACCAGCAAAGGCGGGGCGCCGATCTGCACGGCGCCGCCGCCAAAGCCGGCGAGCGCGCCGACGCCGAACGAGGCGGCGAGCGTCGGGCGGCCGTGATAGCGCCAGCCGGCGGCCAGCGCCACCAGCGCGGCCAGCACCAAACCCGCGATGAACCAGCGCAAGCTCAGCGGATCGACCCACAGCAGCGCCAGCACGCCGATCGGCAGCGTCACGACGCCGCCGATCGTAACCGGGGTCACTTCGCGCCAATTGCACTGCGGCATGGCGTGCAGGGCGAACGGCAGGCTGCAAATCGTGTCGATCAGCAGCAGCGTCAGCGCGGCCAGGCGCGGGCTGTACACCGCCGCGATCAGCGGCATGTAGATCAGCGCCGAGCCGAAGCCGGAAAATCCGCGCACCAGGCCGGACAGAGCGGCAATGCCGATAGCGATGGGGAACCGCGGGTCGGCGACGGCGTCCTGGAACAATGAAAGCGTTTGCGGATCGATCATGGGGGCGTGGCTTTGGCGGGCCAGGGTTCATTAGCAGTCCTGGGGGCCTTTGGGTGACCCGTTCTGTCCGAACGGTCGGCTTCTGGTCGGAAGGCAGACTTGGGGCTATCAACGGGCCATGGTCGGGCATCCGATTCGCATTCTCGGCATCGATCCCGGGCTCCGCCGTACCGGCTGGGGCCTGGTCGAGGCTGACGGCAACCGGCTGATCTACGTGGCCTGCGGATCGGTCGAGACCAGCGAGCGGGCCGCGCTCGGCGCCCGGCTGGTGGTCATTCATGACGGGCTTTGCCGGGTGATCGAGCAATACCGCCCGCACGAGGCGGCGGTGGAGGCGACCTTCGTCAACGCCAATGCGGTGGCGACGCTCAAGCTCGGCCAGGCGCGCGGCATCGCCATGCTGGTGCCGGCCAGAGCCGGGCTGCCGGTGGCGGAATACGCGCCCAATCTGGTGAAGAAATCAATCGTCGGCTCTGGCCATGCCGAAAAGACGCAGATCCGTATGATGATCGGCGTGCTGCTGCCGAAAGCCGATCCGCAGAGCGAGGATGCCGCCGACGCGCTGGCGATCGCCGTGTGTCATGCGCATCACCGGACCAGCGCGGTGCTGAGGGCGGCGGCGTCATGATCGGCAAGCGCATATGATTGGAAAACTTTGGGGCACCGTCGACAGCTACGGCGCGGATTACATCATCCTCGACGTCGGCGGCGTCGGCTACCAGGTGCATTGCTCGCTGCGCACGTTGCAATCGCTGCCGGCGACGGGCGAAGCCGCCACGCTGTCGATCGAGACTTACGTGCGCGAGGACCAGATCAAGCTGTTCGGCTTTGTCAGCGACAGCGAGCGCGAATGGTTCCGNNATCCGAACTCGCGTCGGCTATTGTCATGCGCGACAAAGCGACGGTGTCGCGCGCGCCCGGCGTCGGCGCAAAAGTGGCCGAGCGCATCGTCACCGAGCTCAAGGACAAGGTGCCGGCCTTCGCGGACGTCGATCCGGCGTTCGTGCATCTGGCCGGCGCGCTCGACGAGAAGCGCGCGCCGCGGCCGGTGATGGATGCGGTCTCCGCGCTGGTCAATCTCGGCTACGGCCAGCCGCAGGCGGCCGCCGCCATCGCCGCCGCGACGCGCAACGCGGGCGAGGGCGCCGATGTAGCGACCTTGATCCGGCAGGGGCTGAGGGAGTTGGCGAAATGAACACCCCGCGCCGCTTGGTCACGCCCGAGACCCGCGCTGACGACGCCGATGTCTCGCTGCGCCCGCAGCGCCTTTCCGAATTCATCGGCCAGGAAAAGGCGCGCGCCAATCTCGGCGTGTTCATCGAGGCCGCGCGCGCGCGCAAGGAGGCGCTCGACCATGTACTGTTCGTCGGCCCGCCCGGCCTCGGCAAGACCACGCTGGCGCAGATCGTCGCGCGCGAACTGGGGGTGAATTTTCGCGCCACCTCCGGGCCGGTGATCGCCAAGGCCGGCGATCTCGCCGCGCTGGTCACTAATCTGGAAGCGCGCGACGTGCTGTTCATCGACGAGATCCACCGGCTCAATCCGGCGGTCGAGGAAATCCTTTATCCGGCCATGGAGGACTTCCAACTCGATCTCATCATCGGCGAGGGGCCGGCGGCTCGCTCGGTGAAGGTCCCATTGCAACCGTTCACGCTTGTGGGCGCCACCACGCGCGCCGGCCTGCTGACCAATCCGCTGCGCGACCGCTTCGGCATTCCGGTGCGGCTGAATTTCTATTCGGAAGGCGAGCTGGAAGAGATTGTCAATCGCGGCGCCCGCGTACTGGGCATCGGCATGACGGCGGACGGCGCCAACGAGATCGCGCGCCGCGCGCGTGGCACGCCGCGTATCGCCGGGCGTCTGTTGCGCCGGGTGCGCGACTTCGCCCATGTCGACGGCGCCAAGACGATCGACCGCAAAGTCGCCGACAACGCGCTGCGTGAGCTGGAAGTCGATGCCGCCGGGCTCGACGCCATGGACCGGCGCTATCTCATGACCATCGCGGAGAGTTACGGTGGCGGCCCGGTCGGCGTCGACACCATGGCCGCCGCATTGAGCGAGCCGCGCGACGCCATCGAGGACATCATCGAGCCGTTTTTGATCCAGAAAGGCTTCCTGCAGCGCACCCCGCGCGGGCGGTTGCTCACCTCGGCCGCGTTCAAGCATCTCGGCCTGCAGGAGCCTGCGCGCGACCCGAGCCAATTCGGGTTGTTTGGGCAAGAAGAAGAGGACTGACACGGTGTCGAGCGCAAGCGCCCTCGACGGCGAAATTCGCGACGGCCGGCATTTGCAGCCGGTGCGCGTCTACTACGAGGACACTGATTTTTCCGGCGTGGTCTATCACGCCAGCTACCTGCGTTTCATGGAGCGCGGCCGCACCAACTATTTGCGCCTGATCGGCGCCGATCATCGCGCTATGTTCGAGGCGGCTGAGAAGGAGGCGCCGGGCTTCTCATTCGTCGTGCGCCACATGAGCATCGATTTCCGCAAGCCCGCGCATATGGACGACGTGCTCGACATCGTCACCGTGCCCGAGGAGGTGAAGGGTGCCTCCGTCACGCTGCACCAGCAGGTGATGCGCGGCGACGAGTTGATCGTGGAGGCGCATGTGCAGGTTGCCTTCGTGTCCGGCGGGCGCGCGCGGCCGATCCCCAAGCCGCTGCGGATTGCCATGCGCGCGGATCAGGAGAGCCTGGGCTCCGGGGCGGAACCGGCCCGCTAACCAATTATTAACCACAATCAGCGCTGTTTAGTGGGCTTATGATGGGCCTCGCGCCCTAGTTTGGCCATTTGGCGGGGATTTCGTTTAGCTCTGCCTGTTTGACCTCGGACAGAGCAAAGGACGTGCCCATGAATCCTGCCGATGTGGCACAGTCGGTGCTCCCGCTCACCTCTTCCGACCTCTCGCTGTTCACGCTGTTCTGGCACGCCCATTGGATCGTCAAGGCGGTCATGGTCGGGCTGCTGGTGTGTTCGGTCTGGGTCTGGGCGATCGCGATCGACAAGACCGTGCTCTATACGCGCAGCAAGCGCGCCATGGACCGTTTCGAGCAGGCGTTCTGGTCCGGCCAGTCGCTGGAGGAGCTCTACCGCTCGCTGTCCTCGAAGCCGACTCACTCGATGGCCGCGCTGTTCGTGGCGGCGATGCGGGAATGGAAGCGCAGCTTCGAGGGCCAAGCGCGCTCGTTCGCCGGCTTGCAGATGCGGATCGAGAAGGTGATGGAGGTGACCATCGCGCGCGAGGTCGAGCGGCTTGAACGCCGGCTGTTAGTCTTGGCCACAGTCGGCTCGGCCGGCCCCTTTATTGGCCTGTTCGGCACGGTCTGGGGCATCATGACCAGCTTCCAGTCGATCGCGGCTTCCAAGAACACGTCATTGGCGGTGGTGGCGCCGGGCATCGCGGAAGCGCTATTTGCGACCGCAATCGGCCTTGTCGCCGCCATACCGGCGACCATTTTCTATAACAAGTTCGCTTCCGAGGTGAACAAGCTGGCGCAGCGGCTGGAAGGCTTTGCCGACGAGTTCGCCGCCATCCTGTCGCGCCAGATCGACGAGCGCGGGTGAGGGGACGATGGCAGCCAATGCCGGCACGCCGGTCATCGGACGCAGGAAGCGTCATCGCCAAAAGGTGATGAGCGAGATCAACGTCACGCCGATGGTGGACGTGATGCTCGTGCTGCTCATCATCTTCATGGTGTCGGCGCCGCTGCTCACCGTGGGCGTGCCGATCGACCTGCCGCAAAGCCAGGCCAAGAGCCTCGATCAGGACAAGGAGCCGCTCACCTTGTCGGTTAACGACAAGGGCCAGGTTTTCCTGCAAAATGCCGAAATTAGCGTGGACGATCTGATCCCGAAGCTGCAGGCGGTAGCGCAGGCGCGCGGCGGCACCGACGCCCGCATTTATGTGCGCGGCGACAAAAAAGTGGACTACGGGACCATGATGAAGGTGATGGGGCGGCTGTCGGCGGCCGGTTTCCATCGGGTGGCCTTGGTGACCGAATTCGAGCAAAGCTCGAAAGTACAGTAATGCAGATGAGAATGGCGTCAGCGATATCGACCGGTCTGCACGCGGCGGTGCTGCTGTGGGCGCTGGTGTCGTTCTCCGGCAAGACCTTCGAGGTCACGCCGGCGGAATCGCTGCCGGTCGACCTGGTGAGCGAGAAGGACTTCTCCGAAATGACCAAGGGCGCCAAGCAGGCGCCCAAGCTCGAAATCCCCAAGCCGCTGGTGGAAAAAATCGCCGACGCGAAGCCGGCCGAAGAGATTGCGCCCAAGCTCACCGAGAAACAAGAGCTCAAGGCCACGGCGGAAAAAACGCCAGAGCCGCAACCGTTGCCGAAGCCAGACCCGATCGCCGAGAAGCTCAAGAAGCAGGACGAACAGAAACAGCAAGCCAAGGCCGAGCCGCAGCCGCTGCCGCCGAAGAAGCCGGTTCAAAAGCAGCCCAAATTCGACGCCGACAAGATCGCGGCGCTGCTCGACAAGCGCGATCCGCAACGCAACGCCGCGACCGGAGCGGAGCTCAATTCGACGCCTTCGCTCGGCGCCGCGAGCGGCAACGCCGCCCGGCTGTCGCAATCGGAAATCGACGCGCTGCGCGCGCGGCTGATGTCGTTGTGGAATCCGCCGGTCGGCGCGCAGGACGCAGATCAATTCCAGGTCACTATTCGGATCAGGTTCAAACGCGACGGCACGCTGGATATCGGTCCGCAGGTTATGACCAGCGGAAGTGGCGCCCGTTTTAATGCGATACGCGACAGCGCCGTGCGTGCGGTGCTCATCGGCCAGCCCTTCACCATGCTGCGTCCTGATCACTACGATATTTGGAAAGAAATCGACTTTACCTTCGACACCAAAGAAATGTTCAGCAATATTCCCGCGAGATGACGCATCTTATGATCGACCGTAACCTCATGTTGAGCCGCCGCCGTCTGCTGGCCGGCGCCGGCGCCGGTGCGCTCATAGCGCTTGCGAGCCGGCCCGCGGCCGCGGTGATGCGCGTCGACATCACGCAAGGCAATGTCCAGCCGATGCCGATCGCGCTGCCCGATTTTCTGGCCGGCGCGCCGACCGAGAGCGAGATCGCGCACAACCTCACCGCGGTCATCAGCAGCAATCTGCAGCGCAGCGGGCTGTTTGCGCCGATCAATCCGCAGGCGTTCACCGAGAAGATCACTAATTCCGATGCGGTGCCGCGCTTCGCGGACTGGCGCGTCATCAACGCGCAGGCGCTGGTCACCGGCCGCATCACCAAACAAGGCGACGGACGGCTGAAAGCCGAATTCCGGCTATGGGACGTGTTCGCGGGCCAGCAGCTCGACGGCAAGCAGTATTTCACCACGCCCGACAACTGGCGGCGCATCGCGCACATCATCTCCGACGCGATCTACGAGACGCTCACCGGCGAGAAGGGCTATTTCGACAGCCGCATCGTGTTTGTGGATGAGACCGGCCCGAAGGACCGGCGGGTGAAACGCCTCGCCATCATGGATCAAGATGGCGCCGGCGTGCGCTATCTCACCCGCGGCGACGACCTGGTGCTCACGCCGCGCTTCAACCCGACCACGCAAGAGATCACCTACATGTCCTACGGGCAGGGCGATCCGCGCGTCTATTTGCTCAACATCGAGACCGGCCAGCGCGAGATCGTCGGCAATTTTCCCGGTATGACGTTCGCGCCGCGATTTTCGCCGGACGGCCAGCGGGTGATCATGAGCCTGCAGCAGGGCGCCAACGCCAATCTGTTCGTGATGGATCTGCGCTCGAAGGCGACCACGCGGCTCACCGACACGCCGGCCATCGACACCGCGCCGTGCTATTCGCCGGACAGCAGCCGCATCTGCTTCGAGAGCGACCGCGGCGGTACGCAGCAGATCTATGTGATGGCGGCCAATGGCGGCCCGGCGCAGCGCATCAGCTTTGGCGAGGGCCATCACTCGACCCCGGTATGGTCGCCGCGCGGCGACTACATCGCCTTCACCGGGCAGGCGCGCGGACAATTTTCGATCGGCATCCTCAAGCCGGACGGCTCCGGCGAGCGCGTCCTGACCGAGGGATTCCACAACGAAGGCCCGACCTTCGCCCCGAACGGGCGGGTATTGATGTATTTCAGCGATCCCGGCAGAGGCCCGTCGCTTTACACGATCGACATCACCGGCCGTAACCAGCTCAAGGTGCCCACCCCGAGCTTGGCCTCGGATCCGGCGTGGTCGCCGCTGTTGTCCTAGCGCACGATCCCGAAAAAGCCTGCCCCGGACTTGATTCGGGGCGGGTACCGGTTTTCAGAAATGATCGTGCGCGGACAAATCAGCGCCACATTTTCACCGGCTCTTAACCATCAGAATAGGTTTACGTGGCTCAGACAATTTTAGGGGCCTCGCGCAAGGTTCCATCAAGGTTGATGGAAGGTTCGCTTAACCACCGTGCTGGTAGACGATGAGGCACGCGCATGATCCCGAAAAGAGGGTACCGGTTTTCGGGAGAGATCATGCGCCAGCAAATTCTCCGGTAGTTGCGTGAGTGAGGATGGAGGCACCGGGATGACCAATGTGAATCACATTTTCCGCGCGGCCCGGCTCGTGGCCGTTCTAGCGTCGGCGCTGGCGATTTCGGCCTGCGCCAACAAGCCCGGCGACGACGCGCAGGCCAATGCGGCCGGCATGGCGACGCCCGGCAGCCAGCAGGACTTCGTGGTCAATGTCGGCGACCGCGTGTTCTTCGAAACCGATTCCTCCGAGCTCACGCCGCAGTCGCGTACAACGCTCGACAAGCAGGCGCAGTGGCTCAACAACTATAGCCAGTACGGCCAATTCACCGTCGAAGGTCACGCCGACGAGCGCGGCACGCGCGAATACAACATCGCGCTCGGCGCCCGCCGGGCACAGACCGTGCGTGACTATCTGATCTCGCACGGCGTGGCGGCGAACCGCATGCGCACCATATCGTACGGCAAGGAGCGGCCGGTCGCGATTTGCGACGACATTTCCTGCTGGTCGCAGAACCGCCGCGCGGTCACGGTGCTCGGCGTCAGCTCGTAAGACGCTGGCGGCACTTGTTTAGAAACTGTCATGCCCGGCCTTGCGCCGGGCATCGACGTATTTTACGGCCGGAAACAGGTCGTGAATGGCCGCGCGAGGGCTCCAGTCACAATTTCGACGCAGCCCGCCCTATGCTAGCTGTATCGACCGCTGCCGGACTGTGCATCATGACGCGTTCACGACACCGAATTCGCATCGCGGCGCTCGCCGCGCTTCCGCTGTTGCTTCTGGCCGGCGCGGCGGCGGCGCAGGAGCAGCGTTCTTCCGGCGGCTTCCTCGATAATCTGTTCAGCCGCGGCGAGCCGCCGTCGCCGCAGCGCCAAGGCGACCAGCTCCAAGGCGACCAGCGTCCAGCGGAGCAGCCGCGCGTGGCGCAGGCCGATCCCGGCGATCTGTCCATCCGCCTCGACCGCATGGAAAGTGCGCTGCGCCAGCTCACCGGCACGCTCGAGCAGTTGCAGTACCGTAACCAGCAGCTCGAGGAACGGCTCAAGCGCATGCAGGAAGATACCGAGTATCGCTTCCAGCAGCTTGGCTCCAAGGGCGCACCGCCCGCGGGCGCAGCCCCGCGCGCGATGGCGCCGCCAGCGCCGGTCAATGCGCCGGGGCCCGCCACGCCCGGCAACCGCTCCGACGTATTCAATCCCGCCCAGCATCCGAATGCGCCCGGCGCGCCACGCGTCCTCGGCAACGAAACGGCGGCCGCCCCGGTCCAGAACGCGGATAACGAGCCGCCGGTCGGCGCGCCCGGCGGCCGCGCCCCGGACGCTCCGCTCGATCTGTCGACGCTTTCCGGTAATGCGCCGGCGCAGCCGGCAGGGCCGATGGCGAACGCGGCGCCGATGCCGCCGTCGCAATTGCCGCCGCCGCGCGACACCAGCGCCACCGGCACCCAGCTTGCAACGCTGCCGCCGTCGGCGACGCCGAAGGACGAATACGACATGGCGTATGGCTATGTGCTGCACAAAGATTACGCGCTGGCCGAGCAGGCGTTCCGCGATTTCCTGCGCAAATATCCGGACGAAAAGCTGGTGCCGGACGCGCAATACTGGCTGGGCGAGAGCCTGTTCCAACGCCAGCGCTATCGCGACGCGGCGGAATCCTTCCTGGCGGTCTCGACTAAATTCGAGCACGCCGGCAAGGCGCCGGACGCGCTTCTGCGGCTCGGGCAGTCGCTCGCCGCGCTCAATCAGAAGGAAGCGGCCTGCGCCACGCTGGCGGAAGTCGGGCGCAAATTTCCGCGCGCCTCGGCAAGCGTGAAACGCGGCGTCACGCAGGAACAAAAGCGTGCGCACTGCTGAGACTTCACCAGTCTCGGCCACGGAAGCCAAATCGCTTTTCTCCGATCTCGAACCTTTTCCCGCGCTGGTGCTGGCGGTGTCCGGCGGGCCGGATTCAACCGCGCTGATGGTGCTCGCCGCGCGCTGGCGCAAGGCGCGTAAGAGCGGGCCGGCGTTGTTCGCAGTGACCGTCGATCACGGCTTGCGCAAGGCAGCCAAGCGCGAGGCGGCAAATGTCGGACGCCTGGCGCGCAAGCTCGGCATCGCTCACCGCACCTTGCGTTGGACCGGAGCCAAGCCGAAGACCGGCTTGCAGGAGGCGGCGCGGGCGGCGCGCTACCACCTGCTCGCCGGCGCGGCCCGCCAAGCAAACACTTCGCACGTCCTCACTGCGCACACGCGCGACGACCAGGCTGAGACCGTGCTGATCCGCATGAGCCGCGGCAGCGGCGTCAGCGGGCTCGCGGCGATGGCGCGGATTTCGGCATTGCCGGGAGATGGCGAGGGGCAGATCAAACTCGTCCGCCCGCTGCTCGACATCCCGAAGGCGCGCCTCGTCGCCACTTTGCGCGCCGCGAAAATTCCGTTCGCGGACGATCCGTCCAACCGCGATCCGCGCTTCACGCGGGCGCGGTTGCGCGGCTTGATGGGGGAGCTCGCGCGCGAGGGTCTCGACGCCCGCAGGCTGGCGCTGCTGGCGCGGCGGCTGAAGCGGGCGGACATGGCGATCGAAGCCGCGGTCGACCGGGCCGCGGCCGAGCTGACACTATCGCCCGCCATGCCGGGTGCCATCGCCTTCGACGCGGCGGGCTATGCGCGATTGCCGGCCGAGATCGCGCTGCGCCTGATCGGCCGCGCGCTCGCCAAGGCGGGAGATGAAGGGCCGGTCGAATTGGCCAAGCTGGAGACGCTGAAAGCGGCGCTCGACGCCGCTCAAAATGCCGGCCAAAAAGGTGGCAATGCGAGGTTTCGGCGCAGCCTGGCGGGGGCGATTGTGACACTGGCCGGGCGCCAAATCACGGTGGAACGGGCGCCTCCGCGCCGCGGCAAAGCCTTAACCACAGGTCGACGTGGTAACGCCAAACCGGCGAAATCGCGCTAAACTATGTGAGATTCGAGCCCTTTCCATGCGGGGGCACGCTGCCTACATTGGTAAACGGGATCGACGTGATGTCGCCACGAATTTTGGCCATAACAATAGCCACAGCGCCCGATGCGGCGGGTAAGGACGCCTGATGAACGCCAATCTGCGCAATTTCGCCCTCTGGGTGATTATCGTCCTGCTGCTGCTGGCGCTGTTCACGCTGTTCCAGAATCCAGGCCAGCGCACGACCGCGCAGGACATCTCGTTCTCGCAGCTCTTGAGCGAGGTCGACCAGGGCCGCGTGCGCGACGTGGTGATTCAGGGTCCGGAAATTCGCGGCACTTTCGCCAACGGCACCAGCTTCCAGACTTATGCGCCGAACGATCCCGGCCTGATACAAAAGCTCTATGCCAAGGGCGTCTCGATCACGGCGCGGCCGCAGCAGGACAATGTCCCGTGGTTCGTCTCGCTGCTGGTATCGTGGTTGCCGTTTATCGCTTTAATCGGCGTGTGGATCTTCCTCTCGCGGCAGATGCAAGGCGCGGGCGGCAAGGCGCTCGGCTTCGGCAAGTCGCGCGCGAAATTGCTCGCCGAGGCGCACGGCCGCGTCACCTTCGACGACGTCGCCGGCGTCGACGAAGCCAAGTCGGATTTGCAGGAGATCGTCGAATTCCTGCGCGATCCCGGAAAATTCCAGCGCCTGGGCGGACGCATTCCGCGCGGCGTGCTGCTGGTCGGCCCGCCCGGCACCGGCAAGACGCTGATCGCGCGCGCGGTCGCCGGCGAAGCCAATGTGCCGTTCTTCACCATTTCCGGCTCCGACTTCGTCGAGATGTTCGTCGGCGTCGGCGCCAGCCGCGTGCGCGACATGTTCGAGCAGGCCAAGAAGAACGCGCCCTGCATCATCTTTATCGACGAAATCGACGCGGTCGGCCGTCATCGCGGCGCCGGCCTCGGCGGCGGCAATGACGAGCGCGAGCAGACGCTCAACCAGTTGCTGGTCGAGATGGACGGCTTCGAAGCCAATGAAGGCATCATCCTGATCGCCGCCACCAATAGGCCCGACGTGCTCGATCCGGCGCTGCTGCGCCCCGGCCGCTTCGACCGCCAAGTGGTGGTGCCGAACCCGGACGTGGTCGGCCGCGAGAACATCCTGAAGGTGCATGTGCGCAAAGTGCCACTGGCGCCGGACGTGAATCTGAAGACCACCGCGCGCGGAACGCCCGGCTTCTCCGGCGCCGACTTGGCCAACCTGGTCAACGAAGCGGCCTTGATGGCCGCGCGCCGCAACAAGCGCATGGTGACGCAAGCCGAGTTCGAGGACGCCAAGGACAAAGTGATGATGGGCGCCGAGCGCAGGTCGCTGGTGATGACCGACGAGGAGAAGATGCTGACCGCCTATCACGAAGGCGGCCACGCCATCGTCGCGCTCAACGTCAAGGCCACCGATCCGGTGCACAAGGCCACCATCATCCCGCGCGGTCGCGCGCTCGGCATGGTCATGCAACTGCCGGAGCGCGACAAGCTGTCGATGAGCCGCGAGCAGATGACCTCGCGCCTCGCCATCATGATGGGCGGGCGCGTCGCCGAGGAAATGGTGTTCGGCCGGGAGAAGGTGACCTCCGGCGCCGCCTCCGACATCGAGCAGGCGACCAAGCTCGCCCGCCTGATGGTCACGCGCTGGGGCCTGTCCGACAAGCTCGGCACCGTGGCCTATGGCGAGAACCAGGACGAGGTGTTCCTCGGCTATCAGGTGTCGCGCCAGCAGAACATCTCGGAAGCGACCGCGCAGACGATCGACGCTGAGGTCCGCAAGCTGGTCGAGGCCGGCTATGCGGAGGCGACCCAGATCCTCACCGACAAGCGCGCCGACCTCGAGATTCTGGCCAAGGGCCTGCTCGAGTTCGAGATGCTGACCGGCGACGAGATCAAGGATCTGATCAATGGCAAACGGCCGGTGCGCGAATCGGTGATCGAGCCGACCACGCCGCGCTCCTCGGCGGTGCCGCCGGCCGGCAAGCAGCGCCCACGCCCCGACGCGCCAACCGGCGAAGTCGCGCCGCAGCCGCAGGGCTGAGGCTTTCCATCACGTGCAGCGAACGCCCGCCCATTCGGCGGGCGTTTTCATTTGAGACGTTCGAGCCAGGCATTGAGGTAAATCAAAGAAGCAGACAGCCCCCATTTTAAAATGAATTGTTGGAGGCGTGTCATGGCAAGCAAAATCAGCCCCAATACAGCGGGTTTCGTGCTCGGCGCTTTGCTCGGCGGATATCACCTTTTGTGGGCGATTATTGTCGCGACCGGGTGGGCGCAAGCGTTCATCGATTTCATCCTCTGGCTGCACTTCATCAAACCGGTCTATGTCGTCGAAACATTCAGCCTGGGCCGAGCGATTGGGCTCGTCGTTGTGACGGCGGCGATCGGTTATGCGATTGGGGGCATTTTTGCGTTGTTGTGGAACCGGATGCATCGATAATTGCTGTGGCTGACAATTTCGCGACTCGCCCAAAGATTTGTTATTTTGATTTCGATCAAAGCGCCGGCGGTTGCCTTCGGTTTTATTCAATCATCCATCCCAGTAACCGGGTCCTTCTGGAATGGATATGGTGGCCGGGTTGTACGTGTCCCGGCCACCTTGTTTTTTGACACCCGACGATGCCCCTGCAAAACCGCGTCGATCCTTTTGGCGGCTTGTTCACCGATCCGGCGCGCGGATTGCTCATGGGCAATCGCGGCGGGCGCTTGCACGATGAGCACCGTAAGCTTGGCGCGCGGCGCTGGACGTCGAAGCAATGGATCTGCTGCCGCCTCGACTTCAATAATCGCCACCGCGACGTCTGGGGCAACAGCTACACCGAATTGTTCTTCCTCGACGAGGTGACGGCGCTCGCCGCCGGTCACCGGCCGTGTTTCGAATGCCGGCGCAAGCAGGCGGAACGATTCGCCGCGCTGTTCTCGCGCGGGAAGCCGCGCGCCCGCGCCGCCGCGATGGACGAAGGTCTGCACGCCGAGCGTCTCGACGGCAAGGCCAAGCGCATGCACCGCCGCAAGATCGACAGCCTTCCCGACGGCGCGATGATCGCGCTTGATGGAGACGCCTTCGCCGTGCGGGGGAACCGTTTGCTGCGCTGGACGCCGTCGATCTATGACCACGCGCGGCCGCGCCCCCGCGCGATCGACGTCGATGTGCTCACGCCGCCGTTGATCCTCGCCGTGCTGTCGCGCGGCTACCGGCCGCTCTGGCACCCAAGTTCAGAATAACTCGCTCACGCCGGCTCGATCGGCGCCATGGCCGGCCCGGCCGGCACGCGGCGGGCCCAGGCGAAGTACACAATGCCCGCCATGACCAGCAGCATCGCCACCACCAGCGCGACGCAGGCCGGCCAGCCGGCGAGCGTCCAGGAGAGCCCGCCCAGCGCCGCGCCGAAACTACCGCCGATGTAGAAGCTCGTCACATAGAGGCCCACCGCCGAGGAGCGGCCGGCCTTGGCGGTGATCGTCACATAGCCGGTGGAAATCGCCTGGCAGATCAGCCCGCAGCCGGCGCTGACGGCGAGGCCCAGAATGATGAGCGGCAGCGGGGGTGCCAGCGTCAACGCAATGCCGGCAACCCACAGCGCGATCACCCAAACCATGAAGTGCCGCCGTCCGAATCGGGTGACCGCCCAGCCGATCCACGGCGTGAGCACCGAGCCGACAAGATAGACAACGAAAATCGCGCCGAGCGCGCTGGACGAAAGGTTGTAAGGCGGCGCGGCGAGATGAAAGCTGACATAAGTGAACGTGCAGATGAAATTAAACAGCACGCCGAAGCCGACCGCGTAAGTCGCGACCAGTTGGCCGTTGCGGAAATGCGCGAGCATCTGCCGCCCGGACGCCAGCAACCCTTCCGAGCGCACGAAGCGGCGCTCATGCGGCAGCAAAAACGCGACCGCGATCGCGCCGGCAAAGGCGATCACCGCGAGCGCATTAAATCCTGCACGCCAGCCGATCAGGTCGGCGAGAAACCCGGTCACCAGCCGACCGCTGAAGCCGCCCAGGCTCGCCCCCGAGCTGTAGATGCCGGCGGCCGTGGTCGCTTCGCGCGGCGGCCATTCGTCGCCGATATAGGCGACGGTGACCGCGAAGATCGGCGGCAGCACCAGCCCCTGCACCGCGCGCCAGAAGATCAGCGCCGACAGGCTGGTCGCCATTCCCACCATCAAGGTCGGCACCACGATTACGAACATCGCCGCGACGATCACCCGCTTCCTGCCCAGCACGTCGGCAATCGCGCCGGTGAAGGGCGCAGTCAGCGCCACCGCCAAGGTGCTGACGGTGATGATGGTGGAGACCTCGGCCGCGCTGGCGCCGAATTCGTGCGAGAGCAGGGGCAGGATCGACTGCGGGGCATAGAGATTGATGAAGGCGCAATAGCCGATAAGCCCGACCGCCAACTGGCGCGCAGAAATTGTCGAACGATGCGCAGCGTTCATTGAGAGTCCGATCCGTTTGACGTGCCGGGTCGTAGACCCTCACATTTTGCGTGGCGCATGATCTTTTCCGAAAACCGGTTTCCACTTTTCGGGATCATGCGCCGGGGACCCCGGCCTGGGCAGGAGCGCTTCTACCGGATGAGGCTATCGGTTTTGCATCGAACGCCAAGGGGGAGGGCGGCGGGGCCGCGGATCGCCGGACGCATAGCTTGGCTCAAGCAAGGCCAAGCGCCGCCTTGGCGCGGCGCAGCGTCTGTTCCGGCGAACCGGAGGCATCGACCAGCGTCCATTGCATCGCCCCGAGATCGTATTGCTCCTGCCGGCGCGCGACCGCCGCATCGGCATCGGAGGCATCGTCTTTGCGCCCGCCGACGCGGGAAAGCCGCGTCGCCAGATCGGCGGTCAGGAACAGCCCGTGGAACGCGACGCCGTCTCCTGCTTTGACAATTGCCGCCCGCTCGCCGGCGTCCGCGAACACCGTGTCCACGATCGCCGAATGGCCGGCACCGGTCACCCGCCGCGCCTTGTCGATGAGCGCGGCGTAGACTTGTGTCGTGACATCGCGGGCGTAGGCCGTCTCCGGCAGGCGATCGGCTTCGGCGGCGGCGAACAGAACCTTGCGCTCGACGTCGCTGCGCAGCACCACCGCGCCGGGCTCGGGGAGAATTTCGGCTGCGAGCGCGCGGGCGAGCAGCGACTTGCCGGTGCCCGACAGGCCGCCCACCGCCACTAAAATTGGCGGCTGCGGCGCCAGCAGTTTGCCGGCGAGCGCGAAATAGTCGCGCGCGCTTTGCTCCGCGCCCGCTGCGCCGAGCGCCCGCCGTGCCGCGGCGACCTTCGCGCGGATCGCCGCCCGTAACGACAGGAACAGCGGCAGCGCGGCGAGCGCATCGAGGTCCTCCGCCCGCCGCGTCTCGTTGAGATAGCGATTGAGCACGATATTGGCGGCTTGCGTCAGCTTGCGCTCGATCAGGTCCATCAGCAGGAAGGCGAGATCGTAGAGCACGTCGCCGGTGGCGATCTTGGGGTCGAATTCGATGGCATCGAACAGCACCGGTACGCCGTCGAGCAAAACGATATTGCCGAGATGCAGATCGCCGTGGCCGCGCGCTACCCGCCCGGCGCGCTCGCGCGCGGCCAGCAGCGCCCGCACGCGCTCGAATGCGCCGCGCGTCGCGTCGGTCAACGCGCTCACCGTCCGGGGCGGAAAAAGTTCGGGCGCCGCGCGCAGCTCAACATCGTTCTGGGCGATGATCTCGCTAAGCGCATGGGTGAAATCGGCGGCCTTGGCGATCGGTGCCGCCGCGTGCGCGCGCGCCACGGCCCGCCCGAGCGCGTCGGCGAGCACGTCGTCGATCCGCCGCGACTCGGCCAGATGATCGAGCGTCTGCGTCTCGTCGAAACGCCGCATCTCCACCGCCCATTCTACCGGCTCACCCTTACCGCCGATGGCCAGCGTGCCGTCGTCCGCGCGCGTGATCGCCACCGCGCGGCGGTAGATTGCCGGCGCATAGGGATGATTGACCTCGAGCTCGGCCATGCAGGCGGCCTTGCGTTTGGCCAGGGTGGAATAATCGAGGAACGGAAAGCGCACGGCGCGCTTGATCTTGAGAGCGCGGCTGCCGGCCAGGAATACCGTCGCGGCATGGGTATCGATGCGCTTGACCGGCGCGCCGCCATGGGTTGCGGGGTCGCCAAGAAAATCGATCACCGCCTGCTGCGAGGTTTCGGCCGGGCTCATCCCTCGTCCTCGGGTTGGCGCTACTATCGGCCCGACCAATACCGCCGGACTGATCCAAATCAATGCACGCCTTGGCCGGATGCTGTGATTATATGACAAATAAACGAACCCGCTTGAGGATGGAGATTGCCGTGACCACGCTGCCGCACACGTTCAAGCGCATCAGGCTCAATCTTGCCCGCTCCAAGGAGTTCCCGCAGGGCTCGAAGCTTCATGGTTACGAATTCGTCGCCCCGCTCGACGACAAGGGTCATATCGACGTGAAGCTCTGGCAAAGCCAACGCGAGCATTGCCGCGTGCGCCGGTTCTGGGAAGGCGACGACGACGAGATCGGCTTTCTGGTGCACAAGCCGGGCGG
>PKXB01000026.1 GCA_003133345.1 Hyphomicrobiales bacterium | reverse complement strand
GCACCTCAGGATGACGGTCACTGATTGGGACGCCTTCCCAGCGCGTCGCAGCGACGATAATATCCGCCAACCAAGTTCGCGTCAGACGGCTATGCCCGATTGGGCGCCGCGCAAGACAATCAAGGGAGAACTCCATGAAACGAAAAGATCCGGCACGAAACGATCCGCGCTCCGAGGTGAGCCGGCGCAAATTCTTGGCCGGCGTCGCGGTGGCGGGTGCGGCAACCGCGGTGACGCCGCCGGCTGTGCAGGGGGCGACGACGTCGTCCAATGCGGCGCCCGCACCGCGGCCGTCCGCACTGCCGCCATCGATGCAGGTCGCGGCGGCGGAGACCGGAACGCCGAAGGACTTGCCGCGGATCGGCGGCGTGGCGGGCTCGGACTTCATGGTCGACGTCATCAAGACGCTCGACATCAAATATCTGCCCTGCAATCCGGCTTCGAGCTTCCGCGCCTTGCATGAGTCGCTGATCGATTACGGCGGCAACAAGATGCCGGAATTCCTCACCTGCACCCATGAGGAATCCGCTGTCGGCATGGCGCACGGCTATTTCAAGATCGCCGGCAAGCCGCTGATGACGCTCTGCCACGGCACTGTCGGCCTGCAGCATGCGACCATGGGCATCTACAACGCCTGGTGCGACCGGGTGCCGATCATCGTGGTCGGCGGCAACGATCTCGACGCCGCCCACCGGCCGACGGGGGTGCCGACCTTCCACTCGGCGCAGGACGGCAACGCGCTGGTGCGCGACTTCACCAAGTGGGACGACACGCCGGTCTCGCTACAGCACTACGCGCAGTCGTTCGTGCGCGCCTACAAGATCGCGATGACCCCGCCCTACGGACCGGTCGCGATCTCGCTCGACGCCGGGCTGCAGCAGGAGCCGATCCGCGAGAACGGCGAGAAGCTCTACATCCCGCGCTACGTGGCCAGCGCGCCGCCGCAGGGCGATTCCGGCGCGGTCCGCGAGGCCGCGCGACTGCTGGCCAATGCCGAGCGCCCCGTGATCGTGGTCGACCGCGCGGCGCGCACCGAGAATGGCATCAGGCTGCTGGTCCAGCTCGCCGAGCTCTTGCAGGCTCCGGTGGTCGACCAGGGCGGCCGGATGAATTTCCCGAAGACCCACTATCTCAGCCGTCCGCCCACGGTGATCAACAATGCCGATGTCATCATCGGCCTGGAGCTCTCCGACTACTGGGGCACGGTGAACTCTTATATCGACAATGGCGACCACGGCATCGGTCACAACCAGTCCAAGATCAAGCCCGACACCAAGCTGATCAGCATCAGCTCGGTCGATCTCATCACCAAGTCGAACTACCAGGACTTCCAACGCTTCCAGACCATCGACGTGTCGATGCCCGGCGACGCGGAGGCGACGCTGCCGGCGCTGATCGAAGCCGTGAAATCCGCGATCCCGAATGAGCGCAAGGCGGCGATCGAGAAGCGCGACGAGGCTGCCAAAAAGGCCTATGCCGAAGGCAAGGAGCGCGGCAAGCAGGCCGCGACGCTGGCCTGGGATGCGAGCCCGATCAGCACGGCTCGCCTCACCATGGAGATCTGGGCGCAGATCAAGGACCTCGATTGGTCGCTGGTGTCGTCCTCCGGCAATGTCAGCAACTGGCCGAACCGGCTCTGGCCGATGGAGAAGCACTACCACTGGCTCGGATCGTCGGGCGGTTATGGCGTGGGCTACGGCGCGCCGGCGTCGGTCGGCGCCGCGCTCGCCAACCGCGATCTCGGCCGGTTCTCCGTGAGCATCCAGTCCGACGGCGATCTGATGTACGCGCCGGGCGTGTTGTGGACCGCGGCGCGGCATAAAATTCCGCTNNTGGCCAACTTCCACAACCGCGTCGCGAGCCTGGGCAATGATATGGGCCCGACCGGCACCAGCATCGAGAACCCGGACATCGAGTATCACAAGCTGGCGGAATCCATGGGCTGGTGGGCGAAGGGTCCGATCAAGGACCCGGCCCAGCTCGGGGCCGCGATCAAGGAAGCGGTCGCCGTCGTGAAGTCCGGCCAGCCGGCGCTGGTCAATGTCTGGACGCAGCCGCGTTAGGGGAGGCTTGTCAATGCGTTGTGTTCGTGTTGTCCGGCTGGCGGCACTCGCCGCCGGCCTCGTACTGGGCTGTGGCGGAGCGTTCGCCGCCTCGGCCGAGAAAGGCAAGACCGCCTTCGTCCAGCACGGCTGCTGGCAGTGTCACGGATTCCGGGGGCAGGGCGGCGTGGCGGGCTTGAAGCTTGCGCCCGATCCGATTGCGTTCGAGACTTTCTCGGCCTTCGTGCGCGGCACCAATCGCTTCATGCCGCCGTACCAGGAGGCGATCTTGTCGGCCGACGATCTCGCCGACATCTACGCCTACCTGCAGTCGATCCCGAAGCCGGCAGACTACAAGAGCATTCCGCTGCTGAATCAGTAGCGTTCCGCCTCATCCTGAGGAGCGCCCATGCCGCGCACGTTCGGCAAAATCAGACTCGCGTGCGCGCCTTGATCTCAAAGTGCCTCCACGACGATGAAATGCTCGCGGACGCGCATGTGGCGGCGGAGCTTTTCACCGACGACCTTATTGCGGCGGACATCTGGAGTGGTAGAAACGGACCTCTCTCGTAAATTCGAGAGATATCCACAGACGTTGTATTTTCTATTCTATTCAACCGTCCACCCCCGAGGTTATACTAATGAGGGGCGGCGAAGGTCTGCTCAGTGGCTTTGAGCAGGAGCGTCCGAGCGCGTTCGGAATCAGATCGCAATCTCAATAACATAGGGGTNNTTTTATTCTGACTGGCGCGCCAGCACTTAGCACCCACCTTCCGTGCAAAAAATACTGTCATTTTACGGAATTTGCAAGGAACCGAGCCCGCGCCAATTTTGCGCTTAATGCACTCGTGCATCGGGTAGTGGTTGGAAGCCAACTGGCGACAGGAGGAGCTCGTGGATGAGGCAAAGCCGCTGGCCGGCGATGCAGATCGCCAGGCGTCGCGGCATGAAGAAGGCGATCGTGGCCCTGGCGCGCCGGCTAGCCGTGATCATGCACCGTCTATGGGTTGATGGCACCGAGTT
>PKXB01000137.1:775-41665 GCA_003133345.1 Hyphomicrobiales bacterium | reverse complement strand
GCGAATAGGGCCGGCCATGGCCGAACGGCGTGGTGTCCATGCGCGCCCACAGGCCGCGCCGGTTCGGCACCACCACCAGCAGTCGCCCGCCCGACGCCAGCACGCGCCAGACCTCGCGCAGCAGCGCGGCCGGATCGTTGGTCATTTCCAGCGCGTGCACCAGGATCACGCGATCGACCGCCGAGTCGGGCAGCGGCAGCTCGTTTTCGTCCACCAGCGCCGAAAGCGCCGGCCGCGTGGTCGGCCATTTCACCACGCCCTGCCCGGCCGGCATGAAGGCGAGGCAGCGTTCGGCCTCCTCGCGGAACAGGCCGAGATAGGGCGTGGCATAGCCGACGCCGAGCACGCGCTGGCCGGCGGTATCCTTCCACAGTCCGCGAATGCCGCGGCCGACGAAGCGGCGGGCCACGACGCCCAGGCGCTGGCCGTAGAAATTGCGCAGGTCCACGACATCGATCGACATGGCCTAAAACTACCACGAAACGGCGGATCATGGCGAACCAGCGACCCAACGCTAAGTCATTGTAACTTATCCGCTTATTTTTGGCCCACGCTCAGTCTGTGTAGCGGTTTGTGTAGTGGCTTGCCTGTAACGGGGGTCGCCCGGATGAGGCCTGCGCACACTCCCACCGGTTTCTGAGGTATCCGCGTTTCGCATAACTCTGCCGCTTCCCATGCGCGGGCATTGCTTGTATAAATCCTAAATGTTCCTATAGTTCTTATACAGACTAGGAACTGGAGGGTGTCATGTCTCGCAAGCCGCTTATTGGGTACGTCAGGGTCTCCACAACGATGCAGGGCCGCTCAGGGCTGGGCATAGAAGCTCAGCGCGAAGCCCTCTCCAGGTTCGCGGAGACGGAAGGCTACGAGCTTGTTTCGGTGCTGGTGGAGGTGGAAACGGGCAAGGGCGCTGATGCCCTAGACCGTCGCCCGCAGCTTGCTGAGGCCCTAGCGCAAGCTCGCCGCCGCCGCTGCCCGGTTGCGGTCGCCAAGCTAGACCGCCTCAGCCGTGACGTTCATTTCATATCCGGCCTGATGGCCCACCGCGTGCCGTTTCTGGTCGTGGAGTTGGGATCAGACGTTGACCCGTTCATCCTGCATCTGTTCGCCGCCTTGGCCGAGAAAGAGCGGGCGATGATCAGCAGCAGAACTAAAGCTGCCCTCACCGCCGCTAAAGCGCGGGGCGTGAAGCTAGGCGGGCCTAAGCTGACAGAGGCCAGAGAGATTGCAGTAGCCACCATCAAGTCGCTGGCAGACCGTCACGCGGGCAACGTGCTGCCAATCATTCGTGAAGTGCAGCACTCAGGTGCAAAGACACTGCGGGCCGTAGCTACTGCCCTGAACGCCCGTGGGATTTCAACGTCGCGCGGTGGCCGGTGGCACGCGATGACTGTGCGCAATGTGCTTGCGAGAGCATAACCTGCTCAAGGCCGGACTTTTATCTACCAGCCAGAACGTTGCTTCGACCTTAGAAGCACTGCATCGTGTTGCCGATCCGGTTGCATTGGATCGGTCGTTGCATCATAGGCGGCGGGGCCGCCACTGGTGGGTTGATCGACTGCAAGGCTGCACCCGCGTTCTGCATTGCAGGCCCCATGCCCGCACCTTGGGTAGCCTGCATCTGTGCGCCAAGAACACGGTACTGCATGCGCTGCTGTAGGCACGTCTCGTAAGGGATTTGTGACATTGCCTTGCACGCTACCGCGTCCGCTTCCATCAGTTCATTCAGACGTTCTTCTTGGGTCTTGCAGCTGGCAAGGACTGCTGCTGATGCCAGAATAACAACCAAAGCAAGTCGCATTTTTGCCTCTCGGCCATGTGCCTTCATTTGCACTGCGTTGAGACGAATTTATCGCGCCACTTCACGCGCGGCGCAATGGGTCCCCTCTGACCATGACAATCCCCCGATTTCTATTTGGAACGCTTCACGGAAGGGGACTAAAGACCGTTGTTGTTGTTCGGCTAATACGGGCGTGGTGGTCCGTGAAAACTTGGGTCCTCTTGGGTCCCCTTTTGACCACCCTCAAATGTGACAAAAGCTGGCCTAAATCGACCTGAGTTGAATGGTTTCAACGGGCTACGAGCTGAGCAACGCCGGTATAGCCCAAGGGTCCCCAGATGGACCCCATCCGGATAGGGCCGGGTCGGGCCTAGTTTGAGTGGTTCTCTACCAACACCAACGACTTCCAGCTTTTAAGGACCGGTATAGAGAGAGCAACACAAGGAGCGGTCCCAACGATGGACACTGAAGTTGGCTCTAATCGTACCGAACGTGTGTCGGATTAGAGACTTAACCCCACCAGCGTTGCCCGTACAGCTAGAGGGCCCCCTGATGGACCCATTTTCACCCAGCAGCAGGGCTGAGGCTCTAATTCAGTCGGAATATGTGTACGGCCAACGACTTCCAACTTCTAAGGCCACGTATAGACCAAGGGTCCCCTGATGGACCCTATTCGCACTCAGCTTTCGCTTTCGTACGCGACCTGAGTTGCAAACCCTCTGCCGTCTGACGCGACGGCAGTTTTCACCCACCTACCGAGAACTCAAAATAAATGCCTATCGACAATTCAGCCGCTCCAATTCCAATAGCGGCCCCCAACGCATACACCGCTGCCCGCTGGCACGGCTACACCGACCCCGAAATCGTTGACTATCACCTTCAGCAAGGAGACCCTCAATTCAAAGCCGCACAGGATGCTGGCTATTCTCCCACTGAAATTATGGACCATCTAGCGCAACAACCGCCACAGCCTTCACCTTCTGCCACGCATGTGTTCACCATCCAGACACCCACTGGTCAGAAGCTTGACATTGAAGCCGCCGACGAAGCCACCGCGCTACGAGGCGCACAGTGGTGGCATAAGCAGAACGCCCCTTCGACTGGCGTAGCCGCGGGCCTCCAGCAAGGTCTGTCTGACCTTGTACGCGGGGACTCTCAGTCCTCGCAGCAGGTGCTTGGCACTGACGGCTCGATGCAGAAAACCGCCGATGCCATTGCCCCGAAAAACTATCAGTCGCCTCCGATCCTCAGCCCTGACAGCCATTGGTACGACCCTACGAGCTACAACTGGAAAAACGTCCCACAGAAGCTTGCGGAAGCTGCCCCGGGTGTTGTTCAAGACTTAGCTGTCGGGCGCACCGCTGGTGCAGTCGGTGGCCCAGGCGTAGGCCTCGCTGCGGGCTTAGGCTCAATGGCGTGGCGTATGTTTGGCCCAGAAGCCAAAGCTGCTGCGTACGCACGTACAGGCGATGCGACTGCCGAACCGAACGATGCTGACAAGCAGCACGCACTCGTGAAAGTCGCGGCGCAGACTGCCATCCAAGGCGTTGGCTTCCGTCGCCTCCTACCTATTGGTCAGCCTTTAAACAAGGGTATCGCCAGCACAGTGGGAAACATGGCGACCACCGCTGGCACTGAAGCTGCGGCTGGTGCCACCGCTAATGCGGCGGGACAGCTTATCGACACAGGCACGGTTGATCCGCAGCAGGTCGCTGAGCAGGGCATCACGCAAGGCTTGGGTGCTGGCGTTCTAGCCGCTCCGCATGCTGCTGGTGGCGCGATTGATGCGGTGAAGTATCACGCGTTCACGGGCGCGCTTGAGAACGCCTCAACTAATTTCGCCAACCGCGTCACGGATGCTGCCGGTGGTCGAAGCTTAGGTGACACCTCAGTTGGCTACGATGCCGTCGATAAGGCGTCGTCTGCCGTCAAGAGTGAGTTGGGCGATGCCGTCAAAAGCATTACCACTCCGCTGCCAACCGACGCGCAGAACATTATCGACAGTGTGCAGAAGGGCAAGCTTCCGACTGTCAAGGATTACTCCACGCTGTTGTCTGCTTTGCAGGGTGATCCTGCTGGCCCAGCCGTAATGAACCTCGTGAGTGAGGCGCATGTCTCGCAACTTGTGAAGGCCAGTGGCAACTACAGCGATGGTAAGTTCACTGGTGGGATTACACCCGCCGCGCTCAAGCTCACAGGCTTATCTGGTCACAATACAGCTAGATCGGTTTTGGCCGCGCTTGCTGTTGAACACCTAGGCGCACACCTGATCGCCGCAAGCCCAGCTACGATTGGAGTAGCCTTGGCCGGTGCAGCTGCTGCCAAAGGAATTGACAGCATCACAGGTGCACATGCCCCAGCGCAGCGCTTCGTGAACAGATTTGGTAATGACGGTGGTGTTGTGCGTACGCCTATCTCGGGGCCTGTGCAGGCTCAGCCACAGCCGAACGTTCCGATGCCAACGTCTCCGACCGGCCCTAAGATTGCTGTTTCCCCCGCTGCTATCGCAGCACAGATGGGCAATGGTCCGTGGACGCAGACACCGACGCCTCAGCCCTCATCTCAAGCGCTGAAGCAGATGGCCACACAGGCTATGCCGATGCTGCGCAAGCTTGCGGCTACGTCTGGTCCTAATGCGCCACTTACGCTGCCATCAGACTTCGCGGGCATGTTGTCCAATCCTGGCAACAGTGTACTCCAAAGCCCACTCGCCAAGCCCGTAGTACCCACCGTTGATCCGTTAGTTGCTCAAGGCATCAACGGAGCAGCAGCGCTTAACAAGGTCACACCTCAGCCGTCTAATGAGCAGGTCCCGCCTTCTACGCCAATGGGCAGCGTCAAGAACGGCGTGGCTGCTGCACAGGTCATGCGCAAGCTGTCTGGTGCTAAAGCTGGGGCTGACAGTACGGTGGACGAAGTACCCGTGCCTTCGACACTGTTGCACACGAAAGTTGGCCCTGCGGACTACGCGATTGCTCACCAAGCTACTGAGCAGTTCAAGCGTGCCATTAATGCTCCTGATGTTGTAGCCGGCCGCTATTACGATAGCACGGCACAGCGACAGGCGCTCATTCGTGACCGGCTGATGCAACTCTCCGGTGACCCACGCTTTGCGTCAGATAACGTGGAGCTTGGCGCTGCACTCGATAAGGTGCGGCAGGTGCGCTCACGAGAGGCGCTGGCGGCTCACATCAATGATGTAACCAGCACACTGCCCCCAGCGGTGGCTAACACCATCCGTGCGTACTTAGGGCCAACTTGGGCCAAGTCCGTATGGAACCCCTCACGAATTACGAAGTAGGTGGACGTAGCGGAGAATAGGCACTCCGCTGCTTACTGCTACTGCTCTCGCTTCTGCTCACGCGGGCCTTTGCTCGCAACCACGAGCGGGGCGAGAGCAGACCTACATTCACAAACACAGAGAACACACAGGATGCAAAAGAAGACATGGCTGTTCCCCACCGAACGCAACCACCCGGGACACAGTCAAGAGGTTGTCAATCTGGTGGACGCGATGGCGCGAGAACTTTCGGGCGGCACATGGCCCGACGAAATCCGTGAGCGCAAAACAATATGGGGTAGAACCTACGAGTTTTACCTGAAGCTTCTAATTTGGTTCCCCAAGCAACACACGGATACGCCCCAACCCACTGCTAACCCTCTGTTGGTCAATAAGGCGGACTTGAAGCTGTATCGAAGGCCCTGCCCTGTCTTTGCTCCACCAGGACAATGCAGAGGCAATCATCTTAATTCGTCTTTGATCGAAGGCTCACTCTGCACGTGCCCCGCTACGGGTGGACGGACGGACGGCACACCACGGGACAAACAGTAACGCTCTAGTGTTTTTTTCAGAATGCGCTGCTCTAATCGCTAACGGCCCTCACAGGTCATTCCTCACAACTTGAAACTCAAGAGCGTGCCCGCCTCAGCGGAGCGCGTGGAGAACTTATGCAAATGCCTACGCTCCCCAGCCGCGACACGCTGCGTGAAGCATTCGACACCGCCGTGCGCCGGATCAACGAGCTACGCGGATCAGCTGTCGACCTAACCACCGCCTTCTACGCACAGATCGGCAACAGCGTGTTTGAGGCGGGCTACAGCGCCCTTGGTGACTTCTGTAATGCTGAAGTGGGCACCGAGGCCCCGACCCGCCTTCACGTAGTGTCAGCGCCTGTTGGCGGTGGCAAAACCTCCTTCAGCATGGCGCTGATGGTGGCCGTCACGAAACTTGCTGAAGCTAGCCCAGCCGCGCCCTACGGCTGTCTCTTCCTTGTCGATCAGATGGATAAGGCTGACCAAATGTACCGCGACCTTGAGAAGCAAATGCCGGGAAAGGTTGCAGTATGGACCACAGACCATGACGTGAAATGCAAGCAACCAACCAAGGTCCTCAAGCCTGCTGCACGCTTCGCTGTGGGCGACCTGAGCCGCTACCCGGTGGCCATCGTCACTCACAACTTTTTCATGGGCAAACGCGGAAGCATTGCGCGCAACGTGACACGCGATGGTCACACGTTCCAACGTGCGCTCACCGTAGTGGACGAACGCCCCGAAGAGGTGACGGTATTCGATGTGGAGTTGTCAGCAGCCCAAGCCGTGCGTGAGCTTATCGAGAAGGATACAGACCACGCCGATCACATTGGCCCGCACATAGGCGCGCTGGTCGATTTCATGCACGATAAGAGCTTCACCAAGGCAAGCTTGGATAAGCCGACCACAACTGCGCCGTGGGTGTTTGACCAAAGCTTGCGGTGGTTCACCACCCCTGCGGCCCATGATTACGTGAGACACAACAAAGCCAGCGAAAGCGTTGGGGCTGTCTTTGGTTTCGCTAAAGCGCTCGTGAACGGCTATGCGTTCGTCAACAGGGCTGTTGGCAGTAGCTGTCGCTTCGTTGGGTACGAAACCAACCTGCTATTGGACCCCGGCATGATGCTGCTGGATGCCACCGCAGACATTGACGGTGTGTCCCAGCTTTGCTCGTGGCGCACACACGCTGCGGTGCCTCAAGCCCGGTACGATAACCTAAGCATCGTCCACGTTCCGCCCCACACCAAATCGCGGCTCTCAAGTTACCTCACGAGTGCAAAGAACCGTCGCGCCTATGTTGACTGGATGCTGGAGACAATTAAACAGAACATGAAGCCCGGGGAACGTGGACTGGTGGTTTGCAAGCTTGCGCTGTTTAAGAATGAGGACGTGCCAGCTTGGCCCAAAGGGGACCAAAGGTTCTCCCATAAGGAAACGTACACACAAGACTACGGGTGGAAACTGGACGGACGGCTTTTGTGTTCAACGCATTGGGGAACAGGTGTTGGCGTCAACTCATGGAGAGATGCTGACGTGGTGTTCCTATTCGATGAGTACCACCTGCCACGACGCACCATCATCGCCACTGCCCAAGGCTTGCAACAGCATAAGTCGTCCGAAGGCGCACTCGCCAAGATGAACACCATCAACACCAAGGCGCACGCAGTGGACGCCTTAAGCGAGGGACACCTGCTCAGGTGGACAAAGCAGATGGCGCTGCGTGGTCGTGGTCGGTGTTTTGATGCTCACGGTCACTGTGGAAAACAAAAGCTTGTTATGTCTGGAAGTCTAAAGCGGCTGCTCGCCAACAAGGGGTGCATCTTTCCTGGTGCGCAAGTGGTCACAAGCGGGCAGCAGAAACACGATGACAGGCAGACGCACGCTGATGCTCTCTTGAAAATCTTGAGCATGGCAGCGCTTCCCAACCCGCTAGGCACAGGCGTCATCAGCCAACTGATGAAGGTCGAATGGCGCGGCGTGTGGAAGAACCTGAAGAACAACAGTCAGCTTCAGCAGGCCATCGCTGGTCTGGGGTGGACTTATGTTTCACAGAAGGGACGCGGTGGGAGTTGCTTCAAGCGGACGGTGGTGGGCTTAAGCGTTGCGGCTTGATGTCGCCATTAACACGCAGTGTGGTGGTGACTTAAGTTTGACCTAAGCTCACCCAAGTCTGGCTCCCCTCATCTTAAGCTGTCGGGAGTATCGCTTGGGCTGGCTTGAGCCATACACCCTGAACACCATCAACGATGATCCCCCACTCAGTGTGGACTTAAGACTATCTTACGCTCGCTCAGGCTGCTTCCGTTGTGCCTCGATACTCACAGCAATTCGGAAGCGGGCCTGAGTTGACGTAAGCGGCCTTAGGTCTCATCACCAAGTGTAAATCCACAATGTGTACACTGATTGGTGGACGCTTAAGCACGGCTTACGCTCGCTCAGGCTGCTTCCGTTGTGTCTCGATACTCACTGCAATTCGGAAGCGGGCCTGAGTTGACGTAAGTTACCCGATGAATGGTGATGGCCGGGTTGGTGGAACTTTACGCCAGCTAATCCATCTGGGGCTCCCCTGAGGTTCCTTACGGTGCCTCCAGCCTCTCCACGTGGGGAATGAGCTTAAAGCGCTAAAGATATATACGGGCTTTCAGCGCATTAAACTTGGGTGTCTCTTATGGAGCCGCCTGTCCCCGCCGCATATAAACTTAAAACTGGTCGGTGCCCTCCAGAAACGCGCTGGGAGACTCACGGAGAGGCTTTAAGCAGCGCATTAGGCCCAGGACTGCAGGGTGGTTCAGGGGACGCACCCAGACCCTTCCCTGAGTCAAACTGTAGTCGCTCTGTGGCCCCTGGGGACCACCCCAACCCTAGCCGCAGTCAAACGCTATCGTGGAAAGCCTCGAATATCACGCTAGCATCCAGCCCCAGCAGCGGTGCGAGCGTATCAACCAGCGCAGCCAAATCATCCGCTATCAGGAACGCCTCTTCAGCCATCGTTAGTTGCTCAGGCTGTTGGCCATCGGCACGCTGAATTAGACCCATGTTGGCAAAGGCCCGTCCCGCATCAACGTCAGTCACAGGGCAGCGCGCCCCAAGCTTACCAATACGGCGGCTGTTGATCACCAGCATCGTGAGCGCAGTACGAGCATCCCAGAGGGTTGGCGTAGGTTGTTCATCGGACGTGTAGCGGATGAACTTACGAGTGCGCCTTACCGCTTTGCTTCTTCCGTTTCGCTTTGCCTTCCTCGCCATCCTCATCCCCCTCTTGTGTCAGCTCGTAACGTGGAAACTTCTTTAGAACTTCAGCCATATCTTGCAGCGTTGGTGCGCCATAGCCACGGCTTACCGTCGCCGGTGCGTGCCCTGTGATGTAGTCCGACACTCTCTCCGAAATTCCGCAACGCTCAGCAATCTGCTTGAACGTATGTCGCCAAGCGTGATTTGGGCTTACAGCAGTGTCAGTAATCCCAACGCTACGTACCCACGCTGCAAGATCAACTCTGGCAGTGACAGCACGTGGGCGTGAAGGGTGCGTCGGATCATCCGATTGTTTGATGCCCTTAGCATTGTAAAACAGCGGCCCTTCGCCTTTCGACTTTGCGAACTTGAGGAAGCCCTGTGCAATCAAATGCTCGTGCAGCGGAATGGTGCGCGGCTCCCGAGTTTTTACGGTACCGGCTTCTGGCGTTACTCGAATGGCGGGCACACCATCCT
Source organism: Hyphomicrobiales bacterium (assembly GCA_003133345.1). Classification (GTDB taxonomy): domain Bacteria; phylum Pseudomonadota; class Alphaproteobacteria; order Rhizobiales; family Xanthobacteraceae; genus Pseudolabrys. The sequence continues at coordinate 32,367 of PKXB01000137.1, read as the reverse complement.
GGTGCAAAACGTCCTTACCGCGTAGTTGTGTTATCTCTCCTGCCCGCGCACCTGTGTAAGAGCATAGCCACGGCACCCAGCGGCGCACGGCTGCTGAAGGCGACTTGCCTGGGTCACCAATAGCTAACGACGCTTTGAGGATCGTGCGCGCCTCGGCGGGTGTGAACGTTTTCGTATCTCGTGTGCGTGTACTCTTGGGGATAGTTATTTTCACTGAGGCGAACGCATTAGTGCGCACTTTCCGTTGCTCTACCGCCCATATCCACACGGTGTGTGCTGCATTAAGCCACACCCCGGCTACGGTGGCTGCTGTGCGCTTAGGTGTTACCAATTGTGTAGCCCAAGCGTGCGCTTCATCGTCTTTCAGCGAACCTGCCGCGCGCCCTGCAAAGTGTTTGTCCAAGTCGAGGAACACACCACGCCAGCGGGTGACTGTCGCTGGTGCGGGCTTGCGTTTCTCCACCCACGCTTCAAATAGCTGCCAAGGGCTTAGACCCTCTGAGCTCAAAGGCACATCTAGTTCAAACTTTGGAAACGTCTGTATGCGCGTGTCAGGGCTGTAGTCACGCTTCGCGCGACGCTCCAGCAGTTTCACAGCCGCGAGAAATTCCTCCTCCACCATGTCCAGGAATAGGTCCCGCGCTTCATTGCTCAGCACAAGCCCTTCGCTGGCAAGGAACTGTGCCGTCTGAGCTTCATCCGCGATTATGGGGCGAACACGCGGGCGCGCTTCAGCACTATTGAGCCAATTCCAGACCGCTATGGTATCAGCGCTTGCCCTCACAGCCGTTGGCGCAAGTTCCTCAAGATCATCCAGCAGACCTGACCACCGTGACCACCAGCGTGCAGGATCACCCGGCGCGTCTTCGTGGCGCTTTACAAACCAGCCGTACCATTTGCCCGCGAGGGCAAGCGCCTGCTTGCGTGTAAGCGCTAGACCGCCCCCCTTGCGCATCGCCCTGATGCTCGCAAAGCGGCTCCCAATCTCCGCGCTCCACTCATGAAATAGGGTCTTGGCGGTCGCGAACGATACGTCATTGGCGGTGGTGAACCATTCCTCTGAGCTTTTGTCGAACTGGCGCGAATACTCCTCGCGAACGTCCGCTGGGATGCGCTTGCGAGCGCTATACCCACCCGTTTGTTTTGGCGTCAGCTTGGTCACTACACGTGGCATTATGTAGTGACCCGTGTAGAACCTGCGTGGAGAGAACGCAAGTCAGAACAAAATGTTACGTGGAATATAGGGCAAAACTAGCTTGTGAGGCGGACCATGGCGCTCCGCATGGAACGCGAGGGGTGCGAGACAATTCATCCGCATGCTACGGTTAACGCCGCACCCTGACCGACGAGGACTGCCATGCCCGCGGAAACCCGCCTGTTTCTCTGCCTGAAGGACAATTACGGGGTGCTGCTGCATGACCCGGAAAGCGGGGCCACGGCCTCCATCGACGCGCCCGAGGCGGCGCCGATCGAGGCCGCGCTCAAGGCCACCGGCTGGAAGCTCACCGACATTCTGGTCACCCACCATCACGCCGACCACACCGGCGGCATCCTGGCGCTGAAGGAGAAATACAAATGCCGCGTGGTGGCGCCGGCGGCGGAAGCGGAAACGATACCGGCGGTGGACCTGACCGTGCGCGAGGGCGACAAGGTGGCGATCGGGAAATTGTCGGGCAGCGTGATCGAGACGCCGGGCCACACCAATGGCCACNNGAATACACCGCCGCCAATATCCGCTTCGCGCGCACCATCGAGCCGGACAATCCGGTGCTGGCGGCGCGCGAGGCGCAGGTGGAGCAGCAGATCGCGAAAGGCGAACCGACGATCCCGGTCACCATCGGCGACGAGAAACTGACCAATCCATTTCTGCGCGCCGATCTGCCGGAGGTCGCGGCCGGCATCGGCATGGCGGGCAAGCAGGCGGCGCAGGTGTTCGCTGAAATCCGCGCGCGCAAGAACAAATTTTGACGGTCATCACCGACCAGAACGCCAAACGCTCCGTCAGCGGCGAATGGCTCGCGAGCGCGGCTTTGCTCGGGGCCGTGCTCGCGATCGGGCTTGCAACCGTGCACGATGTCGGCATTACGATCGATGAATTCCTCTTTGACGGCTACGGAACGAAGGCGCTGGCCTGGTATTTGAGCTTGGGCGCCGACCGCGCGCTGACCGACCACTTCGGCACTTGGTTTTATGGGCCATGGTTCCAGATCGTCACAACGGTCGCACAATCATTTCACGCTGCCGACGATTTCGACGTGCGTCACGCGCTGACTTTTNNTGCCTGCTGACAGGAAATCTCTATGGCCATCTTTTTTTCACGCCCAACGACGTGCCGTTCATGGCCGTGATGACGTGGGCGCTGCTGGCGATTATCGCTATGGCGCGGGGTGGGATTCCATCCTGGCGCGCGACCTTGACGGCCGGCGCTTGCTGCGGGCTCGCCATTGCGACCCGGATCGGTGGCATTCTGGCGCAAGTTTATCTCGTTGCCGCCATGAGCCTTCTATGCATCGAAATCATTGCGTTGCGTGGCCGCGCCGGTTTCACGTCGATTGTCCAGATTGCCGTTCGCACGGCATCGGCACTGGTGATCGGCTGGTTCGTCGCGATCCTGTTATGGCCCTATTTGCAGGCGGCCAACCCGCTCGAGCGCTTTCTCAGCGCCTACCGGCATTTCGGCGAGCTCAAGCTGGAGATGACGGCGCCCTTGTGGGGCGGGCAAGTCTCCACCGGCATGCTGCCCTGGTATTACATCCTGGGTGAGTTGGCAGCGCGGCTTCCGGAAATCTTTATCGTTCTGCTGCTCGCTGCGCCCGGACTAGGCATAGCTGCAATTGCCGCATTTTTCCGCCGACTCCCTCATGGATTGTCCGCGGCCGTTGTCCAGCTTGCCGGCGCCCGCGCGCTCCTGCTGATCGTGGCAGCGGCACTGGCGCCGATGATATTCATTATTGCAACCGGCGCGACGCTCTATGACGGCATCCGGCATATCCTGTTTACGCTGCCCCCGCTGGCGCTGATTGCAGCGTGGGCAATGCTGAAGCTCGCGCCGATGCTCCGTCGGTTTCCAATCCCCTTTGCAACGCTGGCCGTCGCTCAGGTTATTTCGGCGGTGTTCATCATGGTCAAGCTGCACCCGCTTGAATATGTCGCGACCAACGCCTTTGCCGGCTGGACAGCGGGCTCCTACGGCAGATTCGAACTCGATTATTGGACCGTGGCGGCTACTCCCGCGCTGCGCCGCCTCGAAATGCGTATCACGCAAGAGCGGCGCGCGCCCGATCGACCGCCGCGTTTGTTGATCTGCATCCCNNCGGCCGATTTCATCATCGAAACGGAACGCTATCATTGTGCCAAAGATGCCGGCGGTACGCTGATCGATGAAGTCACTCGCTTCGGCAAGCCATTTGCCTGGACCTATCGGATGTCGAACACGGAGAATTCGCGGTGACCCCGCGACAAAGCGCCGCCGACATCATCCGCGCGCTCGCGCTCGCCGCACCCCGAGGGCGGGCATTATCGCGAGACGTTCCGCGATCCGCGTATCATTGACGGCCGCGCCGCCTCCACGTCGATTTATTTCCTGCTGGCGCGCGGCGAACGCTCGCACTGGCACCGCATCGATGCGGTCGAAATCTGGCACTACTACGCCGGCGCGGCGCTCAAGCTCGAAGTAGTGGACGGCGCCAAAGAGGAGATTGTTCGGCTCGGCGCCGATATCCATGGAGGCGAGGTTCCGCAATTCACGGTGCCGGCGCGCGCGTGGCAGGCGGCGGAATCCTTAGGCGACTGGACGCTGGTGGGCTGCACGGTGGCGCCCGGTTTTTCCTTTGACGGCTTCGAGCTGGCGCCGGCGGCCTGGTCGCCGAGCGACAAAACAAAATAGTTTTTTCGTCATGGCCGGGCTTGTCCCGGCCATCCACGTCTTGCTTTGATGAGACAAAGGCGTGGATGCCCGGCATAAAGCCGGGCATGACGAAGTACTTGGGGGAAAAGTCCGTGCCGAACAAACTTAACGAGGCGCGCAAACAGCTGGCGCGCGCCAACCGCATGATCGCCAACGAAGGCGTGCTCGATGCCTTCGGTCACGTCACCATGCGCCATCCCACCGATCCGGGACGCTATCTGATGTCGTATTCGCGCGGCCCAGAATTGGTGCAGCCGGGAGACATCCTCGAATTCACACTCGATTCGCAGATCGTGAAGCCGGTCGAGATGCGGCTCTATGGCGAGCGCGTCATCCATGGTGAAATCTACAAAGCGAGGCCGGATGTAAACGCGGTGTGTCACCATCACGCGTCGTCGATCCTGCCGTTTTGCATTTCCGGCGTCGAGCTCAAGCCGGTCTATCACCTCGGCGCCACGCTCGGCGTAAAGGTTCCGTTCTGGGACAGCCGCGACGAATTCGGCGACACCAGTCTGATCGTGGCCAAGTCGGAGGAAGGCGCCTCGCTGGCGCGTGCGCTTGGGCCACATTGGATCGTGCTGATGCGCCGGCACGGCGCCACCGTCGCCGGCAAGACGCTAGAGGAGCTGACCTTCCGCACCATCTACACCGCGCGCAACGCGGCGATGCAGATCCAGGCGCACACGCTCGGCCACGTGTCGCCGCTCAACGCCGCCGAGACCGCGCTCGCCGGCAAATACAATCTGCGGCCGGGCCCGGTGGCGCGCGCCTGGGAATACTGGTCGGTGCGGCTGGACAAGGCGGAAGGCGCGTGGCGGCCGGGTAAGGCCAAAGCCGTATCGAAGAGAGCTTCGTCCAGTCGTAAGACGAAAGCTAAGCGATCGCGGTGAAACGCTTTTCTTCACCTCTCCCACAGGGAGAGGTCGACGCGCGAAGCGCGTCGGGTGAGGGGTTAGAGCCTATCGATAGTCCTAGACCCCCTCACCCCAACCCTCTCCCCAACGGGGAGAGGGAGCGCGCCGAGTTCGCGGCGCCGCTCCTCCGAAAGCTTTACGCGAAATACTGCCCGCCATTGGCCGAGATCGTCGAGCCGGTAATCAGACCAGCGTCGTCGGAGGCCAGGAACACCACGCAGCGCGCGATCTCTTCCGGCTCGCCCAGGCGGCCGATCGGAATCAGCGGCAGAATGTTCTTCTCCAGCACGTCCTTCGGCACCGCCTGCACCATTTCGGTATTGATGTAGCCCGGGCAAATCGCATTCACGGTGATGCCGGCGCGCGCGCCTTCCTGCGCCAGCGCCTTGGTGAAGCCGATCTCGCCGGCCTTGGCGGCGGAGTAATTGGTCTGCCCCATCTGGCCTTTCTGGCCGTTGATGGACGAGATGTTGACGATGCGGCCGAACTTGGCGGCGCGCATGCCCTCGATCACCTGCCGGGTCATGTTGAACAGCGAGCCGAGATTGGTGTTGATCACCGCGCTCCACTGCTCCGGCTTCATGCGATGGAGCATGGCGTCGCGCGTGATGCCGGCATTGTTGACCAGCACCTCGACCGGGCCGAGTTCGGCCTGCACCTTCTTCACGCCGTCGGCGCAAGCGTCAAAGGACGACACGTCCCACTTGAACACTGCAATGCCGGTTTCGGTTTTGAATTTCGCCGCCGCTTCGTCGTTGCCGTGGTAGACGGCCGCGACCTTGTAACCGGCAGCTTGCAATGCCTTGGCGATGGCGGCGCCGATGCCGCGGGTGCCGCCAGTAACTAACGCAACGCGTGACATGCCCCATTCCTCCCAAAATTATTTTTAAGTCATGGCCGGATCGAGCCGGCCATGACGTAGACTAAGAGCGTCGTAGCAAAGCTCAACGCTCGACGCACATGGCGATACCCATCCCACCACCAATGCAGAGCGTCGCCAAGCCCTTCTTGGCGTTTCGTTTCTGCATCTCGTAGAGCAGCGTGGTCAATATGCGCGCGCCGGAGGCGCCGATCGGATGGCCGATGGCGATGGCGCCACCATTGACGTTGACCTTGGAAGTATCCCAGCCGAGGTCCTTGTTGACCGCGCAAGCCTGCGCCGCGAAAGCTTCATTCGCTTCGATCAGGTCGAGGTCCTCTTTCTTCCAGCCGGCCTTCTTGAGCGCGGCGCGTGCCGCCGGGATCGGCCCGGTGCCCATGATCGCCGGATCGACGCCGGCCTGCGCCCATGAAACGATGCGCGCCAGCGGCGTCTTGCCGAGCTTGGCGGCTTCGGACGCCTTCATCAGCACCACGGCGGCGGCGCCGTCATTGATGCCGGAGGCGCTGCCGGCGGTCACCGTGCCTTCCTTGTCGAAGGCCGGGCGCAGCTTGGCAAGCGATTCCAGCGTGACCCCCTGCTTGGGATATTCGTCGGCATTCACCACCACGTCGCCCTTGCGCGACTTGATGGTCACGGCAACGATCTCGTCCTTGAACTTGCCGGCCTTCTGCGCGGCTTCCGTCTTGTTCTGCGAAGCGACCGCGAATTCATCCTGCATCTGGCGGGTGATCTGCCATTGCTTGGCGACGTTCTCGGCGGTGTTGCCCATGTGGTAGCCGTTGAAGGCATCCCACAGCCCGTCCTTGATCATGGTGTCGATCATCTGGAAGTCGCCCATCTTCACGCCGTTGCGCAGATGCTGGCAGTGCGGCGCCATGCTCATCGACTCCTGACCGCCCGCCACCACGATCTCGCTGTCGCCGTTGAGGATCGCCTGATAGCCGAGCGCGACCGTGCGCAGGCCGGAACCGCATAGCTGGTTCACGCCCCAGGCAGGGCTCTCAACCGGAATGCCGGCTGCGATCGACGCCTGCCGCGCCGGGTTCTGGCCCTGACCGGCGCTCAGGATCTGGCCCATGATGACCTCGCTGACGCGGGCGCCTTCGACGCCGGCGCGCTGCAATGCCGCCTGAATCGCGGTTTTACCGAGCTCATGGGCCGGCAGATTGGCGAATGCCCCATTAAACGCGCCGACTGGCGTGCGGGCGGCGCTGACAATGACAATATCGTCCTTCATCCGAAACTCCTTTTGGCAGTCGGTTGGGCGGCAGGGCGGCCATCTGGCGCTGCCGCATCCTCGGCAGGCCGGGCAGCCCTGTCAACAACGGGTAATCTGAAGATATCAGCTAGAATTGGCTGTTTATTGACATTCCGCAAGGAATTGCCGCACCGCCCACTTGGCCTGCCGCGCCGCGATAAAACGGTGGCCTGCGCAAGCCGAAACCGGTTATGCTCAATCTCTGGGCAGGGGCGATGTCATCAACATGACTGACGAAAAAGAGCCGATCACAATCAAGAAATACGCCAACCGGCGGCTCTACAATACCGGGACCAGCGCATACGTCACGCTCGAGGACCTCGCCACCATGGTGAAGGAGGGCGAGAATTTCGTCGTCTTTGACGCCAAGTCCGGCGAGGACATCACGCGCTCGGTGCTGGCGCAGATCGTTTCCGAGCAGGAGAACAAGGAAGGCCAAAGCCTGTTGCCGATCGCCTTCCTGCGGCAATTGATCCGCTTCTACGGCGACAGCATGCAGATGATGGTGCCGCGCTTCCTCGAACAGTCGATGCAGTCGCTCACCAGCCAGCAGGGCAAATTCCGCGAGCAGATGACGCAGGCCTTCGGCGTCGGCGGCTTCGGTCCGCTCGAGGATCAGGTGCGGCGGAACATGGAAATGTTCGAGAAGACCTTCGCCATGTTTGCGCCCTTCGCGCACGGCCAAGGCAAGCCGGCGGAAGACAAGCCGCAAGGCTCGCCCGGCGGCGAGATGGACGAGCTCAAGCGCCAGCTCGACGAATTGCAGAAGCGGCTCGATAAGCTCGGCAATAAGGAATAGTCGTTCGACGCGGAAGCGCTACGCCGTCGCGACGCTTTTTTCGCCCAGCCACGGCCGCGCGTCGTTGGCCAGCCCGATCAGTGCGCCTTGCAGGAAATCGCAGCCCCAGTCCGCCAGCTGCTGCGCGGCTTCCTCGTCCTGCACCCATTCGGCGACGGTCTTGAGGCCGAGCCGNNCGGAACGAGGTGTGGCCGGCGCCGAAATCGTCGATGGCGATGCGGCAGCCGAGGTCCTTGACCCGGGTGACGAAGCCGCGCGCGTCGTCGACATCCTGGATCGCCGCGGTCTCGGTGATCTCGATGATCAGCCGCCCGGCCACGCTGGTATGGGCGCGCAGCAAGGCGCCGAGGCCCGCCCACCAGTCCGGATCAACGGTGGAAGCCGGCGAGACATTGACGCTGGCCGTAAGATCGGGCGCGGCGGCCAATTCGTTCACCACCAGCTCGAGCACACGATAGTCCACCATGCGCATCAGTCCGACCCGCTCGGCGACCGGAATGATCTCGTTGGCGTGGGCGAGGCGGCCGTCGGGGCGTTGCACGCGCATCAGGCATTCGTAGAACGCGATCTTGCGGGGTTTCGTCTCGACCACCGGTTCAAAGGCGAGCACGATCCGCCGTTCGTTGAGCGCGGCCACGATCTCGTCGGTCGCGCGCACGCTGTCGCGGCGTAGCGCATCGCGCTCCACGTTCGGCCGATAGGCGGCGAACGAGCCGTGACGCTTGCGACGCGCGGCATGCAGCGCGTCCTGCGCGCGGCTGAGGATTTCCGGCACGGTGCGGGCGTGGCGCGGCGCGGTCACGCCGCCGATCGTCACCGTCACCGCCACCGGACCGGCGGCGGTCGGGATGGTCTCGTCGCGCACACCGGCCAGCAGCCGGTCGGCGGCGACGGTCACTTCGTCCGCCGTGCAATTGGTCAGGATGATGCCGAACTTGTTGCCGGAGAAGCGGCCGAGATAATCCTTGCCACGCAGGCGCGCCCGGATACGCTTGGCGACTTGCGCGATCACGTCCTCGGCAACATCGAAGCCGTAGGATTCGTTGAGGTTGGCGAGATGGTCGATGGCGACCAGCAGGAACCCCAGCGAGTGGCGAAAGCGTACCGCTTCGTCGAGCTTGGCGCCGAGCACCTCGGTGAGGTGCACGCGGTTCATCTCCCCGGTCAGGGCATCGAACTTCGCGAGCTGGGTGAGCTGGTGCTCGCGTTCATGGCGCGCAGTGATCGCACGCACGGTTCCGAGCGCGCGCAGCGGCTTGCCGTCGCTACCTGCAAACCAGCGGCCGGTGTCCTCCAGCCAGATTTTCTTGCCGCTGCCGCGCCGGAAGACGTATTGCACCTGATAGGGCACGCCTTCGCCGGCGTCGCTCTGACCGGATTGGGTGATCGCGTCGAGGCGGCTCTGACTGTCCTCGGCATCGACCTTTTGCGCAAAGCTACGGCCGCTGGCGATGTCGGCGACGCCGAGCACGGACGCGGCATTGCCGCTCCAGACCAATGCATCGGTGTCGAGCCGCCATTCATAGGCGACGTCACCGATCGCCTTGAGAACCTCCGCGGCGTCCGGGACGCCAGCCGGTTGTTCGATTCGGGTCACGCTCGCCCCTTTTTGGGAACGCCTCGTCGCGCCGGGCGTTGTCTGCGGAATGGATACCGCGCCGAACCTACGGACAATACTTAAATAATTCGAAAAAGCTCGCCGATTGAGCGATTTCAGCGTGGTTTCGGCCAATGGCACGGCGCTTGCCAATACAAGGGTGGACAAGGGGTGCTTGTCCCGAAACGAGACAGTCAATGCGGATTGGCGGAATCAACGAAACATCCTCACGCCTGACCGGGCCGACGCCGCGCGGCGAAGAGCACGCCGCCGGCAGTCGTGCGCTGGTCGCGCTGGCGCCAGCCGCTGCCTTGCATAAGGTGCCGGAAAGCTATCGCCAGGCGCCGTTCCTCGCCCAGTTGCTTGCGATGAAGGACCAGCATCCGCAGACCCGCGAGCGCCGGCGCGCCGAGCCGGACGAGGCGCTCGCCGCCTACCGCGCTACCGCCGCGCTTACGCGTTTCCAATAATTCTCAATAGCCGAGCGCGCAGCCGTCCTTGCGCGGCTCCGAGCCGCCGATCAGCACGCCGCGATCCCAGTCGATCTTGATGGTCTGCGCGCCGCCCCAGGGCGTCGCTGCGAACACCACGTCGTGGCCGCGCGCCGTGAGGCCCTCGACGGTCGCCGCCGGCGTGCCATGCTCAACCACCGTCTGCTCGCCCTCGAAGAAGAAGCGCGGCGCGTCGATCGCCTGCTGCACGTCCATGCCATAATCCAGCATGTTGANNCCGCCCGCATGGCCAGCGCCGGAATGATGGTGTGCAGCGGCCGCTTGTTAGGACCGAAAGTGTTGGGGTGATCGGCTTCGAGCGTGAAGCAGGCGCCGCGGTTGGTCAGCATGATGCCAGTCTTCTCGGTGCAGATGCCGGCGCCGAAATACGAATAGAGCGTATTGATGAACGACACTGCCATGCGGTCGCGGTCGACCACGCTGAGATAGACCGTGTCGCTGCCGGGCGTTGGCGCCGTGGGCAGCTTGGCGCGGTGTTTCATGTCGATCAGCGCTGCGAGCTTCTTGCCAAAGCTCTTGTCGAGCAGATCGGCGACCGCGACGCGCATATACGCTGCGTCGGCGATGTGGGTGTCGCGCACCGCAAAGCCCAGCCTTGCTGCTTCCAACACCAGATGGAAACGCTCCGGGCCGCGCGGATCGAGCGCGGCGACGTCGAAATTCTCCAGGATGTTGAGCATCACCAGCGCGGTGAGCCCCTGCCCGTTCGGCGGAATCTCGATCAGATCGAGCCCGCGATAGTTGGTGGAAATCGGTTTGACCGCGTCGCCGCGGTGGCGCGCGAAATCCTCCGCCGTGAGGAACGAGCCGCGCGCCGCCACCGTCGCCGCCATGTCCGCGGCGATCTCGCCCTCGTAGAAGGCGCGCGCGCCCTTGGCGGCGATGGTTTTCAACGTCGCGGCCAGCGCCGGAAAACGGATCACGTCGCCTTCCTTGGGCGCCGCGCCGTTGAACAGATAATGCTTGGCGGCGCCGGGATCGGCTTTGAGCTTGCCGACGTACCTTTGCCAATCCCACGCCACGCGCGGCGCCACCGGGAAACCGCCCTCAGCGTATTTGATCGCGGCTGACAGCGCGCGGTCGAGCCCGAAGCGGCCATGCGTCTTGAGCAGTGCTTCCCAGGCATCGAGCGCGCCCGGCACGGTAACGGCGTGGATCGAGTCGCCAATCTCGCTCATGCCCTGGGCGCGTAAGCGGTCGTATGACGCCTTGGCGCCGGTGCGGCCGGAGCCGTTATAGCCCCAGACCGGCTTGCCCGGCTGCGAGACCAGGCAGTAGCAATCGCCGCCGATGCCGGTCATGTGCGGCTCGACCACGCACAGCGTCGCTACCGCCGCTACCGCGGCATCCGCCGCGCTGCCGCCGGCGCGCAGCGCGTCGATAGCGGCCAAGGTCGCGAGCGGATGCGAGGTCGCCGCCATGCCATCGCAGGAGATCACGGGCGAGCGGCCGGGGAGCTGGAAATCGCGGCTCATGTTTACTTACGGATGTTTCAGGAGACGTGCTCGACGCCTTCGACCGTGAGGTCGCGCTGGGCCGAACGCAGCGTCACCGCGAAGCCGCCGATCACATCGATGAAGCTGATGACCAGCAGCAGGAAGAAGGTGGCGCTCGCCGCCTGCTTCACCAGCAGGAATTCGACCAGCATGCCGAGGAACAGGATCAGCGACAGCCCGTGATCGACCACGGTGCGCATGCCGATGCGGGTCGATTTCATCACTTCGCCGAACAGCAGCAGGACGGCAAGCACGATCAGCATGTCGCCGGCCGACATGGTCCAGTCGGCGCCGGACGCCAGGTGCACGGTGGTGAGCGTGCCGGACCAGCTCACGCCCGGCATCAGGAAGGCAATGATGTTGTAGATCGCGAACGGAACCAGCAGCAGGGGAAAGCCGATGAGGAACATGAACGCTTTCCTCCAGCGTTGAATTTACGCTTCGGTCTTCACCTTCAGCACCTGGCGGCCCTTATACATGCCGGTCTTCAGGTCGATGTGGTGCGGACGGCGCAATTCGCCGGAATCCTTGTCCTCGACATAGGCCGGGCGCTTGAGCGCGTCGGCCGAACGGCGCATGCCGCGGCGCGACGGCGAGGTTTTTCTTTTCGGCACAGCCATGGGAAGCGAGCTCCTGAAATTCGCGATGTCGGTATGAAGGCGGCCTTATAGAGGATGGCTTGGCGCAAGGCTAGGGGGGTGGCGCGCACGCAAGCCGCTGCGTCAGGCGCTTGCGCCGAACGGCCGACATAAAGCCCCGCCAGCCGGCGCAAACCGGGCCCGGGCGAATGCGCGTTGCGGGCCAGCGGATTGGGCAGCACGGCCGCCAGCAGCGCCGCCTGGGTGGGCGACAATTCGCGCGCCGGTTTACCAAACGCATAACGACTGCCTGCCTCGACGCCGAATTCGCCGCTCGGGCCCCATTCAGCAATGTTGAGGTAGATTTCCAGGATCCGCCGCTTCGACAGCACCAGGTCGATCCACAGCGCCAAGGGCAACTCCAGCGCCTTGCGCAACCAGCTGCGGCCCGGCCACAGGAACAGGTTCTTCGCCACCTGCTGGGTGATGGTGGAACCGCCGCGCACATCCTCGAGATCGTCGGCGTCGGCCAGGGCGTCGCGGATTTCCGCGAAATCGACGCCGTGGTGGCTGCAAAAGCGGCCGTCCTCGGCAACGATCACGGCGAGCGCGAGCGCCGGCGAGATGCGCGACAGCGGCACATAGGTGCGCTGCATGCGCGCGCCGCGGAGTTGGCGCCAGAGCATCACCGTGGAGACCGGCTGGCCGACGGCATAGAACGGCACAATCTGATAGGGCAACCCCAGCAGCACCAGCACGGCGATAGCGGCGGCGCGCACGGGCCGCAGGATATTGGCGAAGCGTTTGCCGGGCCTAACCATGGCGCAAGACTAGCCCATCCGGCCGAGCCGATACCCACTATTCGGGATCATGCGCGAAGGCTATCAATGCGGCCATGGCTCAGAAAAAACCCTCGCCGCCGCTGACCCCGCTTCGACCGCTACCGATCCGCATCGCCAAGCTGCACGCCCATCTGATGATCTCGGCCGCGTTCGGCGGCATCGTCTTGTTTGCTTTGTTCTTCGCCGACTGGCGGCTGCCGACCAAGCTGTTGGCCGGATGGGACGCAGGTGTCGCGCTCTATCTTGTCCTGATGCAATCGATCATTTGGCGCTGCGACATCGACCACCTGCGCAAGCGCGCCTCCGAGCAGGACGAGGGCGCCTTCGCCATTCTATTGCTGACGATGGCGGCGACACTGGCCAGTTTGGTCGCCATCGTGTTCGAGCTCGGCGGCTTGAAGCAGGCGACGCCATCCGAGGCGGTCTCTCAGGTGCTGCTGGTGATCGCGACCATCCTGCTGTCGTGGTCGTTCATCCACACGATCTTTGCGATCCACTATGCGCACGAATATTATGGCGAACAGCGCGACGGAAAAATCGGCGGGCTTAATTTTCCCGAGGACAACGAGCCCGACTATTTGGATTTTCTCTATTTCTCGCTGGTCGTCGGACTGACGTCGCAAGTCTCCGACGTCGCCGTCACCAGCAAGGTCATCCGCCGCGTGGTGGCGCTGCACGGCGTGCTGTCGTTCTTCTTCAACTTGACGATATTGGCGCTGACCGTGAACATGATCTCGAATATCATCTAGCGCGCATACCGCTTCAGATGAGGGTCGCAATGCCATGACCGCGATCATGCAGACGCTGCTGTTCATGCTGGCGGTGCTGGCGGCGGTCGCGGTCGCGGCCAAGCGGCTCAACATCGCGCCCTCGATCCTGCTGGTGGTCGCCGGCGTCGGCATGGCGCTCGTTCCCGGTCTGCAGAAAGTGACGCTGACGCCGGAAGTCGTGCTGCTGGTGATCCTGCCGCCGCTGATCTATTCGGCCGGCGTCGCCATGAGCTGGCGCGAATTCCGCTTCAACCTGCGGCCGATCGCGCTGCTCGCCTTCGGCTGCGTGGTGTTCACCACCTGCGCTGTGGCGGCGGCCGCGCACTACCTGCTGAATTTCGATTGGGCGGTCGGATTTCTTCTGGGCGCGATCATCGCGCCGCCCGACGTGGTGGCGCCGCTCGCCATCGCGCGGCGGCTGGCATTGCCGCGCCGCATTCTGGTGGTGCTGGAAGGCGAGGGGCTCGCAAACGACGCCACCGCGCTCATCCTCTACCGCTTCGCGGTCGCGGCGGTGAGCACCGGAACCTTCTCGCTGCCGCAGGCGTCCGGCATCTTCGCGCTGATCGTGGTGGGCGAGATCGTCTACGGCATCGGCGTCGGCTGGCTCAGTCTGCGGCTGCGGCAATGGGCGCGCGAGCCGCGCGTCGAGATCACGCTGTCGCTGATGACGCCCTATCTCGCGTTCTGGGTGCCGGCGCATTTCGGCGGCTCCGGCGTGCTCGCCACCGTCGCCTGCGGGCTCTATGTGAGCTGGACCGGGCCGCGCCTGATCGGTTCCTCCACGCGGCTGCAAGGCATCTTCTTCTGGGACCTGATCGTCTACCTGATTGAGGGCCTGGTGTTCCTGCTCACCGGCCTGCAGGCGCACGCGCTGCTCGACGAGCCACACATCTTCACGATCCCAGATCTGCTGATCGCGATGGCCTGGACGACGCTGATCGCGATCGCAGCGCGCTTCATCTGGGTGTTTCCGGCAACCTATATCCCGCGCTGGGTCAGTCCCTCATTACGCAAGCGCGATCCGTCGCCGCCCTGGCAGGGACCGTTTTTGCTGTCGTTCACCGGCGTGCGCGGCGTGGTCTCGCTCGCGGCCGCGCTCGCCATTCCCTACGTGCTCGCCAATGGCCAACCATTCCCGCATCGCGAACTGATCCAATACGTGACCTTCGGCGTCATCATCGTCACGATTGTTGGGCAAGGGCTGATGTTGCCTCTGGTGGTGCGCTGGCTCGGGCTGACTCACCTCGGCAAGAAAGAGCGCAAGAACGAGATCAAGCACGAGCTGCGCGCGCGCCAGGCCGCGCTCAAGCAGGTCGAGAAACGGCTGGAGAAAGCCATCAAAAATTGCGGACTGCCGGCCGAAGCGATCGCGCATTTGCGCACGCGCCATCAAAGCCGCGTGCAGATACTCCCTGTGAACTTGACCGAGGGTCTCGATCACATGCGCCAAACCGCCAAGATCAAGACCGAGCTGATCGAAGCCGAGCGCGATTTCATCTATCAGCTCTTACGCGACGGTAAGATCACCGACGACGCACGCCGGCGCATCGAATACGAATTGGATCTGGAAGAAGCCAGCGTCGCCAACCGCGCGACGGATGGCGGCGGCTGGATGTAGCTCTGGGGACAGGCATCCTTGTGGGATAATATCCCGGCCATGGGTGCCACCATGCCGACCGACGGCTTCTACCAAAGCCTGCCGATTCTGCGCGACTTCACCCGCGTGATGGACCCGAGGCTGTTTGCGCCGCTGCCGGGCGACTGGATGGTCGGCGTCGCCGACGTGATGCAATCGACCAAGGCCATCGCCGAGAATCGCTACAAGGCCGTCAACATGGCCGGCGCCGCGGTGATTGTCGCCATCACCAATGCGCTCGCAAATCGCGATTTCCCGTTCGTGTTCGGCGGCGACGGCGCCAGCTTCGCGGTGGCGGCCGAGGCCGCAGCAGCAGCGCGGCAGGCGCTCGCCGAAACCGCGACCTGGGTGAAGGAGGACCTCGATCTCACCTTGCGGATCGGCATGGTGCCGGTCGCTGATATCCGCGCGCACGGGTTCGACGTCCGCGTCGCCCGCTATGCGCCGTCGCAGAACATTTCGATTGCCATGTTCGCGGGCGGCGGCATCGCCTGGGCGGACGCCGCGATGAAGCGCGGCGACATCGCGGTCGCGCCGGCGCGCCCGGCGCGCACCCCGACCTCTCCGGGCTGTCATGCCGCTATGAGGAAATCCCGGCGTCGCGCGGCGTGGTGCTCTCATTGGTGGTCGCACCCGCACCCCGGGCAAGCGGGGATGCGTTCCGCGCCGCGATCGAGCCCATCGCAAGGCTCGTGGAGCGAACGCCGGACGCGTCGCGGCCGGTGGCGGCCCAGCGGCTGCGCCTCACCTGGCCGCCGGCCGGCGCCGACCTCGAGGCGCGCGCGTCGCGCCGTCCGGGCGAGTCGGTGCGCGTGCGCAAGATCAAGGTGCTGGCGTGGACGTTGCTTTATTTTCTGATCATGCATTTCAGCATCAAGGTCGGCAGCTTCATTCCGGCGAAATACACCAGCGAGGTGGTCGACAATTCGGATTTCCGGAAATTCGACGATGCGCTGCGCATGGTGCTCGATTGCACGCCGGAACTGGCGGACGAGATCGAGCGGCATCTGGCCGGCTGCGCGGCCAGAAAAATCGTGCGCTATGGCACGCACCGCCAGCACGCGGCGATGATGACCTGCTTCACACCGTCGCCGACCAAATCAAACCACGTGCACTTCATCGACGGCGCGATGGGCGGCTACGCGATGGCGGCCAGTGCACTCAAAGCAAGCGCCGCTCCGACTTAAATAGGGCGGTCACCGCGTCCGGTTCACCAGCACCAGCCCGCCGGCGACCATCGCCACGGCGGCGGCGAATGCGGGCGTCAACGGCTCGCCCAGCACCAGATGACCGGCGGCGACGCCGAACAGCGGCGTCAGGAATGTGAAAGCGGAAAGCCGGTTGGCCGAATAGCGCCGCACCAACGCGTACCAGACCACGAAGGTGATGCTGACGACCCAAACGGTCTGATAGGCGAGCGCACCGAGCGCGAGTGCCGACGGCACCTGCGTGATGCGCTCGCCGAAAACGAACGCCGCTACCGCCATGATCGGCGCCGAGACTACGAGCTGATAGAGCATCGTCTTTTCGGCGGTGACGCGGTTGAGCGAACTCGCCTTGGTCAGCAGCGTAGTCGCCGCCCAGAACAGCGCGGCGCCGACCATCATCACGTCGCCGAGCATCTGGCGCGAATCCACCGCCGGCGTCGGCAGGCCGAACGCCACCAGCATGCCGGCGAAGGACAGCGTGAGCCCGAGCCATTGCGGCAGGTGGAAACGGTCGGCCGGCAGGAAAATGCGCGCGCCGAGCACAACGAAAAACGGCGCGAGGTAAATGAACAGCACCGCGCGCGTCGCCGTCGTGTAGACCAGGCCCTGATAAATCAGAATGAATTCGATGGCGAAGAACACGCCGGCGACAATGCCGGCGGCGAGCGTGCCGTCGCGCGTGAGCAGCGGAATGCCGCGCAGCCTGCACCAGCCGGCGACGATCAGCGCGGCGATCACCGAACGGATGGTGGCTTGCGTGAGCGGCGGGATGTCGTGGATGGCGAGCTTGGTGGCGACCTGGTTGAAGCCCCAGGACAGACACAGCACCACCACGATGGCCGCGGCCAGCGCATCGAGCGGGCGGGTGACGTGATGGGACGCGGGCGACATGCGATGGGGATTTCCGGCGGCTGGCGAATGTCTTATCGCGCAACTCTCTACCTGTCATGCCCGGGCTTGACCCGGGCATCCATGATGACAGTCCACTCGTGACGAGCTTACGTAAGACTGTCTGTGTTGCGCTGCTTCATAGATTGCCGGGTCAAGCCCGGCAATGACAAGGTTTTATTTGCAATGCGCGCAGATGCCGGAGATCTCGATCACCGGCGTTTTCGGCGTGAAGCCGGCGGCGCGCGAGGCGGTTCGGATGGTATCGGCGACCGCCGCGCTGGCCGCCTCGCCCACGGTGCCGCATTGCTCGCAGATCAGGAACACCACCGGATCGGCGCTGGCGTGATTTTGCACGCAGGCGATGAAGGCGTTGCGGCTTTCGATGCGGTGGACCAGCCCCTGCTCGCGCAGGAAATCGAGCGCGCGGTAGATGGTGATCGGCGCCGGCCGCGCGCCGCGCAGCGCCAGCCGGTCGATCAACTCATAGGCGCCGAGCGGCTGGTGGCTCGCCAGCAGCGCCTCCAGCACGCGGCGGCGGATCGGCGTCAGGCGCCCCGCACGCGCGGCGCAGATCGCCTCGGCGTGCGCGATCGCATCGCTGGCGCAACGCTCGTGGTCGTGACCTGGCGCCGGGAACACCGCGTGGGCGTGAGCTTTTTTGGCCAAAGATCGATTCACCTTCATACGCAAGTCTAACGGTTTAGCCGTTGTATCGCGAACGCGCGAACATGCATATTGCACTGCAACAAAAATAGAGGCAGGTTCCGTCGCCCGCTTCCCAACCGCATAACTGGCCATTTTTAGGCCGCTTGCAACGAGGACTGCCATGTTGAAAGGCAAAACCGCGCTGGTCACCGGCTCCACTTCCGGCATCGGGCTCGCCACCGCCCGCGCGCTGGCCGCCGACGGCGCCAATATCATGCTCAACGGCTTCGGCGAAGCGGCGGCGATTGAGAATGAACGCGCCGGGCTGGAAAAGGAGTTCGGCATCAAGGCGCTCTATTCGGGCGCCGACATGAGCAAGCCGGCCGAGATCGCCGAGATGATCAAGACGACCGAAAAGAGCTTCGGCGCGCTCGACGTGCTGGTGAACAATGCCGGCATCCAGCACGTGGCCAATATTGAGGACTTCCCGATCGAAAAATGGGATGCCGTCATCGCCATCAATCTGTCGTCGTCGTTCCACACCATCCGCGCGGCGGTGCCCGGCATGAAGAAGCGGCAATGGGGCCGCATCCTCAACATCGCCTCGGCGCACGGGCTGGTGGCCAGCGCGCAGAAGGTCGCCTATGTGTCGGCCAAGCACGGCCTGGTCGGCATGACCAAGGTGGTGGCGCTCGAGACCGCCAATGCCGGCATCACCTGCAACGCCATCTGNNGGCTGGGTGCTCACGCCGCTGGTGCAAAAGCAGATCGACGATCGCGCCAAGGCATCCGGAAAAACGGTGCGCGAGGAAGAAATCGCATTGCTGTCGGAGAAGCAGCCGATGCACAAGTTCACCACGCCGGAAAGCATCGGTGCGCTGGCGGTGTTCCTGGCGAGCGACGCGGCGGCGACCATCACCGGCTCGGCCTATTCGATCGACGGCGGCTGGGTCGCGCAGTGAGCGCCCGTAACGGCGGCGACCAATGATTAAATCCATCGTTCGCGCCATTCGCGGCGATCCGCCGCCTGCTCCCGCGCCCAAGCGCATCAATCTTGCGCTGCAAGGCGGCGGCGCGTTCGGCGCCTTCAGCTGGGGCGTGCTCGATCACCTGCTCGACGACGGGCGGCTCGAGATCGAAGGCATTACCGGCGCTTCCGCCGGCGCCGTCAACGCCGTGATGCTGGCCGACGGGCTAGCGCGAGGCGGACGCGAGGAAGCGCGCAAGCGGCTGGCCGATTTCTGGCGCGCCGCCAGCCTTGGCGGCGGTCTGCCCGACCTGCAGCGCAAGGCCATCGATCGCTTGTTCTCTTTTATGCCGCTGGAAGATTCGCCGATGGGAATCTGGTTTAAGGCGGTATCGCAATATTTGTCGCCCTACGATTTCAATCCGCTCAACATCAATCCGTTGAAGGAGCTGATCGAGCGTTTCGTCGATTTCGACGCCATCAGGAAGTCCCCGACCCCGCAGCTGTTCGTTAGCGCCACCAACGTGCAACCCGGGCGGCTGCGCATTTTCCCGCATGAGAAGATCGACGCCAATGTCATCCTGGCGTCCGCCTGCCTGCCGCTGCTGTTTCGGGCGGTCGAGATCGACGGCGTGCCCTATTGGGATGGCGGCTATCTCGGCAATCCATCGATCTTCCCGCTCTTCCGCACGACCCAAACCGAGGACGTGCTGCTCATTCAAATCAATCCGGTCGTGCGCCACGCCACGCCGACCTCCAGCCGGGACATCATGAGTCGCCTGAATGAGATCACGTTCAATTCCCCGCTCATGGGTGAGCTGCGCGCCATCGAATTCGTGACGCGGTTGATCGATCAGGGCCGCCTGACGCGCGGGCTGGGGCCCGGCAAGTATCGGCGCATCAACATGCACCGGATCGCGCTCGATTCCTCCGCCAAGCAGCTCAACGCGGACGGCCGCCTCAACACCGACTACGATTTCTTTGAGATGCTGCGCACCAACGGGAAGCGCGCTGCGCGGCGATTCCTCGACGCGCATTTCGACGACATCGGCGTGCGCGGCACCGTCGATTTGCAGGCCGAAGTCAGCGCCGAGTGGGCGTGATAGACTATCCGCCATGAACGCCGCAGCCCCGCCATTGCTCAGCGCCGAGATCGGCGCAACGCGGCTCGATATCCTGGTCGCCGACATCACCACGCTCGACGTTGGAGCAATCGTCAACGCCGCCAACCGTTCGCTCTTGGGCGGCGGCGGCGTGGATGGCGCCATCCACCGCGCGGCCGGGCCGGAGCTGCTGGCGGAATGCCGCATGCTCGGCGGCTGCGAGACCGGCAGCGCCAAGATCACCGGCGGCCACCGGCTGAAGGCGAAGCACGTCATCCACACGGTCGGCCCGGTCTGGCAGGGCGGCGGATCGGATGAGGAAGGGCTGCTGGCGGGCTGCTATCGCAGCGCGCTCGATCTCGCCGCCGCTAATTCGCTTAGCTCAATCGCCTATCCGGCGATCTCCACCGGCATCTATCGTTTTCCCGCCGATCTCGCCGCGCGCATCGCGGTCGGCACCGTGGCGTCGGAAATCGCCGCGCACCCGCGCGGCATTACACGCGTGGTGTTCTGCTGCTTTTCGCCCGACAGCGCCGAGCATCACAGCAATGCGTTCGCGGAATTGGGATTAGCCTAGACCTTCGGCGCCACATCGAGCCGGCAAACCCAATTCTTCAGCTCAGCGTTCGCCGCCGGGTAGAGATCGAGAACCGTTGGATCGTGCCCCGGAATGATGTGATGACGCGATGAGGCGAGCTTCTGCAGCGTCTTATAGCCCTCGAGCGTATCGCCGACAGAATAGGTGATCGGGAACACGCGGCCCTCGTCGATGTGCGAGTAAAGATGGCAGCAGTCGGAAGCGAGCACGACATAGCCGCGCCGGGTCTTCACCCGCACGCATTGCAGGCCCTTGGAGTGGCCGCCGATCTTGTGCACGGTGATGCCGGGCGCCAGCTCTTCCACGCCGTCGTGGAAATCGACGCGATAGGCGTAAATCTTGCCGATCATGGCGTGCACGTCGCTCTCGCTGAACGGCATGCGCAGCACCTGATGGCACATGCAGCGTCCGGTGGCATAGGCCATCTCGGTGTCCTGGATGTGATAGCGCGCATTCGGGAACAGGTCGTAATTGCCGGCATGATCCCAATGCATGTGGGTGGCGATCACGTGCTTCACCTTGTCGGGCTGGACGCCGAGCGCCTTGAGCCCCTCGCCGACCGGATGAACGATCTTGCGCCCGCGCTCCTTCGCCGCCAGTTCATCGAAGCCGGTGTCGACCACGAAAGTGCCGTACGAGCCTTTGATCACCCAGACGTAATAAGAGATCGAGGTCATCTCGTCGTGCGGGTCGCCGAAAATGTAGTTTTCCGAGCGCATGCGCGCATGCTCGGCGTAGCGCACGGCATAGACCTCGTGGATGTCGTCGCTCATGGCTTGTTTCCCGCTTTGCCCACGATGACTCCGGCGCGACGCTCGATCATTTTAACGATGGCGGTGAAATCCGAGTCGCCGCCGAACTCCGTATTGGTGAGCTCCCATTGATCGAGGACGGCGCTCATCACTTCATTGGGAACGTCCAGCGCCTTAGCCTCTTCGACGCACAGCCGCACGTCCTTGAGCATCAGCGCGGTTCCGAAACCGTAGTTGAATGTTCGCGGCAGGATCGTGCTGGGAAACTTGCCGGTTGAGGCGGTGTTACGCCCGGAGCCGGCATTGATGACGTCGATCATCACCGCCGGATCGAGCCCGGCTTTGACCCCCATCGCCACAGCTTCCGAGGTCGCCGCCATCGCGGTGGCGGACAGAAAATTGTTGGCGAGCTTCATGGTCTGCGCCATGCCGGGCTTGTGGCCGATCACGAACACCTTGCCGAAAACGCTAAGCGCATCCTTCACCACGTCGATGTCGGCTTGCGGCCCGGACACCATGACCGCGAGCGTACCCTTGTTGGCGCCGCCGACGCCGCCGCTGACCGGTGAGTCGATCTGCACGATATTTTTCTTGGCCAGCGCAGCGCTTATCTCCGCCGCCGCGCGCGAGCCGGTGGTGGACAGATCGATGTAGCGCTTGATGCGTTTGCCGTGGATGACACCGCCCTCGCCGGTTGCGACCTTCGCGGAGATTGGCACCGACGGCAGACTTGCCATCACCGTCTCGACCCGGTCGGCGACATCGGCCGGCGAGGCCGCCAACTGCGCGCCCAGCGCCACCAGCGGCGCGACCGCGTCGTTGCGGGTGTCGTAGACGATGAGCTTGTGCCCGGCCTCGATCAGCCGGCGCGCCATCGGCGCTCCCATGTTGCCCAGTCCGATAAAGCCGATGTCCATTTTGTTTCCGTCCCTTGCAGTTTCCTGGGCCGCGACTCTGCCCGACGATCGCGGCGTCGTCACCAAGGCCCTAAACGCCTGACCGAGCCATAACTGATTGGCCACTTGGCTGATTGACCACTTGCGAAAATAATGAGCTTGCTTATTATAAGCTCGCCTAGAAAATGTGGAGCCCTTCCCGTGCCTACTGTCCAGCGCGAAATCGCCTTTATGATCATGGAGGTAGCCAGGCTGCTGAAGACCTATGCCGACCAGCGGGCGCGCCAATACGGCATGACCCGCGCGCAATGGGCGGTGCTGTTCCGCCTCGACCGCTCCGAGGGCCTCAAGCAGTCGGAACTCGCCGAACTCCTCGACCTGCAGCCGATCACGCTGACCCGTCTGCTCGACCGCCTGAGCGACAACGGACTTATCGAGCGCCGCGCCGATCCAAACGATCGGCGCGCCAACCGGCTATTCCTCACGCCGGCCGCGCGGCCGCTGCTCGAACGGCTCACCGTCCTCGGCGAGGACATGATGGGGACGGTGCTCGCCGGCCTTGATGCCAAGACGAGCGAGCGCATGCTGCGCGATCTTGGGCTGGTCAAAGAAAACCTGCGCGCCGCGATCAATCGCAGTCCGACACAACAAGAGGCCGCCGCAGGTTAATCGTCATGAGTGAAAAGCCTCTCAAGATCGTTCCGGCTCCGGAGGCCAAGGCGGCGCCGGCGGCGGACACCCCGGCGTCCGAGAAGTCCCGCCTATTCGCGCGCGCCGGCCGCAAGCGCCTGCGCATGATCCTGCTGGTCGTGCTGCCGGCGATCGCCTTGTTGGCCAGCATCGGGATCTATCTCTTGGGCGGCCGCTATATCTCGACCGACAACGCTTATGTCGGCGCACAGAAGGTGCTGATCACGCCGGATATATCGGGCAAGATCATCCACGTCGCCGTGCGCGAGGGTCAGCATGTCACTCCCGGCGACGAGATATTCACGCTCGACCGTGAGCCCTACCATTTGGCGCTGGAGCAGGCGCAGGCCAAGCTCGCGTCGGTGCGTACCGACTACAACAAGCTCACGAGCAATTTCAAATCGCTCAGCACGCTGGCTGGCCTGGCGGCGCAAAGCGTCGAGCTCAAGCAGCGCGACGTCGACCGCAAGAGCAAACTGTTGAGCACGCAGGCCGGCTCGCAGGCCGACCTCGATACTTCGGCGGGCGCGCTGGTGACCGCGCAATTGCAGGCGCAGTTCACCGCCCAGCAGCGCGATGATACGCTCAACCAATTGCTCGGCGAGCCTAATCTGCCGATCGAAAAGTTTCCGCCCTATGCGCTGGCCAAGGCCGCGCTCGACCAGGCGCAGCGCGACTACGACCACACGCTGGTGCGCGCGCCGATCTCCGGCATCGCCACGCAGGTGGACAATATCCAGCTCGGCCGCTTCATCGCCGCCGGCACACCGATCCTGAGCGTGATCGACGACCAGACACCCTGGGTCGACGCCAATCCGAAGGAAACCGACATCACCTATCTGCGCGTCGGACAGAAGGCGGCTCTCGACGTCGACAGTTTCCCCGACCACACCTTCAAGGGCACGGTGATTGCGGTGAGCCCCGGCACCGGCTCGCAGTTCTCGATCCTGCCGCCGCAGAATGCGACCGGCAACTGGGTTAAGGTGGTGCAGCGCGTTCCGGTGCGCATCGCCTTCGACAAGGACGAGGACACCCACCTGCTGCGCTCGGGCATGAGCGTCGTCGTCGACATCGACACCGGCCACAGCCGGCTGCCGTTCCTGTCGGCGCCGGCAAAAGACGCGAAATGAGCCCGGCGCATTTCGCGTCGATGTCGCCGAAGCTGCGGCGTACACTGATCACGGTGTGCGCCATGACTGCGACCATCATGCAGGCGCTCGACACCACCATCGCCAACGTCGCGCTGCCCTATATGCAGGGCTCGCTGTCGGCCTCGCTCGACCAGATCAACTGGGTGCTCACCTCCTATATCGTCGCCGCCGCCATCATGACCGCGCCGATCGGCTGGCTGGCCGACCGCTTCGGCCGCAAGATACTGTTCATCATCTGCGTCGCCGGCTTCACCGTTGCCTCGTTCCTATGCGCGCTAGCGCAGAACATCGAGCAGATGGTGCTGTTCCGCCTGTTGCAGGGCATGGCCGGCGCGGCGCTGGTGCCGCTGTCGCAGTCGGTGCTGCTCGACGCCTATTCGCTGCAGGAACGCGGCTCGGCGATGGCGATCTGGGGCATCGGCGTCATGCTGGGGCCGATCATGGGCCCGACGCTGGGCGCCTGGCTCACCGACAATTNNGGCACTGGGTGTTCCTGATCAATCTGCCGATCGGCGTCGGCACCGTGATCGGCATGCTGCTGTTCATGGAGGAGACGAAGCGCCACGAGCATTTGCGCTTCGACTGGTTCGGGTTCCTGGCGCTCGCGGTCGGCATCGGCTCGCTGCAATTGCTGCTCGATCGCGGCGAACAAGTCGGCTGGTTCGGCGCCAGCGAGATCTGGATCGAGACGATCATATCGGCGGCCGGCTTCTACTACTTCTTTGCCCATTCGCTGACGACGCCGGAACCGTTCGTACGCTTCGAACTGTTCAAGGACCGCAACTTCGTGAGCGGCTGCGTGTTCATGGTGGTGATCGGCGTGGTGCTGTTCGGCACCATGGCGCTGGTGACGCCGTTCATGCAGAACCTGCTTGGCTTTCCGATCCAGACCGCCGGCTTCCTGCTCGGCTCGCGCGGCGTCGGCACGCTACTGACCATGATGGTGGCGCCGCGGCTGATGCGGCTGCTGGAGACGCGCTATCTCATCCTGCTCGGCTTGTTGCTCACCGGCGGGACGCTTTACTACATGACCGGATTTTCGCTCGACGTCACGCAACGGACGATCGTCATCACCAGCGTCGTGCAGGGCATCGGCCTCGGCCTGCTGTTCGTGCCGATCACGACTGCTGCGTTCCTGACGCTGCCCGGGGACCTGCGCAACAGCGGCACCTCGATCCTGACGCTAATCCGCAATATCGGTTCATCGGTCGGCATTTCCATGATGATCGCCAACCTGACCAGCGCGACCACGGTGATGCACGCACGCATTGTCGAAGGCGTGACGCCGTTCAACGATGCGCTGCAGATGCAGGACGTGACGGCCAACCTGAACGTCAACAGCGATCTCGGCCGCGCCATCCTCGACCAGATCGTCACCCAGCAGGCGGCGATGATCGCCTATCTCAACGATTTCAAGCTGCTGATGATCCTGACGCTGGCGACGATCCCGCTGGTGCTGATCATCCGCGTCGCGAAGCAGGCACCGGGCACAAAGCTGACGCAAGCCGCGGCCCACGCCATCGATTGATCGCTATTTCGAGGAAAACTCTTTGCGAATGATGTCGCTGTGCTCGCCGAGCGCGGGCACCGCGCCAAGCTTGCGCGGCACGCCGTCATGGATCGCCGCCGGCGCCGGCATGCTGGCCGGGCCAGTCGGTGTGCCGACGCTGACGCGCCGCAAATGCGGATGGCGGGCCAGCAAATTCAGATCGTTAATGACGCCGAAGGCAATATCGTAGCGCGTGAGCTTCTCCACCAGCGGCACGACGTCCACCGCCGCGAACGCGGCAGCGACGCGGCCGTCGGTTTCGGCGCGGCGCTTCATACGTTCGACATTGGTGGCGAAATTAGGGTCGGCGGCGAGTCGCTTGTCGCCGATGACATGTTCCGCGAGCACGAGCCATTCGCGATCGTTCTGGATCGAGATCAGCACGTCGCCGGCGTCGCGGGTCTTGAAGGCGCCGTAGGGCGAGATCGAGGTGTGCGCGAGACCGATGCGTTTCGGCGTATCGCCGCCTTCGTGCTGCAGCAGCGGCACCGCCATCCAGTCCGTCATGGCATCGAACATCGAGACTGCAATCGCGGCGCCCGCGTCGGTGCGCGCGCGCGCCAGCAGCGCTTCCAGGATCGCCTCATAGGCGTTCATGCCGGCGGCAATGTCGACGACCGACACGCCGGCGCGCGCCGGCGCTTCCGGGCCGCCAGTGATCGAGGCGAGGCCGGATTCCGCCTGGATCAACATGTCGTAGGCCTTGCGCTGGGCGTAAGGGCCGCTCTCACCATAGCCGGAGATCGAGCAGCAGATCAGGCGGGGATAATCCTTGCGCAACCGCGTGACGGCAAAGCCAAGCTTGCCGATTGCGCCGGGTTTGAGGTTCTGCACGAACACGTCGGCCTTGGCGAGCATCGCCTCCAGCACCGCCTTATCGGCGGCTTGGCCCAGATCGAGCACGACGGACTGCTTGCCGCGATTGAGCCAGACGAAATAAGCGCTCTCGCCGTGCACCAGAGCGTCATAGCGGCGGGCGAAGTCGCCTTCCGGCCGCTCGACCTTGATCACGCGCGCGCCGGCATCGGCCAGCCGGCAGGTGCACTGCGGCGCCGCCACGGCTTGTTCGACCGAGACGACCAGCAGGCCTTCGAGCGGCAAAGCCATTTCAATACGAGCGCGGCAGGCCGAGCACGTGCTCGGCGAGATACGATAGGATCATGTTGGTGGAGATCGGCGCCACCTGATAGAGCCGGGTTTCGCGGAACTTGCGCTCGACGTCGTATTCCTCGGCGAAGCCGAAGCCGCCGAAAGTCTGCACGCACATGTCGGCTGCGAACCAGGAGGCGTCGGCGGCCAACAGCTTCGCCATATTGGCCTCGGGCCCGATATCGGCCCCGGCTTCATATTGGCGCGCGGCCTCGTGCACCATCAATTCGGCGGCGCGCATCTGCGCATAAGCGCGCGCGATCGGGAACTGCACACCCTGGTTCTGCCCGATCGGCCGGTCGAACAGCACGCGCTCCTTGGCATATTGCGTCGCTTTGTCGATGAACCATTTGGCGTCGCCGATGCATTCCGCCGCGATCAGAATGCGCTCGGCGTTCATGCCGGCCAGGATGTAGCGGAAGCCCTGGCCTTCCTCGCCGATCATATTTTCCGCCGGCACGCGCAGGTCATCGAAGAACACTTCCGTTGTCGCGTGATTCATCATGGTGCGGATCGGATTGATGGTGATGCTGGTGCTTTGCGCCAGCCGCATGTCCACCAGAAACACCGACAGGCCATCGGTGCGTTTCTTGGTCTTCTCCTTGGGCTCGGTGCGCGCCAGCAGCAGCATCAGGTCGGAATGCTCGGCGCGCGAGGTCCAGATTTTCTGGCCGTTGATGACATAGTGGTCGTTGCCCTCGCGCCGCGCCGTCGTGCGTAGGCTGAGCGTGTCGGTGCCCGAGGTCGGTTCCGTGACGCCGAAGGCTTGCAGGCGCAATTCACCGCTGGCGATCTTCGGCAGATAGTTCTTCTTCTGCTTGGCGCTGCCATGCCGCAGGATCGTGCCCATCGTATACATCTGCGCGTGGCAGGCAGCGCCGTTGCCGCCGGACGCGTGCACTTCCTCGAGGATCGCGGCGGCCGCGCTGATGCCCAGCCCGCTGCCGCCGAATTCCTCCGGGATCAGCGCGGCGAGATAGCCGGCTTTCGTCAGCGCGGTGACGAAATCGGTCGGATAGCCGCGCTCGCGGTCGAGCGCGCGCCAGTATTCGCCGGGGAACTTGGCGCATAGCGCGGCGACCTGCTCGCGGATGTCGGCGAACTCGTCCGTGTCGGCGCTGGGTTTACTCATGACTCTTTCACTTCATCCATTCACTTGGGCGCCACTTGGGCGCGGCCATAGTCGATCGCGATCACGTCGCGCTCCACCACCCGCGCGCGGAAGCTTACCACGCCCAGATCCTTATCATTGTCGCGCCAGAACTCGGTGCGGATGGTCTCTCCGGGATAGACCGGCGCCGAGAACCGCGCGGCCATCGCGGTCAACCTCGCCGGATCAAAGCCGCAAACCGTCTTGAGCAGCGCATGGCCGGCGACCCCGAAACTCGCGAGGCCATGCAAAACCGGACGCGGGAAGCCGGCGGCCTTGGCGAATTCCGGATCGACATGCAGCGCGTTCACGTCGCCGGACAGCCGGTAGATCAGCGCCATTTCCGGCCGGGTCGGCAGGTCGCAGGTCAAATCCGGCGCGCGCCGCGGTAGGGCATGGGGCGGCGGCGTTTCGCGCTTGGGTCCGCCAAAGCCGCCGTCGGCGCGGCAAAACGTAGTCTGCGTCAAAGTGGCGAGCAGGCGGCCGCTCGCCTTGTCGCTGATCTCCCGTACGGAATAAACCAGCGCGCCCTTGCCCGCGCCCTTGTCCACCACGTCCACAATGCGAGTGCGCCCGATCACCGTGCCCTGCGGCGCTACCGGCTGATGCAGCACCAGGCCCTGTTCGCCATGCACCACCTTGGCCCAGGTGACGCCGAGTTCGGGCTGGCGCAGCCAATAGGCCGCATAGCCCTGCATCAGGGCGAAGGTCGGCAGCACTTTGAGGTTTTTTTCGTAAACGAAGGCGAGTTCGTCGGCATTGAGCGGGTCCTGGCCAAGCCCGAGACCGAGCGCATAGAGCATGCAATCCTTCGGGCCGTAGCTGTGCTCGACCGCGGGGATTTTCAGCGCCAGGAGTTTGTCGGCGTTTAGGGGCATTTCCTTACCCTGTCATCACCGGGCCGCCGCGACGCGGCGTGACCCGGTGATCTCGCTTAGGAAGGCAACACCGTGCCTACCTAAGCGAGATGGCCGGAACAAGCCCGGCCATGACAAAGTCTATCCCCAAACTTCCTTGGCGACCTCCACAATCATCCGCAGCTTCGCCCATTGCTCGTCCTCGGCCAGCGTATTGCCTTCCTCGGTGGAGGCAAAGCCGCATTGCGGCGANNAATGAATTTGGCCGCCTGGTCGATGCGGCGCTTGATGTCGTCTTTCGATTCCAGCCGCCCGCTTTTCGAAGTGACCAGGCCGAGCACCACCGTCTTGCCCTTCGGCACCAGCCGCAGCGGCTCGAAGCCGCCGGCGCGGTCGCTGTCGTATTCCATGAAATAGCCGTGCACGTTGATGGTATTAAACAGGATTTCCGCCACCGGCTCGTAGCCGCCGGAGGCCACGAAGGTGGACTGGAAATTGCCGCGGCACAGATGCATGGCGATGGTCATGCCGGGTGGAATGTCGGAGATCGCGGCGTTGATCATCGCGGCGTAGATCGCCGGCAGCCGCGAAGGATCGTCTCCGCGGTTGGCGACCTGGGCGCGCAGCTTGGGATCGCACAGATACGTGAAGTTCACCTCGTCGAGCTGCAGATAGCGGCAGCCGGCGTCGTAGAAAGCCTTGATCGCCTTCTGATAGGCGATTGCAAGATCGTCGAAGATGGCGTCGCGGCTCGCGTAATACTCCTTGGCTACAGCGCCTGGTTCAATCCGAAAATGCATCACGCCCGGCGACGGGATCGTCATCTTTGGCATCACCTTGGTGTGGGCCTTTAGAAACTTGAAGTGCTCCAGCATCGGGTGATTGGAGAAGCCGATTTTGCCCTTGACTCGGACGCTCTGCATCTTGGTCTGCACGCCATGGAATTGGATGCCGTGATCGAGCTCATAGAGTTCAACGCCGTCGAGCATGCTGAAAAAATCGAAGTGCCACCAGGAGCGGCGGAATTCGCCGTCGGTGACGAGTTTGAGCCCGATCTCCTCCTGCTTCTTGATGATCTTCTCGATCTCGCGGTCCTCGACCGCCTTAAGCTGGGCCGCGTCGATCTCGCCCTTCTCGCGCTGCGCGCGCGCCTGCTTGATCGGCGCGGTACGCAGTAGACTGCCGACATGGTCGGCGCGGAATGGCGGCTTGGTTCGTTGCATGATGGTTTCCTCCGAGGTGCGTCCGCGGGCCGGTTGCGCCGCGGGACAGTTTTCTTTGCGCATGATCTAATCCGAAAACCGGTATCCACTTTTCGGGATCGTGCGCTAGTTTGGATTTGGCTCTGCCATAGCATGCCCGGCGGCGAGCCGTCTTGACGTTGCGCAAGCATAGCGCGCGGTTTCAAGCACGCCACCGAATGAAAAATAATGCGGCGCGGCATCGCCCAGATCGCCGGCCACGCTGAGCGTCTCAATGATGCGGTCCGGCCCGACATGGCCGATGAGGCCCGCCGCCGCGCCCGCCATTAGGCCGCGCAGCGATGCGTTGACGCCGCAGCGCTTGGCGTAGCGCATGAGTCCGGGCACGCTGGTGGGGCCGGCCACGCCGACCTTCACCGGCTTGGTGATGCCGCAGGCGCGCAGCTGCTTGAGCCAGGCCAGGATATGCTCGGGTGAAAACGAGAATTGGCTCACGATATGGACGCCCAGGCCGTGCGCGGTGGCGGTGGCGATCTTCTCATCGAGCGCGACTGCGAGTCGGCCGGCCGCAATGCGGTTATGGCCCTCCGGATAGGCGCCGATCCCGATCTCCTCGATGCCGGCCTCGCGCAAGCGGCCTTTCTGGATCACCGCCAGCGCGTCGGGGAACGGGCCCGACGTATCGACGTCACCGCCGATGACCAACAGCCGGCGCACATCGGCTTCACCGCGCAGGCTGGCGAGTAAATTCTGCAAGTCGGCNNCTGCGTTCGGCCGTGTCGCCTCGAGCGAGAACGTGCGCGCGAAATTCGGGATCATTTGCTTCGCACATTTTGTTTGCGCATGATCTTGTCCGAAAACAGGTTCCCACTTTTCGGGATCATGCGTTACTCGCGCCGGTGGGAGATCACGAAGGATTCGTCGTAAAACCACAAGCCGCCCTGCTTCTGCAGCACATCGCGGGTCGCCTCGATGTAGCGGCGGTCGCTGTTGACGTCGGACAGGCGGTCGTCCTCGATCTGCGCCACGTAGATCGCCGCGTTCCAGGCGGCGAGCAGCGTGGAGGTGCCGATCGAGGATGAAATTTCCGACGGCAATGTGTGCATGTCGTAGCGGAACAGCGAGCGCTGGTCGGAATAGGCGTTGAAATTGAGATCGCGGCCGGCGGCGCCCAACTCGTGCTTCACTTCCTTGAGCAGGTCGTGGCGGCTGTGCACGAACGGATTGTCGTTCGGCCAGACCTGGTGGATGATCTCCATGCCGGGATCGCGCCCGTAGGAATGGATCGCGATCATGCGCCCACCCTGCCCGAGCGCGCGGGCGAGCGGCGCCAGCACGCGCTTGGCCTTGAACTCGAGCGAGGCGCGCGCCCGATAGGGCTGCGAGGCGATCACCAGGTCGTAGTCGGCGACGGTGCCACCCGGCGTAGGCACGATCTGGTCGAGCAGGAATTTGTGATCGTTGCGGTAAATCACCAAAATGACCGGGCGCTCATAGACCGGGTTGCCGCTCTTCGGCGACACGCGCGCCTTCCAGTTCTCGGCCAGGAACGGCTCGAGCGCGGTGATCTGCTGCTCGAAGCTGTGCGC
>PKXB01000137.1:0-680 GCA_003133345.1 Hyphomicrobiales bacterium | reverse complement strand
CGCGGATGGATATTGGCGAGCTCCATGCCGACGCGTTGCGCGATTTCCCATTTCTCGCTGCAGGTGTTCACGAACAGCAGATATTTCTGCCGGTTGTCGAAGAAGCGGAAATTGCGTTGCGGGTCGTCGCCGGCGTGGCCGGAGGCGACCGGCGGCGCCGCCGGCTTGAGCACGGGCAAGGCCGCGGGCGGGCTGGCGTCGAACAGCACGCGGCGGCGCGCCGGCGCGGCATCGGCGTTGCGCGTCATGAAACTGCGGATGCGCTCGAGCGTGTCGGTGGTGATGCGGCCGCCATTGCGCAGACGGTTGGCGAGCTTGCCGTCATTGACCGCGCGGCGGCCGAAGGTGGATTCGGCCAAGCCGCGCTGGCGGCAGAATGCGCTGATCTCCTGGAGGATCTGATCGTTCATGGCGGCGTTTCCTGGTGGCCCGCTCTAATCGGCGGGCTCGCCGCCAAGGGAACCAAGTCCACTTGCATTCGTCAATTAGAAAAAATGGCATTAAAAAAGATGGGCAGGATGGGTGGGCTCCACCCAACTATGTAAATGGCTATTTTTAAAGGCTTTTAATTTCTATGGATTAAAACTTTTTTTCTTTCACACGAAAGTATGGGCAATTTCCCACTTTATAGGCATTAATGTGGGCAGTGTTGGGCAACGCCGCCGTGCCGATAACGTCTT
>PKXB01000035.1:202-3027 GCA_003133345.1 Hyphomicrobiales bacterium | reverse complement strand
CGATCAGCGCGCGGTTGTCGGTAGCGCCGCCGTTCTCGCCGCGTTTGATCCAGGCCTGGAAGATTTTCTCACGCAGGTCGCGGCGCGACGAGAACTGCAAAAAGCTCTCGCACGAGGAACGCGCCAAAGTGATGGCGTATTTGCCGGTAGCCCCTCGTTCCTCGGCGGCGGCACGGGCGGCGGCGCGGGCAAAATCCGGCAGGCCGGCAAGATCGCCCTCCTCCAGCACCAGGGCGTAAGCCTTCTCGTCTGCCAGCACGTTCTGCCCGAATTGGGTACCGAGGCTGGCCAGCCGCTCGTTGATTGTTGCGAGCCGATCCTGCGCCGGCTTGTCAAGCGCGGCGCCCGCCCGCACGAAGCGGGTGTGATAGCGGTCGAGCACGCGCGCCTGCTCGTCCGAGAGCCCGAGCGCCTCGCGGCGGCGGTAGAGCTCGGCGATGCGGGCATAGAGCTTCGCGTTGAGATAGAGCGCGTTGCTGTGGCGGGCGAGCAGCGGGGAGATCTCGCGCTCGACGGCCTCAATTTCGTCGCCGGTGTCGGCGCCGGCCAGCACAAAGAAGACGTTGGAGACGCGATCGAGGTCGTGCCCGCTCTTCTCCAGCGCCTCGATGGTGTTGTCGAAACTGGGCGCCGAAGGACTCGCGGCGATGGCGTCGATCTCGGTGCGATGCGCCGCCATCGCCCGCTCGAAGGCGGGGCGGAAATGCTCCGGTTTGATCGCAGGCAGCGGCGGCAGGCCGAACGGGCCGGTCCAGTCGGTCAGCAAGGGATTTTCGGAGGCGGAATGCGCGTTCGTCATGGCGTTCATCTAGACATGAACGCGCCCCTTGTCACCCGCGCAGCGCCCGCAGCGCGTTGAAGATGACCGCCACGTCGATCACCTCCTGCAGCAGGGCACCCTCGACCGGCACGATGTAGCCGAGCGCCGCTGCGATCATGGCGAGGATGGAGAGCCCCATGCCGGCGATCACGCTTTGCAAGGCGATGAAACGCGAGCGGCGCGCGATTCGAATGGCGGGCAGCACGCGGTCGAGCTGATCGACCAGCAACACCACGTCGGCCGCCTCGGCCGAGGCCGCCGCCCCTTTGGCGCCCATTGCCAGCCCGATATCGGCCGCCGCCAAAGCCGGCGCGTCGTTGACGCCGTCGCCGATCATCATCACCGGGCCGTTCTTGCGCTCCGAGAGCACCACCAGGATTTTCTGGTCGGGCGTGAGCTCCGAGCGCACCAGGTCGATCGACAGACCGGCGGCGACCGTCTCCGCGACCTCATGGCGGTCGCCGGTCGCCAGCACGATGCGCTCGATGCCCAGCGCGCGCAGCTCATCCAGCATCGTTTGTGTGCCGGCGCGCAGCTCGTCGGACAGGATCATCAGGCCGGCGAGCTTGCCGTCAATCGCGACGGCGACCGCGAGCGCGCCGGACGGCCGGTCGCGGCCCAGCGTGGTGAGGCCGGAGTCTGCGACCTTGCCGGCGATGAAGTGAGCGCCCCCGACCATGACGAGGCGGCCGTCGACGCGTCCCGTAATGCCCTCGCCGGGCGTTTCCACCACGTCGGTCGGGATCGCCAGCGCCAGACCCTTGCCGCGCGCCTCGGCGACGATGGTCTGCGCGATGATGTGCTTGGAGGCCTGGTCGAGCGAGGCGGCGATCAGCAGCAGCCCGTCGGGCGTGATACTGTCGGTCACCCGGATGGAAACGATCTTGGCCTGGCCGTGGGTCAGCGTCCCGGTCTTGTCGATGACCAGCGCGCGCACTTGCGCCAGCGTCTCGATCGCCTTGCCGCCTTTGATCAGGATGCCGAGCTTGGCGGCGCGCGACAATCCGGCGACGATGGCCACCGGCACCGCCAGGATGAGCGGACAGGGCGTCGCCACCACCAGCACGGCCACCGCCCGGATCGGGTCACCGGTGAGCGCCCAGGCAGCAGCAGCCAGTGCCGCGGTCACCGCCAGGAATATGATCGCGTAGCGGTCGGCCATCCGCGACATCGGAGCGCGCGAGCGCTGGGCGGCCTCCACCAGGCGGACGACGCCGGCATAGGTGCTTTCCGCGGCCAGCCGCGTGGCCTTGAGATCGAAGGCGTCGCCGACATTGGTCGAGCCGCTCAGCACCGATTCGCCGGTGCGCTGCTGCGCCGGCAGCGACTCGCCGGTGAGCGCCGACTGGTCGAGCACCGCCACGCCCTCGACCACCGTGCCGTCGACCGGCACCACGTCGCCCTGCCGGACCAGCAGCCGGTCGCCGGGCACGACCAGGTCGAGCGCGACCTCCTCCAGTCGTCCGTCCCGGTGCCGCATGGCGGTGCGCGGCACCCGCGACAACAGGGCGGTCATCTCGCGCCGGGCCGCCCGCTCGGCATAGCTCTCCAGGTACTGGCCGCCCGCATACATCAGCGCGACGATCGCGGCGGCGAGGTTCTCCCCGACGAGCAGCGCCGCCGTCATCGACAGCGCGGCGACGATGTCGAGCCCGAGATCGCCGCGGCGCAGGCTGGTGACGATCTCCGCCAGCAGGGCCAGCAGCACCGGCACGGTGACGGCGGCCCAGATGGCCGGCGACCAAGCGCCAAGCCCGGCGAGCCTGGCGGCGAAGCCGGCGGCGAGGCCGAGGGCCACGAGCGCGGCGAGGAACTGCCGGGCGACTTTGAGCGTGCTGGCGATCGACATGGCCGCAACATCGCCGCTTCGGCCAGCCGTGACCATGACCAAGATCAATCCCAGCAGCTTCGCTATGGACTTGATCCGGCGGCCGAATTCAGGTTGATTGCCGCCACCAGCGCATGATCCCGAAAAGTGGAAATCGGTTTTCGGACCAGATCATGC
>PKXB01000035.1:0-129 GCA_003133345.1 Hyphomicrobiales bacterium | reverse complement strand
GGGCCGGCGCGCGCCGGCCGCTTGCGAAAAAGTTAAGGAAGTTTTGCGCGCTGAGAACTATTTCTCTTGCATCGCGCGAAAAATTTGTTATTTCAACGGTGCCCAAATTCGCACGTGCCTGTGGCCGTG
>PKXB01000032.1 GCA_003133345.1 Hyphomicrobiales bacterium | reverse complement strand
CGAGCGGTTCTACCGGGTCGATGTGGCCGACAGCCGCGCCCAGGGCGGAACCGGGTTGGGCCTGGCGCTGGTCAAGCACGTGCTCACCCGCCATGGCGGCCGATTGAACATCGAGAGCACGCCGGGCGAGGGCGCCACCTTCACCATGCATCTGCCATTGCACACCGCCGATTTCCGGTCGACGAGCGAATTGGACGTAAAATCAAACGCTTAAATTGTCATCTGAATGTCACCAAAGGTTTATAGAACGGTGACATGCGACGCCTATGACTGGCCTCGACTTCGGAACCTCTCGATCCAACGTGAACAAAAAAACCTGTCCGAAGCTCAGTCTTGGAGAGCGTCTTAAAGCAACAGCGGCCGCCCGGACCACGGGCGCAAAGGCGGAAATCACGGGCATCAAGCCCCGCGCACGCTTTTGGCCGCCAACATGGAGAGCCCCCGTGAAACACTGGACGACATGGGCAGCCGCCGGTTTCATCGCCGCCGCTGCTTTTGTTCCCGCCAACGCCGCTGACATTTCCGGCGCCGGCGCCACATTTCCCTATCCGATCTACGCCAAATGGGCCGACGCCTACAAAAAGCAAACCGGTAACGGGCTGAACTATCAGTCGATCGGTTCCGGCGGCGGCATCAAGCAGATCAAGGCCAAGACCGTGACCTTCGGCGCCAGCGATGCGCCGCTTCCGGGCAAGGAACTCGATGAGGCCGGTCTCGCCCAGTTCCCGATGGTGATGGGCGGCATCGTGCCGGTCGTCAATCTCGACGGCGTCGCGCCGGGCGAACTGATGATCGATGGCTCGACGCTCGCCAAGATATTCATGGGCGACATCAAGACCTGGAACGATCCGGCAATCAAGAAGCTCAATCCGAAAGCCAAGCTGACAAGCCAGGCGATCGCCGTCGTGCATCGTTCGGACGGCTCGGGCACCACCTTCAATTTCGCCTACTACTTGTCGGACGTGAACGCCGACTGGAAATCGAAGGTCGGCTTCAACACCTCGGTGCAATGGCCGGTCGGCATCGGCGCCAAGGGTAACGAAGGCGTTGCCCAAAATGTCGGCAATACCAAGGGTTCGATCGGTTACGTCGAGTATGCCTATGCCCTGCAGAACAAGCTGACCTTCACCAAGATGGTCAACAAGGCCGGCAAGACGGTGGCACCGACCTCGGAAGCATTCCAGGCGGCGGCAGCCAACGCCAACTGGAAATCGCAGCCCGGTTACGGCGTGATCCTCGCCAACCAGCCCGGCGACAATTCGTGGCCGATGACGGCGGCGACTTGGATCCTCATCTACAAGCAGCCCTCCGATGCTGCCGCGACCGGCGAGGCGCTGAAGTTCTTTGCTTGGGCCTACAAGAACGGCGCCAAGATGGCCCAAGAGCTCGACTATATTCCGATGCCAGCCAATGTGGCCGCGGATGTCGAGAAGTCCTGGATGAGTGAGATCAAGGACGCGAATGGCAAGCCCATTTTCGCGATGACAAACTGATCGGACCACAGTGGGGAAAGGGCGCCCTAGGGCGCCCTTTCCTTGTCCACCGCCATCCATAGGCGGCTTGTGCTGCGGCCGGGAGGCCGCTTGAGCGGCTCCTCTGAACGGACGAAAGCCCAAGGAGAGCCGGATGCAACCCGCCGGGAGGCCACCTGTGGTTGACGTTACGTTGCAGGGCGGGACGATCTCGGTCGCCAGCCAAGTCGATCGGGCCCGAGTTCTCCAGCGTCTGCGGTTGGGTGATGCCGCGTTCCGGCACCTCACGCGCGCTGCCGCCGTAACGGTTCTCGTCATCCTCGGCGGGATCATTGTTTCGCTGGTTTACGGCTCGTTGCCGGCGCTGCGCACCTTCGGCGTCGGCTTTCTTTTCGAAGAGAGCTGGAACCCGGTGACCGAGCGATTCGGCGCCATCGCGCCGATCTACGGCACCGTCGTCACCTCAATCATTGCCATGCTGATCGCAGTGCCGGTCGGTCTGTTCATTGCGCTGTTCCTCACCGAACTCTGCCCGATGTGGCTGCGCCGCCCGATCGGCATCGCCATCGAGCTGCTCGCCGGCATTCCCAGCATCATCTACGGTATCTGGGGGCTGTTCGTGTTCGCGCCGTTCCTGCAGCAATACGTGCAGCCGTTCCTGATCACTGTGTTCGGCCATGTGCCAGTGCTCTCCACGCTGTTCGAAGGCCCGCCTTACGGCATCGGCATCCTGACCGCCGGCCTGATCCTGGCCATCATGGTGCTGCCGTTCATCACATCAATCTCACGCGACGTGTTCGAAGCCGTGCCGCCGGTGTTGAAGGAGGCGGCCTATGGACTGGGTTCCACCACCTGGGAGGTGGCGCGTTACGTCGTGCTGCCCTACGCGCGCATCGGCGTGATCGGTGGCGTCATGCTCGGGCTTGGCCGTGCGCTCGGCGAAACCATGGCGGTGACCTTCGTGATCGGCAATGCCCACCGCATTTCCGGCTCGATCCTGGCGCCCGGAACGACTATTTCGGCCACCATCGCCAACGAGTTCACCGAGGCGGTCGGTGACCTCTATACATCGTCGTTGATCGCGCTCGGCCTCATCCTGTTCGTGATCACGTTCATCGTGCTCGCTTTCGCGCGCCTGATGCTGATGCGTCTCAACGCGCGGATCGGAGTGTGACCATGGTCATGATATCGGGCGCTTCTTCTCCGCTCTACGCCAAGCGCCGCCGCCGCAACGTCATCACAATGGGGCTAGCGTTTGGCGCGACGGCTTTCGGTTTGAGCTGGCTCGTGCTCATTCTCGGCGAGTTGTTGTGGCAAGGCTTCAGCGGCCTCTCGCTTGCGGTGTTCACCGAAATGACGCCCCCGCCCGGCGCAGCCGGCGGCCTGCTCAATCCGATCATCGGCAGCCTGATCATGACGGCGATCGCGGTGGCGATCGGCACGCCGCTCGGCATGCTCGCCGGCACTTACATGGCGGAATACGGGCGCTACGACAAACTGACCATGGTCGTGCGCTTCATCAACGACATCCTGCTCAGCGCGCCGTCCATCATCGTCGGTCTGTTCATCTACGAGATCATGGTCGCCCAGATGGGGCATTTCTCCGGCTGGGCT
Organism: Hyphomicrobiales bacterium; assembly: GCA_003133345.1. Classification (GTDB taxonomy): domain Bacteria; phylum Pseudomonadota; class Alphaproteobacteria; order Rhizobiales; family Xanthobacteraceae; genus Pseudolabrys. The sequence continues at coordinate 304 of PKXB01000032.1, read as the reverse complement.
GGTGCCGTCTCGCTGGCTGTGATCGTGGTGCCGGTGGTGGTGCGCACCACCGAAGATATGCTCACCTTGGTGCCCGATACGCTGCGCGAAGCCGCCGCGTCGATCGGCCTGCCGCGGGCATTGATGATCACCAAGGTCGCCTACCGCGCCGCGCGCGCCGGCATGATCACCGGCGTGCTGCTGGCGGTTGCGCGCATCAGCGGCGAAACCGCGCCGCTGCTGTTCACCGCGCTCAACAATCAGTTCTGGAGCCTCGATCTCAATGCACCGGTCGCCAGCCTGCCGGTCGTCATCTTCCAGTTCG
>PKXB01000078.1 GCA_003133345.1 Hyphomicrobiales bacterium | reverse complement strand
ATCGGCACGCTGATCACCGCACTCGGCACCGGCATCGGGCGCGACGAGTTCAATCCCGAAAAGCTGCGCTACCACAAGATCATCATCATGACCGACGCCGACGTGGACGGCAGCCACATCCGCACACTGTTGCTGACGTTTTTCTTCCGGCAGATGGAGGAGCTGATCAAGCGCGGCCACATCTACATCGCGCAGCCGCCGCTCTACAAAGTCAACCGCGGCAAGTCCGAACAATATCTCAAGGACGAGCGCGCGCTCGAGGATTATCTGATCGCGACCGGCCTGGAGGATTCGGTGCTCCGGCTCGCATCGGGAGAAGAGCGCGCCGGCGACGACCTGCACAAACTGGTGGAGGAAGCTCGCGCCATCCGCAGCATCCTCACCGGGCTGCACAGCCGCTATAACCGCAAGGTGATCGAGCAAGCGGCGATTGCCGGCGTGCTCACGCCCAAAGTCACCGACGATCTCAAGACCGGGGCCGCCGCCGCCGACTACATCGCCAAGCGGCTCGACGCGCTCGAGGAAGAGACCGAGCGCGGCTGGAAGGGGAGCTTCGACGAGAACGGCTTCCATTTCGAGCGCACCGTGCGCGGCGTCAAGGAAGTCGCCATCATCGACCAGGCGTTGCTCGGCTCCGCCGACGCCCGCAAGCTCGACGAATTCGCCGCCACCCTGCAGCAGGTCTATCCGCGCCCAACCCCGCCGGCCATGCTGCGCCGCAAGGACGAGACCACGGCGATCCACGGCCCGGTCGGCCTGTTCGAGGCACTCACCGGCGCGGGGCGCAAGGGCATTTCGATGCAGCGCTACAAAGGGCTGGGCGAGATGAACCCCGAGCAATTGTGGGAAACCACGCTCGACGTCAATGCGCGCTCGCTGCTGCAGGTCCGCATCAAGGAAGTGGACGAAGCCAATGTGCTGTTCGACCAGCTCATGGGCGACCTGGTCGAGCCGCGCCGGCAGTTCATCCAGGACAACGCGCTGAGCGCGAGCGTGGACGTTTAGCTCATCAGCTTGGCGCCAATCGTCAGGCCGATGAACAGCGCGCCCAGGAACAGCACCAGGAAAATGCCGAACAGCCACTGCGCGATGGTGGCGGAGGCGGCCGCCACATCGCTGAAGCCGAAGATGCCGGCGACGATGGCGATCAGCAGAAAAACAAAAGCCCATTTCAGCATCGGCGGCTCCCGTGCTCGGTTTCGCCTGCCTTAAATAGGTTTGGCCCCGCCGCGGTTCCATGGCTCCGGAACCGATTTCTCCGCCATCGACCTTGGATCGCGCGGGCCCCAGCGGCCGGCATCGACGCGGGTCAGGAAATCGCCGACCACTTGGTTAAACAGGTCGGGCTCCTCCAAGTTGACCACATGCCCGGTCTTCGGGAACACGACCAGCCCGGAGGCCGCGATGGCGGATTTCAGGAACAGGCTCGGCTCGATGCAGCGGTCGTCCTCGTCGCCGACCACGATCAGCGCCGTTGTCGTTAGTTTCCGAATCTCATTCTCGAAATCGTAGAGCGAGGGCCGCGCGCCCTGGAAACCGCGCGAGGTATGGGCCGAACCTTGCGCGTCGTGCTCGGCCAGATGCTTTAAGAATTCCGCGAAGCCGCGCGCATCCTTGATCGCGAACGGCACGCGGCTCGGGCCGTTGCCGTAGGTCTTGGCCACCGCGGCCGAGCCTTCGCGCTCGAACACCAGCGCGAGCTCGCGCGAGTTCTTATGAAATGTCTCCGTGAACCAGCGCTCGCTGCCCGAGCCGGTGCCGGCGAGCGTCATCGAGCGCACGCGATTGGGGTGGTTGAGCGCGACCTGCAGCGCCGTGTAGCCGCCCATCGACAGGCCGACGATGTGCGCGCGTTCGATCTTGAGATGATCGAGCACGGCAACGGCGTCGCGCATCACATGCTGGTAGCTGTAGGCGTCGCCCGAAGGCGGCACGTCGGACGGCGTATAGCCGCGCGCGGCATAGGCGATGCAGCGGTAGCGCTTGCCGAATTCGCGCAGCTGTGGCTCCCAGCTGCGATGGTCGCCGGCGAATTCGTGCACGAACAGGATCGGCGTCCCCTGCCCCACCTCTTCGTAATGGAGCCGCACTTTGTCGCTGGTGAGCGCGTAAGGCATGGATGACCGATCCGTTCAGGCGGCGGCACTTTATACGGATATCGCGTTCGACCGGAAGCCACCGCCGATTGACCCATAAAACGAAACGGCCGGCGATGGGCCGGCCGCGATCTCGAATTCTTGGCGCGAGGTTCAGCCCGGGTGGCGCGCCGCCCAGCCCAAGTCCATGCGCCGGCGCCAGGCGTTCTGCCGCAGGCCCAGCAGCCGTTGCGCGGCGGTCTTGGCATCGGCGCGGCTGGCCGCCGCGCAGGTGCGGTATTCGAGGTCGGAGACGCGCGACACCAGCGGCTGCCGGCCGAAAAACCTCGCGAACGGACTGACACCGCCGTTGAGCTTAAGATCGGAGATCGCATTGGTCACGTTTCGGGCATGCCCAAACGCCATTAACCGGCCGGTCATGGTGTGGCGAACCTCATAAACCCCGGGGCCAATCGGCGCTTCGATGGCATCGCCGCTTTTCACATCGGGAAACCGTTTCCAGCTGCTCCAGGTTTGCATCATGCGGAAAACCTCGACTTGTCTTATAAATCGCTTGCTGAGAACGCGACAACGACGCTTCGGTTCCACGCGGTCAACGCCAGCTGTTGATAATTCGCCTCGGGCCGGTGCGAAACCGGGCAGCCGCCCCAGCGCGCATAGTTGATATTGCATGTGTCCTAGGGGCGCGGACGGCCTCAATGGCCGGGCAGCACCAGGACTTTCGGCTTGGCCGGCAGGCTGGTCTTGGACACCACCGTCGAGGGGACTTCGGCAATCTCCACCTCCCATTCCTGCCGCACGCGCGCCAGGAAGCGGCCGAGGGTATAGGCGCTGAAATAATGCATCGGGATCATCAGCGGCGCCTTCAGCGCGTGTAACACCTCGACCATGCCATCGAGGTCGAGCGTCAAGTTGCCGTCCACCGGCACCAGCACCACGTCGATGCGGCCGATCTCGTTGAGCTGTTGCTGCGTCAACGTGTGATGCAGATGGCCGAGATGGGCGATGCACAGATTGGCCACCTCGAAGATAAAAATCGAATTGCCGTGGCGTTCGGTGCCGCCGTCCCAGCTCCGGATATTGGTCGGCACGTTGCGCACGCGCACGTCCTTGTATTGCAGGTCGATGCGCGCCGGCTTTTCGTCTTCCGTCCAGCCGCGCAGCACGTACTTGATGCTCGCGTCGGGATGATCGGTGTAGTGGGTCGTGTGCGCGTGGTTCATGGTCACGATGTCGGGCAGCACCGGCGGCCTGACATAGTCGTTGTAGTCGGTGGCGATGCGGACGAGCTGCGGGCTCTCGAGCAGGAAGCTCGAGTGGCCGATATAGCTGATGCGCACCTGATCGGCGTTGAGCGCCGCGAGACGAAACGCGGCCGGCTGCGCAAAAGGCGGTCGCGTCGCCACCAAGCCCGGGCAGCTTTCGGTCATTTCGGGCTTTGCCGGCGGCGCCGCGCCTTGCGCAAAGACTTGCGCCAAGACTTGGCCGGACGTGGCCACGACTAAACACGCAGCAGCCGCTAAGATTTTAAGCGAAGTGCCAACCATGACATTTATCCGCGCCGCTTCGGCGGCGCTGAATCTGACACGGTTTTGCCCGCCTCGCCACAGCCTCACACGCAAATGAAAAGCGGCGCCTTGCGGGCGCCGCCCTTCAATCGCGGTTCGATCTGAGCTCTCAGAATTCTTCGAAATAGCGGCGATCGCGCATGGACACGATGATGCCCTTCGGCGTCAGCACCACCCAGCGGCCGTCCTGCCGCTTGACCGATTGCACCGGGCCGAGGCCGGGCAGCGGAGCGCCGAGCACGACTTGATAAAGCTCGCCGTGATTTTCCACGTAAACGTAGCCGTTGCGGGTGTCGCGGATGATCCAGCCCGCCACCACAGACGGGCGAGCGGGCGGCGGGGGCTCCACCGCGGCAATGCGCGGCGTTGGACGTGGCGACGGCAACGGCGTCAGAACCGGCGCCGTCGTCTGCGGCGCCGATATCGAGCCGGTGACCTCCGCGGTCGCATGTTCGAGCCGTTCTGAAATCTTGGCGATCTGGATATGCGCCGACTTGTTCGCCTGCTCGAGGCTTGCCTTCAGCGTGGTGACTTCCTTGCCGAGCCGGGCGATCGATTGCTGCATCGCCTTGTTCTCTTCGATGGCGGCGACGTCGGGGCGCGCGGGCGCGGAGAATCCGCCGCTCGCCAGTGCGCCGACCACCGCGCCGAGCGCGGCCGCGAACGTGACCGAAGCGGCAAGCAGGGCGTAACGCTTGTGACGCGACCGCAACACAAAGCGCGGTTTCGCCACCGGTGCTGCATCCGTGATGGGTTCAACTGTGGGCGTCGCCGCAGCGATCGGTTCGATCGCGGGCGCTGGTGTGTCGGTTGCAATCGCGGGCGTTTCGGTTGCCGGCGATATCGGCGGCGATTCGACGCTCGGCAGCTCGCTTTTGGACTGCGCCGGCTCGGGCGCGCCACTTGAACTCGCCGCCGCCTCGCCCCCGGTGATTTCAATGTCCTTGCGCTTGGCCATGGCCGATCCTCACATTGGTTGTTCACCAATCGCTAACCACGTTCGGTTACCAATCGGTTACCAATTGCGCNNGTCACGCCGAAACCCCGCCGATCAGCCGATTTTTGAATGCGCTAGACCGGCAGGCCGTTCTCGGCGGCCAACGCCTTGAGCGAGACCGCCGGCCGCGCGCCGATATGCTGGATCACTTCGGCAGCCGCCAGCGCGCCGAGTCGGGCGGCGGTGCGGTGGTCCTTGCCGCGCGCCAGGCCGACCAGGAAACCGGCGGCGAACAGATCGCCGGCGCCGGTGACGTCGACCACGCGATCGATCGGCATCGCCTGCACAGGCTCGACCGTCTTGCGGGTGACCACCACGCAGCCTTTCTCGCTGCGCGTTATCACCGCGAGCTTGGCATCGCCGCGCAATGCCTTGACCGCGGTGTCGAAGTCGGCAGTCTCATAAAGACTGTGCAGCTCGTGTTCATTGGCGAAAACAATGTCCACGGTGCCCTTGCGGATCAGCGCGAGGAACTCCGCGCGGTAGCGGTCGACGCAGAACGCATCCGACAGCGTGAGCGCCACGCGCCGCCCGGCTTTGTGCGCGATGGCCGCCGCCTTGACGAAGGCTTCCTTGGCCTGCGGCGGATCCCACAGATAGCCTTCGAGATAGACGATCGCGGCGCTGGCCACCTTGGCCTCGTCGATGTCGGAGGGTTTGAGATCCTGCGCCGCGCCGAGAAAGGTATTCATGGTGCGCTCGCCGTCCGGCGTCACCATGATGTAGCAGCGCGCGGTCGAAGGGCCGTCGCCGGCCGGCTTGGCGTCGAAGGCCACGCGGGCGGCGCGGATATCGTGGGCGAAGGCGCGGCCGAGCTCGTCGTCCTTGACCTTGCCGACGAAGGCGGCGTGTCCGCCGAAGCTCGCCACGCCGACGATGGTGTTGGCGGCCGAGCCGCCCGAGCTTTCCACCGCCGGCCCCATCGCCTGATAGATTTTCTCGGCACGCGCCTGGTCGATCAGCGCCATGGTGCCCTTGTGCATGCCCTGCGCGACCAGGAAATCTTCCTCGGCGCGGGCGATCACGTCGACGATGGCGTTGCCGATGCCGAGTACGTCGTAGCGGGGGGCGGTCATGCGGTCCTCGAATGAAATCGTAAGGCGAAATCGCGGGAGGCCGCGCACTATAGCGGCGACCGGCGGGCTGGCAACGCCGACCGTTCGCGCGGTCTAGTGAGGGGGCGGAAGTCTTTTCAGCACTTCCAGACTCCACCAGAGAAAGTAGCCCCCGATTAGGCTGCCGAGCGCCACTTTCACCAATTGGATGATTAGCTCGTCTTTGCTCATCTAAATCCCACCCGCCATTTGCCACTCCGCGAGATTCCCGACTGTCTTGCCTTTCTCCTATAACGGAAAGGCACGGCCTTTAACATTGCTATCCCGTGTCGGGGCAAAGCCTTTGTTGCGGCCCCCAACAGGGGTTGCGCGCCAAACGGCGTCATGCGATGTGGCCCACCACAATCCCGGAGTGAGGCCATGGCGTTCAAGGAACGCGTGTTTTCCGGCGTGCAGCCGACCGGCAACCTGCATCTCGGCAATTATCTCGGCGCGATCACCAAATTCGTCGCGCTGCAGGAGCGCTACGACTGCATCTATTGCGTGGTCGACTTGCACGCCATCACGGTGTGGCAGGACCCGAGCGAATTGCCGCGCTCCACGCGCGAGGTGACCGCGGCGTTCCTGGCCTGCGGCATCGACGCCAAGAAGCAGATCATCTTCAACCAGAGCCAGGTCGCCGAGCACGCCGAGCTCGCCTGGGTGTTCAATTGCGTCGCGCGCATGGGCTGGCTTAACCGCATGACCCAGTTCAAGGAGAAGGCCGGCAAGGACCGCGAGAATGCCTCGGTCGGCTTGTATGTCTATCCGAACCTGATGGCCGCCGACATTCTGGTGTACCGCGCCACCCATGTGCCGGTCGGCGAGGATCAGAAGCAGCATCTGGAACTTTCGCGCGACATCGCGCAGAAATTCAACAACGACTTCGCGCAATCGATTCACGCGCACGGTTACGGCGAGGCGTTCTTCCCGCTGCCGGAGCCGCTGATCCAGGGACCGGCGACGCGGGTGATGTCGCTGCGTGACGGCACCAAGAAAATGTCGAAGTCGGAGCCTTCCGATTATTCGCGCATCAACCTGACCGACGATGCCGACGCCATCGCGCAGAAAATCCGCAAGGCGAAAACCGATCCCGAGCCGCTGCCGAGCGAAGAGAAGGGTCTCGAGCCGCGGCCGGAGGCCGACAACCTGGTCGGCATCTATGCGGCGCTCAAGGGGTCAAGCAAAGCGGACGTGCTGCGCGAATTCGGCGGCGGGCAATTCTCGACGTTCAAGACCGCGCTGGCCGATCTCGCGGTCGCCAAACTCGGGCCAATCGGCGCGGAAATGAAAAAGCTGATGCAGGACCCGGTCTATATCGATTCCGTGCTGGCCGACGGGTCCGAGCGCGCCCAGACCCTCGCCGCCGAAACCATGAAGGCGGTCAAGGACATCGTCGGCTTTGTGCGCCGCTAGGCCGGGAGCCGCTTGTCGGCGCGGCGCCCGCCATGCCACCATTCCGGGATGAGCACCAAGCGCCGCAGCTACGAGGCCGGCCACAAGCGCAAATATCTGGTCGTCATCGACGAAACCGAGGAGTGCGACCGCGCGGTCTATTGGGCGGCCAAGCGTGCCGGCCGCACCAAGTCGCAACTGGTCATGCTGCGCGTGATCGACACCGGCGAGCACAACCAGCAATGGCTGGGCGTCGCCGACATCATGAAGGCCGAGGCGACGGAAGCGGCCAATGCGGCGTTCGACAAGTTCGCGGCGCGCGCCAAGGAAATCGCCAGCATCACGCCGGATCGTGTGATCCGCGCGGGCGACCCGGCCGAGGAGATCGTCAAGCTGATCGACGAGGATGCCGACATCGGCATCCTGGTGCTGGCGGCCGGCACCGCCAAGGAAGGCCCCGGCCCACTGGTCTCCAGCCTCACCAAGACCGCCGGCACCTTTCCGATCCCGGTGGCCATCGTGCCAGGGCATCTGAGCGACGAAGACATCGACGCCAGTTCATAGGATTTCCGCGTCAATCAAGGCATTTCCCGCCGGTTGACCTCGCCCTGCGCAGGGGCCATCTATCGGGTATAGTGCAAGCCATCCACGGGCCTTGAACCCGTAAGGAGCAGACAATGTTTATTCAGACCGAAGCCACGCCCAATCCGGCGACGCTGAAATTCCTGCCCGGACGCGCCGTGCTCGAATCCGGCACCCTCGACATGGCGAGCAAGGAAGCCGCCAAGCAATCGCCGCTGGCTGCGGCGCTGTTCGAGATTCCGAATGTCGGCGGCGTCTTCTTCGGCTCCGACTTCATCTCCATCACCAAGCGCGACGGCGAGTGGCAGCAGATCAAGCCGGCGATCCTCGGCGCCATCATGGAACATTTCATCAGCGGCGCGCCGCTGCTGGCGAGCGGGGCCGAGCCGGCGCCGGCCGATGCGGATGAATTTTTCGACGCCAAGGACGCCGACACGGTGGCCACCATCAAGGATCTGATCGAGACCCGCGTGCGCCCGGCGGTGGCCGGCGATGGCGGCGACATCACCTTCAAGGGCTACAAGGAAGGCGTGGTTTATCTCACCATGAAGGGCGCCTGCTCGGGCTGCCCGTCCTCGACCGCCACGCTGCAGCACGGCATCCAGAACCTGCTCAAGCATTTCGTGCCCGACGTGGTCGAAGTGCGGCCGGTGTAAGCGGCGCTCGCGTCGCATCTAAAATTGCGTCATGGCCGGGCTTGTCCCGGCCATCTCGATTCAAGGGGCACAGTGCAAACCTAAGCGGGATCGCCGGGACAAGCCCGGCAATGACAATGGCAAGAGTTGCGTCGCATGTTCGAAATTTTCGGCATCCCTTCGGCGGCTCTGTTCGGCCAGCTCCTGATCGGGCTGAGATGACGGAATTCGGCATCCGCTCTGCGTCTTTGATCCGGCGTTCGCTAAGCATGTCCGAGAACTCGAATTGAAGACGGGGCAGTAAAACCAAATCAGCCAATTCACTCAGATAATTCGACTGGCGTCCAAGTTTGCTCTTTTGCGTCGTACACTTTGACTTGGATGTGTGGATACTTCTTCTTTAGTTCCAAGCCCACTTTCAATGCCGCTTCTGAGTTCTCGTATTCCGATTTGAACTTGCCATCGACCTCGAGGATATAGCCCTCGGTCGGTCGAAGATTGGCAGGCGAATTTTTCGGTCTCGTCGTGCCGTTGTTCGCAGGTTGCTCCGTTGTTTTTTCTTTCATTACGAGCGGCGGCTTCTTCACGTTCATGCAGATCTTCCTTCATTTTTATAGAAGCAGTTGATGCAGGCATCCCAAAACAGTTTTACTTGAACCATCCAGCCTTGGTGCGAGCGTTTATGATGATTGCCTCGCAATCCTGCCGAGACACTCTAAAATGATCAAGAATGCCCGTGTGTCTAATGGCCTTCCCATCCTTAAATTCATTCCAGCCATCAAGATCATCGGTGGCACAATCA
>PKXB01000157.1 GCA_003133345.1 Hyphomicrobiales bacterium | reverse complement strand
CGAACTGGAAGATGACGACCGGTAGGCTGGCGACCGGAGCATTCATGTCGGTGCTCCAGAACTGGTTGTTGAGCGCGGTGAACAACAGCGGCGCGGTTTCGCCGCTGATACGCGCGATCGCCAGCAGGACGCCGGTGATCATGCCGGCGCGCGCGGCGCGGTAGGCGACCTTGGTGATCATCAGCGCGCGCGGCAGGCCGATCGAAGCGGCCGCTTCGCGCAGCGTATCGGGCACCAAGATGAGCATGTCCTCGGTGGTGCGCACCACCACCGGCACCACGATCACCGCCAGCGAGACGGCGCCGGCCCAGCCGGAGAAATGGCCCATCCGGGCGACCATGATTTCGTAGACGAACAGGCCGATTACGATCGACGGCGCGCTGAGCAGAATGTCGTTGATGAAGCGCACGACCGTGCTCAATTTGTCGTAGCGGCCATACTCCGCCATGTAAGTGCCGGCGAGCATGCCGAGCGGCGTGCCGATCGCCACCGCGATCGACGTCATGACCAGGCTGCCGATGATCGGATTGAGCAGGCCGCCGGCCGCGCCCGGTGGTGGTGTCATCTCAGTGAACACCGCCAGCGAGAGACCGCTGAAGCCTTCCCACAGCAGCACGCCGAGAATCAGCACCAGCCAGCTCAAACCGAAAGCCGTCGCGGCAAACGACAGCCCCATCGTGATGACGTTACGGCGGCGACGTTTCGCGTAAAGCGGAGAGGAGGCGCCTGATATCATGACCATGGTCAGACTCCGACCCGCGNNGTATAGAGGTCACCGACCGCCTCGGTGAACTCGTTGGCGATGGTGGCCGATATCGTCGTTCCCGGCGCCAAGATCGAGCCGGAAATGCGGTGCGCATTGCCGATCACGAAGGTCACCGCCATGGTTTCGCCGAGCGCACGGCCAAGCCCGAGCATGACGCCGCCGATCACGCCGACGCGCGCGTAGGGCAGCACGACGTAACGCGCCACTTCCCAGGTCGTGCAGCCCAGTCCATAGGCCGCCTCCTTGAGCACCGGCGGCACCGCTTCGAACACGTCGCGCGAAATCGAGGTGATGAACGGCAGCACCATGATGGCGAGGATCAGGCCGGCGGTCAGGATGCCGATGCCATAGGGGGGCCCCTCGAACAAAGTGGAGAGCACCGGCACAGAGCCGAACACTGTGATCAAGAACGGCTGCACGTATTGCTGCAGGAACGGTGCGAACACGAACAGGCCCCAGATACCGTAGATGATGCTGGGAATGCCGGCGAGCAACTCGATGGCGATGCCGATCGGGCGGCGCAGCCACATCGGGCACAATTCGGTGAGAAACAGCGCGATGAATAGACCGACCGGCACCGCGATCAGCATGGCGATGAAGGAAGTGACGACGGTGCCGTAAATCGGTGCCAGCGCGCCGAATTTCTCGGTCACCGGGTTCCAGCTCGTTTGGGTCAGAAAGCTGAAGCCGAACGTGCGCAACGCCGGCCACGAACCATGGATCAGCGAAACAATGATCCCGCCAAGGATGACGAGAACGGTTACGGCGGCGGCGCGCGTTAGATGACGGAACGCCGCATCGCCCAACCGCAGCCGCTGGAGAACCTTGGCTCGATCGACCTGCTCGGCGACCGACATGGTTCCGCCCTGCAACGCAACGTCAACCACGGGTCGCCTCCCGGCGGGTTGCATTCGGCCCTCCCTATGGCTCAAGCGCGTCCAGGAGAGCTACTCAAGCGGCCCCTTAGCCGCAAGACAAGCCGCCTTGTGAGCGGCGGTGGACAAGGAAAGGGCGCCAAATAGCAATATTTGCCCGCGCCCTTCCCCACGTTGTCGCAGGAATCACATCGCTGCCTTGACGTCACTCTTCCACTTGGCCTCGATCAGCTTCACGACGCTGTCGGGCATCGGAATGTAATCGAGGCTTTCGGCCATCTTGCCGCCGTTCTTGTACGCCCAGGCGAAGAACTTGAGCGCTTCGCTGGTGGCGGCCGTATCCTTCGGCTCCTTCGGCAGCAGGATGAAGGTGGCGCCGGCGATTGGCCAGGACGCCGCACCGGCTGAGTCGGTGAGGATCATGTAGAAGCCGGGCGCCTTCGCCCAGTCGGCGCCGGCGGCGGCCGACATGATGGCCTCGGAGGTCGCGGCAACGACCTTGCCGTCCTTGTTGACCATCTTGGTGGTGGTCAGCTTGTTCTGCTTGGCGTAGGCGGTCTCGACGTAACCGATCGCGCCCTTGGTCTGAGCCACGTTATTGGCAACGCCTTCGTTACCCTTGGCGCCGATGCCGGCCGGCCATTCGACCGAGGTATTGCTGCCGACCGTCGACTTCCAATCCGCGCTCACCTTCGACAGGTAATTCGTGAAGATGAAGGTGGTGCCGGATCCGTCGGAGCGGTGCACCAGCGCGATCGCCTGCGACGGCAGTTTCGCGTTCGGATTCTGCTTCTTGAGCGCCGGATCATCCCAGGTCTTGATCTCGCCGAGATAAATCTTGGCAAGGGTCGGACCATCGATGGTCAGATCGCCGCTCTTGATGCCGTCGAGGTTTACGACCGGGACGATGCCGCCCATGACGGTCGGAAACTGGATGACGCCGATCTTATCCAGTTCCGCCGGCTGCAGCGGCATATCGGACGCGCCGAAAGTCACCGTACGAGCAGTAATCTGCTTGATGCCGCCGCCGGAACCGATCGACTGATAGTTCAGCCCGTTACCGGTTTCCTTTTTGTAGGCGTCGGCCCATTTGGCATAGATCGGATAGGGGAAGGTGGCGCCGGCGCCGGAGATGTCGGCGGCCTGAGCCGGAACGAAAGCAGCGGCGGCGATGAAACCGGCGGCTGCCCAAATTGCGGACCTTGTCGTCCAGTGTTTCACGGGTCTCTCCATGTTGGCGGCCAAAAGCGTGCGCGGGGCTTGATGCCCGTGATTTCCGCCTTTGCGCCCGGGTCCGGGCGGCCGCTGTTGCTTTAAAACGCACTCCAAGACTGAGCTTCGGACAAGTTTTTTTGGTCGCGTTGGATCGAGATGTTCCGAAGTCGAGGTCAGCCATAGGCGTCGCATGTCACCGTTCTATAAACGTTTGGTGACATTCACATGACAATTTAAGCTTTTGATTTTACGTCCAATTCGCTCGTCGGCCGGAAATCTTCGGTGTGCAATGGCAGATGCATGGTGAAGGTGGCGCCCTCGCCCGGCGTGCTCTC
>PKXB01000051.1:23357-24147 GCA_003133345.1 Hyphomicrobiales bacterium | reverse complement strand
TCACCGGCTGCACGCGCGACGAACTAATCGGCGCGCCGTTCAAGGACTATTTCACCGATCCGGAGCGGGCCGAAGCGGGGATCAAGCTCGTGCTGCGCGAAAAGAAGATCACTGACTACGAGCTGACCGCGCGCGCCCGCGACGGCAAGGAAACGGAGGTGTCCTACAATGCGACCACCTTCTACGACCGGGGCCGCACGCTGCAGGGTGTCTTCGCCGCGGCGCGCGACGTCACCGAGCGCAAGCAGCGGGAGCGCGACGCGCTGAGCTTGACCAACGAAATTTCGCACCGGATCAAGAATAACTTGCAGGTCATCGTTGGCTTGATCGCCTACGAAGCCAAATGGACGGCAACGCCATGCGTGCAAGGCTATAAAACCATGCAGGCGCGCATCGGCGCCATTGCCCAGCTTTACGACCTGATATCCCAAACCAGCCGCGGCCAGACTGTCGCCGTGGACGCGTACTTGCGGGAAATTGCCAATAACATGTCAGCGAGCCTGCTGGGAAACATGTCGGGCATCGAAATCGAGGTTAAGGCCGAGCCGTTGGAAATCGACCCCAATCGTGCCGTGCCCTTCGGCCTTCTGGTCAATGAGCTTACGACCAACGCCATCAAGCATGCCTTTCCGCATGGCAGCGGGCATATCAGGCTGTGCGTGGAACAGGTCGGCGATCAAATTGAGCTGGTCGTTTCCGATGACGGTGTGGGGATGAAGGATAAGGATTTGGCGAAGAGCCCCGAGAAACGTGGTTCCGACTACGTGGCGATCTTCGTGCGTCAGCTTGG
>PKXB01000051.1:6140-23308 GCA_003133345.1 Hyphomicrobiales bacterium | reverse complement strand
GCTTCCTCGAAGGCGCGCACGCCGGGCGTGCCCTTCTCCATCGCCAGGATGGCGCGCTTGCCGCTAGTATAGACGACCGGGATGTCGAACCAGTCGCGCTCTTTCAAGAGCTGGATATTGCGCTGCACGTCGACATCGACGGCCGAGAGGCCGATCAGAAAATAGCCATTGGTCACTTTCACCGCCAGGCCGGCGAGCGGCACGCCGCGCGCCTGCTCGTCCTGCTTCATCAGCACGCCGGGCACATTGGCGATGCCGCCTTCGGCGAAATCCGTGGCCACCGTGAACATGATCTCGATGGTGTGGCTCGCCGGCAGCGCCTTGTCGGTGTTGCGGCGGAGCGACCAGGTCATGCGCATGTGCCGTTCGGGGATTTCCAGATCCGCGCGGATCGCCAACTCGGGCGCGAGCCCCGGCCCCGGCGACACGGTCTCGGTACGCCAAAGCGCCGAGCCGACATAGCGTTTGCCCTTCGGATCGCTCGGATCCTCGTCGTACAGCACGACCTTTTGTGCGACCGCGGCGGCCGGCGCGTTGGCGGCAGCCGGCGTCCCGTCGGCCGCTCCGACGCGGTCGGGGATCTTCGGCCGGCTGGCGGGCGCGGCCGCTTCGCGCGGCTTCGGCGCCGGTGCGCTGCGATAGCTCGCCACCATCGCCATGATCGCGTGGCGCTGCCAGTAGGCGCCGCCGGCCAGGCCGGCCAGCATCAGCAGCAGCAGGATGAACCTGATCACGCGGCCATAGGAGCGCACCGGCCGCGCATAGACCTCGTCGTCTTGCTCATAGCGTGACGGCGGCGCCGCCCGGGCCATCTCCGGCGGCGGCGCCTGCTCGTCCGCAATCGGCGCTTCATGCAGATGTTGCGGCTCCGGCGCCGGCGGCGGCTCGAAGTAATGCTCAGCCGGCGGCAACCCGTTATCGCCGCTCTGTGGCGGATGATCGCTTGGCATCGCCTCGTAGAACTCGTGCGCCGCACGATTGGCCTCGGCCGCGGCATCACCCAGGCCTTCGGCATCGGCCACCGTGTCACGGAAGCCGCGCAGGCCCTGGTCCGAGATGGACGGCGGCGGCTCGGGCGCTTCCGGGCGCGGGCGCTTGACCGCCTCCGCCTCGACCTTGCGGATCGCCTCCTCCAGCGCCAGCCGCTCGCGCGTGATGTCGGATTCCTCGAGCGCCGGCTCGACGCTGCGCAACTGGTTGACCAGCGCGCTGCGCGCGCGCTCGTACAGCGCACGGCGGATTTCGCCCGTGTTCTTGTCGAGGCCGTTAACGGCGCGTGCGATCAGCGGATGATAATCAGCCATTGGACGTNNAGGGCCACCGGGCATCCGACCAGTTCTTCGATTCGGCGCACATATTTTATCGCCTGCGCCGGCAATTGCGCCCACGAGCGCGCGCGTGCGGTCGGCTGCTTCCAGCCCGCGATGGTCTCGTAGACCGGCTCCACCCCCGCCTGCGCGCGCTCGCCGGCGGGAAGATAATCGATCTCGCGGCCATCGAGGCGGTAGCGCACGCAGACCTTGATTTCGTCGAAGCCGTCGAGAATGTCGAGCTTGGTGAGCGCAAGGCCGTCGATGCCGCAGGTTAGCACGGTCTGGCGCACCAGCACGGCATCGAACCAACCGCAGCGGCGCGCGCGGCCGGTGACGGTGCCGAATTCACGGCCGCGCTCGCCCAGTGTCTTGCCGACCGCATTGTGCATTTGATCGGTCGGGAACGGCCCCTCGCCCACGCGCGTGGTGTAGGCCTTGCAGATGCCGAGCACGTAATCGATNNTGCGCCGCCACCGTGTTGGACGACGTCACGTAAGGGTAGGTGCCGTGATCGATGTCGAGCAGCGCGCCCTGCGCGCCTTCGAACAGGATACGCTTACCCTCGCGCCGCTTGGCATCGAGCAGCGACCAGACCGAATCCATGAACGGGAGCACCTGCGGCGCGATCGCCGCGAGATACTGGTAGATCGCCGCGCCATCGAGCTCGTCGAGGCCGAGGCCGCGGCGCAGCGCGTTGTGATGCGCGAGCAGCCGTTCGATCTTGGGCGCCAGCGCCGGCAAGTCGGCCAGATCCATGAAGCGGATGGCGCGCCGGCCGACTTTGTCCTCATAAGCGGGTCCAATACCGCGCTTGGTGGTACCGATGCGGGTCGCCGAATTATCGGCCTCGCGCACCGCTTCCAGCTCGCGATGCAGCGGCAGGATCAAGGGCGCGTTCTCGGCGATGCGCAGATTGTCCGGCGTCACCGCGACGCCCTGTTTCCTGAGTTGCGCGATTTCATCGATCAGCGCCTGCGGATCGACCACCACGCCGTTGCCGATGATGGAGAGCTTGCCCCCGCGCACCACGCCGGACGGCAGCAGCGACAACTTGTAGGTGACGCCATCGATCACCAAAGTATGGCCGGCATTGTGACCGCCCTGGAAGCGGACGACGATATCGGCCTGCTCGGACAGCCAGTCGACGATCTTGCCCTTGCCCTCGTCGCCCCATTGGGACCCGACTACCACCACATTCGCCATCAGACTTGCATCCCTGCGCATTCTAGTCGCGCATGATCTTTTCCGAAAACCGGTTCCCACTTTTCGGGATCATGCGCAGCGCCCGGACACTGACGCCGGGCGATGCCGGCCAAGCCCTTTCCCGAGCAAGCCCACCTTCGGATAAAGGATCAACCCGGCTGAGGCAAGGCGCAGAACGCCGCCCGGATGGCTCCGGGTGGCACCACCTAAGAGTTTGATATTACGTCGATATTTCTAGAACTTCAGCGGCTTGGCCTGCTGCACCTGCGGCAGCGCGCGCACCTTGGCGAGCACGGCCTCGGGCAGCTCGCCGTCGATCTCGATCAGCGCAACGGCGTTGCCGCCGGGCGCCTCGCGTCCGACATGGAAGGTGGCGATGTTGATGCCGGCCTCGCCCAGCGTGGACGAGAAGCGGCCGATGAAGCCCGGCTTGTCGCGATTGGTGATGTAGATCATCGAGGGGCCGAACTCGGCGTCCATGCGGATGCCCTTGATGTTGACGATGCGCGGGCGGCCGTCGGCGAACACCGTGCCCGACACCGCACGCGTCTGCGTCTGCGTCACCACCGTCACCGTGATCAGGCTCTCATAGTCCTCCGGCATTTCGCGCGTTACCTCCTCGACCACGATGCCGCGCTCCTTGGCGACCACCGGCGCGGACACCACGTTCACGTCCTCCAGCATCGGCCGAAGTAGGCCAGCCAGCGCCGCCGAGGTGAGCGCCCTGGTATTCATCTGCGCCACCGCGCCCTCGTAGGAAAGTTGCACCTTGCTGATGCCCGTTTCGGTGAGCTGGCCGGCGAAGGAGCCGAGCTTCTCGGCCAGCGCGATGAACGGCTTGAGCTTGGGCGCCTCCTCGGCGCTAATCGAGGGAAAATTGACCGCATTAGAGATCGCGCCGCGCAGCAGATAGTCGGACATCTGCTCGGCGACCTGCAGCGCGACGTTTTCCTGTGCCTCGCTGGTGGCGGCGCCGAGATGCGGCGTGCACACCACGTTGGGCAGGCTGAACAGCGGGTTAGCGGTCGCCGGCTCGTCGACGAACACGTCGAATGCCGCGCCTGCCACCTGCCCCGACTTGAGCGCCTCGGCCAACGCCGCCTCGTCCACCAGGCCGCCGCGCGCGCAATTGACGATGCGCACGCCCTTTTTCATCTTCTTGATGGCCGCGGCATCGATGATGTTCTTGGTCTTTTCGGTAAGCGGGGTGTGCAGCGTGATGAAATCGGCCCGCTTGAACAGCGCGTCGAGCTCGACCTTCTCTACACCGAGATCGCGCGCGCGCTCCTCCGACAGGAACGGATCGTAGGCGATCACCTTCATCTTCAGGCCGATGGCGCGGTCGGCGACGATGGAGCCGATATTGCCGCAGCCGATGATGCCGAGCGTCTTGCTGAAAATCTCCACGCCCATGAATTTGTTCTTTTCCCATTTGCCGGCGCGCGTCGAGGTGTCGGCTTCCGGAATCTGGCGGGCCAGCGCCAGCATCAGCGAGATCGCGTGCTCGGCGGTGGTGATCGAATTGCCGAACGGCGTGTTCATCACGATGATGCCGCGCGCGGTGGCCGCCGGGATGTCGACATTGTCGACGCCGATGCCGGCGCGGCCGATCACCTTCAGGTTCTTGGCCTTTTCGAGGATCTTCGCCGACACCTTGGTGGCCGAGCGGATGGCGAGGCCGTCGAAACCGCCGATCAGTTCGGCAAGCTTGTCCTTATCCTTACCGAGACTGGGCTGGAAATCGACCTCGATGCCGCGATCCTTGAAGATCTGCACGGCGGCGGGCGAAAGCGCATCGGAGATGAGAACTTTGGGCATGGCGATTGCTGCTTTTTTGAATGGGTTTGCTGGTCATCATCTCCCCCCCCGCGCGCGGGGGGAGGAAAATCGTAGCGTTACGCCGCCTTCGGCAGCGCGGCTTTGGCCTCAGTGAAGGCCCAGTCGAGCCAGGGCGTGAGCGCCTCGACGTCGCTCGTTTCCGCCGTCGCCCCGCACCAGATGCGCAGGCCCGGCGGCGCGTCGCGGTAATAGGCGATGTCGTAGGCGACGCCTTCCTTCTCCAGCAGGCCCGCCAGCGTCTTGGCGAAAGCCGCCTGGTCGTCGGCCGACAACCGCGTCACCGCCGGATCGACGACTGTCAGGCAAACGGAAGTGTTCGAGCGCTCCTGCGCATTCTTGGCGAGATGGCCGACCCAGGGTGTGACCGCGACCCAATCGGAAAGCGCCTTGGCGTTGGCATCCGAGCGCGCGATGGTGGCTTTGAGCCCGCCGACCGATTTCGCCCAGGCCAGCGTATCGAGATAGTCCTCGACGCACAGCATCGACGGCGTGTTGATGGTCTCGCCGGCGAAAATGCCCTCGTTGAGCTTGCCGCCCTTGGTGAGCCGGAAAATCTTCGGCAGCGGCCAGGCCGGCTTGTAGCTCTCCAGTCGCGCCACCGCGCGCGGCGAAAGGATCAGCATGCCATGCGCGCCTTCGCCGCCGAGCGCCTTCTGCCAGGAAAAGGTGACGACATCGAGCTTGGGCCAGGCGAGCTTTTGCGCGAATGCCGCCGAAGTGGCGTCGCAGATGGTGAGCCCTTCGCGGTTGCCGGCGATCCAGTCGCCGTTCGGCACNNTCGCCATAGGGCGCTTTCAGCACCGTGACATCTTTGAGCTTGAGCTGTTTCTCGACGTCGGTCACCCAGCCTTCGCCGAAGGATTCCCAGGTCAGCATGGTCACGGGCTTAGCGCCCAGCAGCGACCACAGCGCCATCTCGACCGCCCCGGTATCGGAGGCCGGCACGATGCCGATGCGATAATCGGCAGGAACTTCCAGCACGTCGCGGGTGAGGTCGATGGCGCGTTTGAGCTTCGCCTTGCCGATCTTGGATCGGTGCGAGCGTCCTAAAACCGCGTCGGTGAGGGCTTGCAGGCTCCAGCCGGGGCGCTTGGCGCAGGGGCCGGACGAGAAGTGCGGGATGGCCGGCCGCACGCCGGGCTTGGTCGCTGACATGTCTCTATCCTTCCAGATAGGTGCCCCTCGTTGGGGAGGGGTGTCCCACTGGCGGGAATAGGCGAGTTGGCGCCTGCGGTCAATGTCCCGCAATGCCGATTAATGTCGCAGAGCGCAATTGCGCGCGCTACGGAAAAAGCCGGTTTAGGGAGGAAAAAACCGTTGCCGTTGGTGAGCTAGAACTTCAGCCCAACACCGACGCGCGCAGAGTTTACCGACACGCGAAAGTCGGCGATATTCGGGAACTCGATAAATTCCCATTCGGCGCGAACAAACAGATTTTGCATAAGTGCGACTTCGACTCCGAGCCCAGCGGTAAAGCCGTAAGCAATCAAGCCGCCTTGCGATTGCGATTGGGGATTACGCGACAAGGGCACGGGCAGAAATGAGCCTGGCGAGCTCGGGGGAGGCGGCGTTATCGACTTGAAGACATCGACACTTGCGAAACGGGTGATGTCGGCGCGACCGACCGCGAGACCGACAAAGCCGTATGGCAAGAAGCGGTCAAAGGCCCAGCCGGCGCGCGCGCGCGCCGTCACGATGTCGTGGATTGTCACCGAAGCATTCGATGTCTCTGTGACGCTGTAAAGTACCGTGGAGCCACCTGGGAGGTTCGCACCCGGAACCAGGATAGGTCCGACCGTAGCCTGCCCGCCAGTTACGATCGACATGTGATTGTAGTTCAGCTCGGCGCCCATGATGACGTCATCCCACTGGTAATTGTACCCGATGAAGCCTCCATAGCTTTGGCTCCCGGTCGAACCTTTCGACAATATCGTCCAGTTGGAGACGATGGGCTGCAATTCTGTGTTGGCCAGAATGTCGCTGACCAAGGGACGGCTCACGTCGCTGAAATCAGCCGTACCGAAGGTTTCGCCGGCCTGCCCGCCGACATAAAAGCCGTCCCAGCGGGTGGAGCTCGGCGAGTAAGAGCCGCGCAGGAATTCGGGCATGTCGGCGGCAACGGCGCCGGCCGGCGCCATCAGGATCAGGGCGAGCGCCGCAAGTCCGGCGCGCAGACCCCGGTGGCGGCTATTCGATGCACCTGAAACCGCCGATGTCGCACTGGAAGCGACTGCTGTCCTCGGGCAACCCATAACCACTATTCCTTCGCTACCACTCGACCGGCCCGCACGTTAGGCGGGGCTTAACCACGAATTTTCACCCTGTTCCGCGCGCCGTTAACCGGCGGCGCGCGGCCGTCTTCGAACCGGCTAGCCTCTGCTGTTGAGCGGCGGCGGCGGCGGCACCTCGCAGCAGGTGAAGCGCAGGCCGAGCTTGATGTCGTGCGACGTCAGATGGTTGAACGAAAACGGCGTGTAGCTGGCATCGGGGGTACCGGCAGCATTGTGCATATCACCGGTCGTCGCGTCGCCGAGATCCAGGTAGCGATAGGCGAATTCGATCGTGGCATTTTTCGTCAACTGATAGCCGAGGCCGGCATAGAGTGCCCATGCGAAGTTCCACTTGCTGGCGGTGTCGCCGTAGACATCGCTTACGACCGACGTGCCTATGTCACGGAAGCTACTGATCGTATTGCGGCTGAAGCCAACGCCAGCGCCTACAAACGGTGTGAGGCAATTCCATGTGCCGAGATCAACATAGCCGTTGGTCAAAACCGTCCATTCTGACTTGCTGCCGCTGTAGGTGTCGTCGTGCCAGGTACCGTTAAAGGCTCTATCAAAGCCGTGAAAATTTGCCTTGCCGCGATATTCCCCAGTGAGGTCGAAGCGCAACCAGTTGTTGAAGCTATAGCCGATGCCAAGGCCGAAAAACGGGGCGCTGTCGAAGCCTTTGTCGGTATTAATGACCTGGCTATAGCCAGAGTAATTTTGGTTGAACAGGCTGCCGACGTTTTGATTGCTGAAGCCAATATCGCCGCGCAGATACCAGCCGGAGACTTCGACCGGCTGCGGCATGATCGGCACGCTCAGGTCGGCGGCGTTTGTGGCTGTGCTGGCAAGCGCGAACACCGCCGCAATCGTCAATCGTTTGATATTCGCGTTACTCATAGTTCGTCCCTCTCGATATCCACCTGTGACCACGGCGGCGGAAATGATGAGGGACGATGCCAGCAAATCCTTAAGCGGCGCTTAACCTTGATTTTTAACCACGTCGATTAATGAATGTGTGCGCGGGCACGAGAATTGGCCGCACGAAATGCGCTTATGAAACCGCGTTTAAGAAATCGTTTACGCTTGGGAGACGTTGCGCGCCGCCGTCGCGGCGCGCGGGCCGGCGATTCGGCTGAGGCTTGCGGCTTTAGTCTTCTGCGCCCTCGCCCATCTCGCCGATGTGATGCTGGGCGTAAAGTTCGAGGCCGAGCTTGGCCACGAGATCGAGCCGGGTCTCGGCGGCCTCCTGATAAAGCGCGCGCCGACATTTCCGCCGCTAGATCGGAGTCTCTATTGGACCGCAAATGTTTTTCGCGGCCGCCGTTCAGCGCTGCTGCGCCCGGCGCACCCAGTCGTGGGTGACCAGGCTATCGGCCAGCGCGATCAGCGCGGCGCGCGCCGCCGCATCCTCGACGGCCAGGAACGCCTCGATCAGCCGCATGGCTTCCCGCATGCGCGGATCGTCGGGGCTGCCGGCGGCGACAAGCGCCGCGGGCGCCGCCGCGTTGCCCGGAAAATCACGCGCCGGGTTGCGGTTTTCGAGCGGTTTTGTAGTCATTTGCAGGACGTTGTGGCCGGGCTTGCGCGGGGGCTTGTTCATGGCTTGACGTTTTGTAGGACTAGTTTCGTTGGGTAAAAGAAACAGTTATTCGCGCAACGAAACAACCAGCTCGACAACCCTGCATTGAGAATCCTCCGGACGGGCCGGAATGTCATTAACGGCGTTGTCGCATTTTATGAGCTTGTATCTCATGTTGTTCCCATGGAACTGCGCCACCTGAGGTATTTCGCCACGGTTGCCAAGGAGTTGCATTTTGGGCGTGCCGCCGCGCGCCTCAACATCGCGGCCCCGACGCTCAGCCACCAGATCGGCGCCTTGGAAACCATGCTCGGCACCAAGCTATTCACCCGCAGGACCAAGAGCGCGGTCGCCCTCACCAATGCCGGCAAACGCTTCCTGATCGAAGCGCAAGAAACGCTCCGACAGGCCGCCCATGCCGAACTGGTGGGGCGCCAGGCCGGGCGCGGCGATGCCGGCTCGATTTCCATCGGNNCTCGACATCGGCTTCACGCGCGCACCTAATCAATTTCCAACCGAACTGACCGGCTTCACCGTCGATCGGCAGCCGTTTTGCCTGGCGATGCCTGAGGGGCACCACCTCGCCGCACGTAAGCAAGTGACGCCGGACATGCTGGTCGATGAGAACTTCGTGGCTGCGTCGCTGGAAATGGAAGTCGGATTTGGCAGCAATCTTGCCTTGGTCAACCCGCCCGGCGTTTCGCTGCGCATCGTAAAACGTGCGTCCGATGTGTTCACCGTGCTGACGCTGGTGGCCGCCGGCTTCGGTATCAGCGTGATGTCGGAATCGCTCGCCCGCCTCGCCATCCCAGGCTTGACCTTTCGCGAGATTGTCGGCGTGAAGCGCATGTCCGACCATGTCGCGGCCTACCGCAAAAATGAAAGCGCGCCGGTGGTGCTGGCTTTTGTCAAATTCCTACGCGGTAAAGCCGGTGCGCGCTGAACGCGCTATTTGTCGTCGCCGATCTTGGCGTCCTCGATGATTTTCGACCACTTGGTGCGTTCCTGCACGATCCTTTCGGTCACCCGGGCGGGCGGGCCGCCGAACATGCGGTAGCCCGCCTCGCTGAAGCGGCGCCGGGTTTCCGGTTTGCGTAGGAAAGCATTCATCACGCCATTGAGCTTGGCGACAAGCTCGGGCGGCATGTGGGCGGGTCCCATGATCGCGTGCCAGGTGCCGCCGACCAGGTCGAAACCGCTTTCCTTCATGGTCGGCACATCGGACAGAAAGTCGACCCGTTCGTCGGTCGTCACCGCCAGGACCGTCGCCTGTCGCGTGGCAGGATTATAGGCCGGGAAGCCGGCATCGATTTGCCCGCCGAGCACATCGATCATCATCGGGGCGGTGCCGCGGTAGGAGACGGAGCTGAGATCGAGGCCGGCCTCGGCCGCAAACAGAATGGTGCAAAGTTGGCCCATGGTGCCGGGGCCGGAATGGCCGATGCTGATCCTGCCGCCTTTTGACTTGGCATAGGCGACCAGATCCTTGACCGTTTTGACGCCGAGATTGGGGTTGGCCAGCAGTACGTTCGGCGTCTCGCCGATCAGGATGATCGGCGTGAAATCGGCAACGGGGTCGTAGCCGACCGATTTATCGATCAGCGGGCGCAGGGCGGCGGGGCCGACCCCGGTCAGCAGCAACGTGTAGCCATCCGGCGGCGCCTTGGCGGCGAAGAGGCTGGCAACCACGCCACCACCGCCCGATTTGGCCTCGACCACGACCGGCTGGCCGATGGCTTCCGACAGATCGTTGGCGAGCGAGCGGCCGACGAAATCGATCATCGAACCGGACGCGAAGGATATCAGCAGCGTCACCGGCCGCTGCGGCCAATCCTCGGCCGCCGCCGGGCGCGGCGCACCGGTCAGCATCGCCGCGACGGCCAGCAGAACGAAGGCCTTGGCAAGGCAGCGTTTGAGCAGAATTAGCGGTACCCGCATCGGTACGCCTCCACCGGATTAGCTCTCCAAGGTGGCATCCTCGTGCAGGCGGCGCCCTCATGCAATGCGCGCCTGACGAATGAATTAAAAAAACAGCGGTCAGGCCGCGACTTATGCGGCAACTTGGGTCAGCGCTTCGACCACGTCGTCGACNNAGCTTTTTCTCGGCGCTGGCGATGGCCGACTGCACACCGGCATTCTCCAGCGGCTTGCCCTTCTGGTAGCGCACGTTCTTGAGCACCTGCGGCAGCGGCTCGAAGCGGTGGCACAGCTCCGACACCGGCTTGTTGCTGCGCTTGACCACGGCGAGCACCTGCAAGGCGGCGACGAAACCGTCGCCGGTGGTGGTATAGTCGGAAAGAATAATGTGGCCGGACGGCTCGCCGCCGACATTGTAGCCGTGCGCGCGCATGTGCTCGAGCACATAACGGTCGCCGACCGGCGTGCGGATGAGTTCGAGGCCGATGCCGGCGAGATGGCGCTCGAGCCCGAGGTTGGACATCACGGTGGCGACCACGCCCGGGCGCTGCAGCCGGCCTTCTTCTTTCCAGCTCTCGGCGATGACCGCGAGCAACTGGTCGCCGTCCACCGCATGGCCGCGCTCGTCCACGATCATGACGCGGTCGGCGTCGCCGTCGAGCGCGATGCCGATATCGGCGCGCATCTCCCGCACTTTGCGCGAGATCGCGGCGAGGTCGGTGGAACCGCAGTCCTTGTTGATATTCATGCCGTCGGGCTCGACGCCGATCGAGATCACATCGGCGCCCATTTCCCACAGCGCGCCCGGCGCCACCTTGTAGGCGGCGCCGTTGGCGCAGTCGATCACTACGCGCAGGCCGGAAAAGCCGATGGCCTTGGGCAGCGTTAGCTTGGCGAATTCGATATAGCGGTCCTGCACGCCGTCGATGCGCTTGGCGCGGCCGAGATCGTCGCTCTTGGCCAGACGCTTGCTTAGATCCGAATCGAGCAGCGATTCGATCTCGCTTTCGACCTGGTCGCTGAGCTTGTAGCCGTCGGGCCCGAACAGTTTGATGCCGTTGTCAGCATACGGATTATGCGAGGCCGAGATCATCACGCCGAGATCGGCACGCATCGAACGCGCCAGCACGCCGACGGCCGGCGTCGGGATCGGACCGGTGAGCAGCACGTCCATGCCGACCGAGGTGAAGCCGGCGACCAGCGCGGTCTCGATCATGTAGCCGGACAGGCGGGTGTCTTTGCCGATCAAGACGCGATGCCGGTGCTCGCCGTTCTTGAAGATCAGCCCGGCGGCCTGCCCGACCTTGAGCGCCAATTCGGGGGTAATGACTTTATTGGCCCGGCCGCGAATGCCGTCGGTGCCGAAATAACGACGAACCATGCAATGCCCCTTGACGCCTACTTTACGGCCTTGAGCCCCGAACCGCTGGTTTATTGGCGGGCGGCGACGCCGGTCCCGCGAGGCCGTATAATAGGGCCAACGCCGTGAATTTGCTTCAAAAATTATGAGTAATCATTACCGTAGGCCATTAACACTCGTCCGCTCCGCCCATTTATCCAAGGAAAATACCGCCGGAACCGCCGGTTTCGCCGCCAGCGCCGCTGTGCTACCCGGTTGTTCGACTGGCGAACGCTCCGGACCCCCCATGAAGCACATCACCTGCATCGAAGACCTGCGGCAGCTTGCCCGCCGCAAGGTTCCACGCGCCTTTTTCGATTACGCCGACAGCGGCTCCTATAACGAGGAAACGCTGCGCGCCAACCGCGCCGACCTCGAAGGCATCAAGCTGCGCCAGCGCGTGCTGGTGGACGTCTCCGCGCGCAGCCTCGCTACCACCATCGTCGGGCAGAAGTTGGCCGCGCCGTTCGCCCTGGCGCCGATTGGCCTGTGCGGTATGCAGCACGGCAACGGCGAAATCCTGAGCGCGCAGGCCGCCAACGAGGCCGGCATTCCGTTCACACTCTCGACCATGTCGATTTGCTCGATCGAAGACGTAGCGAAGGCGACCGGCAAACCGTTCTGGTTCCAGCTCTACGTAATCAAGGACCGCGGCTTCTCCAAGGATATTTTATCGCGCGCGGTGGCGGCGAAATGCAACGCGCTGGTGCTCACCGTGGACTTGCAGGTGCTCGGCCAGCGCCACCGCGACATCAAGAACGGCATGACCGTGCCGCCGGAAATCCGCCTCAAGAACATCATCGACGTGGCGAGCAAGCCGGCCTGGGCGTGGAGCATTCTCAACGGCAAGCGCAAGACCTTCGGCAATCTCGCCGGCCACGTGCAGGGCATGGAAAACGTCAACCAGCTCGCCAAGTGGGTCGGCGAGCAGTTCGATCCGGCGCTGAGCTGGAAGGACGTCGAGTGGATCAAGAAGATCTGGCCCGGCAAGCTGATCCTGAAAGGCATTCTCGACGCCGATGACGCCAAGACCGCGGTCAAGCTCGGCGCCGACGCCATCGTGGTGTCGAACCACGGGGGCCGCCAGCTCGACGGCGCGCCGTCCTCGATCTCGGCGCTGCCGGCGATCGCCGACGCGGTCGGCGCCGACACCGAGGTGCTGTTCGACGGCGGCATCCGCACCGGCGCCGACATTATGCGCGCGCTGGCGCTGGGCGCGCGCGCCTGCCTGATCGGCCGCGCCTATATTTATGGACTGGGCGCCGGCGGCAAAGCCGGCGTCGCTAAGGCGATCGACATCCTCGAGAATGAACTCAGCGTCACCATGGCGCTGACCGGCACCAACCGCATTGCCGACATCGGCGGCCACGTGCTGGTCGGCGGCGCGGGGAAGAAGAAGGCGGCAAGGGTGAAGAGCAAAGCCTGAGTTGCAATCTTTCTTCCCTCGCTCCGCAACTCTCTATCGTCATTGCCGGGCTTGACCCGGCAATCCATGATGCCGATCAACGGCGGCGGCCTTTCGTAAGTTTTCGCGAGATGCGCCTCATCATGGATGCCCAGGTCAAGCCCGGGCATAACGCCAAGTTTGTGACGCGGCCTTGAAAAAATTCACTCCTCCTTCAAGCCATAGGCCAGCGCATTGCCGGTGGCGCCGTAATATTTGTACGGCAGGANNTCGAAGTCGATCGCCGACATGATGCCGTCGCCGAATTCCTCCTCGATCAGCGCCTTCCAGGCCGGACCGTTGACCAGAATCAATTCATAAAAGCGATAGATCAGTGGATCGGTCGGCGGCATCGGCGTGCCGGTGCCGCGCATCGGCACCTCGTTGAGCATCGCCTGTTCGCTTTTCGACAGGCCGAACAGTTTGGCGGCGGCCGCCGCCTGCGGCTTGGTCAGCTTATGCTGTCCGAGGATCGCGCCCGTGATCATGATCGGCGACATGCCGCCGATCTGCTCGCAGACGTATTTCCACGTCCAGCCCTTCTCGCGCTTGAGGTCGAGCAGCTTCTCGGTGAGTCCGGCGCGGGTCATGGCTAACTCCTTATGTTGCGGGCGCAAGGTGCGACCCCCGATTTAAAGCAATTTTTACGCCAGTTTTTGCCCGTCTTGCCAAAGTTCCTCTCGCGTGCGACCGGGTGAGCATGACGGCGGACGTCACCATCAACGGCGGCGCGCAGCTCACCGCGCATCGCTTGCGCGCGGCGGTGCTGGGCGAGGTGCATGCGCGCCCATTTACCGCCGTCGATACCCCGCGCCGCATCCTGCACTTTGCCTTCGATACCGCCGGCGACGCCGCCAAGGCCGACCGCGCGGCGCTGGCCGATTTCTGCGCCAGTCGCGAACTCGAGCCGCTCAAGCCTTCGGCCAAGCAGCACCGCGTCACGCTCGGCGGCAGCGCCCTGCGCTGGGAGCAGCACTCCGAATTTACCACCTACACCTGGGAGCTGCCGTCGGAGGGAGAGACGCCGTTTCATCCGGCCGCCGCGTCGCTGGCCGCGCCGATGGGAAGCTTGCCGCAGCCGGGCCCGCTGCTGGTGGCGCTCGACCTGCATCTCATGGCCGACAACAACGAGAAAAAAATCGCGGTCGAGCGGTTGTTCGACCGCGCCAGCCTGGCGGTGGCGGAGAATTCCGATGGGGCCGCGCTGTTCGCCACCGACTTCCAGGCCGACCCGTCCGGTTTCGTGCGCATCCTGGTGCTCGACCGCGGTTTGGGGCCCGAGCGCGCCGGCGCGCTGGTCCAGCGCATCGTCGAACTGGAGACCTATCGCACGCTGGCGTTGCTCGGCCTGCCCGAGGCGCAACGGCTGATGCCGTCGATCAACCGGATCGAGACGCGGCTGGCCGAAGTGACCGAGGAAATGCGCCGCACCGACAAGCTGATCGACAATCGCCGCCTGCTCGACGAGCTGACCGCGCTCGCCGCTGAGCTGGAAGCGGGCGCGGCGGCGAGCCTGTTCCGCTTCGGCGCCAGCCGCGCCTATAACGAGATCGTGCAGCTTCGGCTGCAAACCATCGGCGAGCGCAAGGCAGGCTCGCTGCCGACCTGGTCGTCGTTTCTGGCGCGCCGCATGGCGCCGGCGATGCGCACCTGCGTGACCACCGAGGCGCGGCAGACCGATCTGTCGGAGAAGCTCGCGCGCGCCGCCAATCTGTTGCGCACGCGCGTCGACGTGGAAATGGAGCGGCAGAACCGCGATCTGCTCAAATCCATGAACGATCGCACGCGCCTGCAACTGCGCCTGCAGGCAACCGTCGAAGGCCTGTCGGTCGCCGCCATCAGCTATTACGTGGTCGGGTTGTTCGGCTATCTGGTGAAAGGCCTGCACGACGAAGGCGTGCCGGTCGATATTTCGCTGGCCACCGCGCTGTTCGTGCCGGTGGCGGTGCTGGCGATCTGGTTCGTGGTGCGGCGCATCCGGCGCAGGAATATTTCGAGCGACTGACAAGGCGCGATCGACATCAGGCCTTCAACAATACGAGGTGGTTCGATGAGCATCATGTATCATGACGGCAACCGCCAACTGCAAGACCGCTTTGACAGCCGGCGCATCTCCGACCGGCTGGAAGAAAAGCTGACCCGCACGGCGTTCAACGACGACGACAAGGCCTTCATCGAGGGCGCGACCTATTTCTTTCTCGCCACCGCCGACGCGCAAGGCCGGCCGGACTGCTCGTTCAAAGGCGGCATGCCGGGTTTCGTGCGCGTGACCGGCGCCTCCGAGCTGGTGTTCCCCGACTATGACGGCAACGGCATGTTCAAGAGCCTGGGCAACCTGATCGTGAACGCGAATATCGGCCTGTTGTTCATCGCCCTGCACGACAAGCCAAAGCGTCTGCGCATCAACGGCCAAGCACGCGTGAGCGACGCCGATCCACTGCTCAAGGAAACCGTCGGCGCGCAACTGATCGTGCGGGTCACGGCGCGCGCCATTTTCCCCAATTGCCCGCGCTATATCCCGAACATGCAGATGACCGGGCCGTCGATCTATACCCCGCAGCCGAAATGCGAGTCCCCGGAGCCGGCCTGGAAAGGCTTCGACGCCTTCAAGGACGCCGTGCATCCGCGCGCGCCGACCTGGAAAGGCTAGTCATGCGCGTAAAGATTCGACTCGCCATGCAAACCGCCGCGCACGCCTTGACGCAGCAGCTCCTCGTCTGGGTGGCGGAGGCCAACCGATCTCGGGCTTGCCCGAGATCGGCATCTTAAGTGCGCAAGTCGGCTATAGCCGACTTGCGGTGCAGCTATGCCAACGCGGGAGCCTGGCGCCGCAGCTGCCCGCACCTTTCCATTTGGGAGGACGCGATTTCGGACGGCCTCGTCCGCTTCCAGAACGGCAGCAGCATGGGGCAGTCGCTGCTCGTGCTCACCGCGCGCGGGCGGGCGAGCGGGCGGGCGCTGCTCGATCGGCGCTGAGCCGGCCCTCACATTTTTTTGCGCATGATCTTGACCGAAAACCGGTTCCCATCCCCGATCAAGTCGAGGACATGCTTTTCGGGATCATGCGCTATTGCGGCACCACCTCGCCGCGCCCGACATTGACGCGGTTGGCCTCCAGCGAGCCGTCCGGCTTCTTCAGCGCGCGCACGATGGCAATATGCGCGCCCGGCTTGAGCTCGGCTTTATCACCGATCACATAGGCGCGGATGACTGCGTCGGGCGGCACCACGATCTTCTGCTCACCGCCCTTGTATTTGACCATCAGAACCTGGCCGTCGACGCTCTCCACCGTCTGATCGACGGCGCCATTGGTCATGGTGCTGTTCGGCCGCGCATCCCACGGCCGGTGGCCCTCGCTCAGCCCACGCTGCGACTCTGCTAAAATCATCACCTGGATGGCACGCTGGCTGCCGTCCGGCTGCGGCATAGCGCCAACGCCGATATAGGCGCCGGGCTTGATGTCGGCGATCGTCGCCTTGCTCACGCCGAACACCGCTGCGTCGGTAGTGAGATTGACCTTCACCGCGCCGAGCTTGTCCGACTTGATCGCCAGCACGTGGCCGTCGAAGCTCTCGACCGTGCCGGCAACGCGTACCGTCTGTGGCTGCTGTGCCCATGCACCGCCGGCGGCGAGCGCGAGAGTCGCCGAAGCGAACACGATCCATTTGAACATGCGGTTTCCTTACATCGCCGGCGTGACGTTGCGGCCGACATACATGACCTTCGCCAACACCGAGCCATCCGATTGCTTGTCCCAACCAAAGATAATGATCTGCGCGCCGGCCTTGAGCTCGTCCTTGCTGCCCGGCGCGGCCGCGGCGATCACGGTATCCTTGGTGACGATGATTTTCTTTTCGCCATCTTTGTATTTCACCATCAGCGTATCGCCGTCCTTGCCCGTCACCACGTTCTCGACATAGGCGTTGGTCATGGTGCTGTTCGGCCGCGCATCCCAGGGTCCGTGGCGGTCGGGCACCACGCCGCGCTGCGCCGGCAGAAACAAATGAATCGAAAACGCCTGGATGCTGCCGTCCGGCTGCGGGATGCCGGCAATGCCGATAAAGCTGTCGGTCTTGATGTCGGCGAGCGTGGCCTTGACCAGCGCCGATACGCGCGCCTTTTCGTCCAGCTTCACGTTCAGCATGGCGCCGTCGCGGGTCTTGAGCGAGAGCATGGCACCGTCGACCTTTTCGATCTGGCCGCG
>PKXB01000051.1:3357-6030 GCA_003133345.1 Hyphomicrobiales bacterium | reverse complement strand
AGCATGCCGAGCCCATCGGCGGTGCGCAGCCCGCGCTCGCGCGCCATCGCCAATAGCCCGGTCACCAGCGGCGCGTAGACCAGGTCCGCCACCACCAGCGAAGCCGGACAGCGCAGATTGATCTCCAGCGGCGGCTGCCCAACCATGCCCAACGTCGTGGTGTTGACCAGCAGACCGGCGCCGCCCAGCAGCCCAGTCGTTTCGTCCCAGCCGGCGACGCACACGCGCGCGCCGAATTTCTTTTTCAACGTCTCCGCGCGTTCAAGCGAACGGTTGATGACATAGATGCGCCCGACATTGCGCTGGATCAGCGCGAAGATAACGGCGCGCGCACCGCCGCCGGCGCCCAACACCGCGGCGGTTTCCAGGCCACGGTCCCAGCCCGGCGTGGCGGCGTCGAGATTGGCGAGGAAGCCTTCGACGTCGGTATTGGTCGAGCGCAGCGTGTCGTCGTCGTACCACAGCGTGTTGGCGGCGCCGACCGCGCGCGCGCGCTCGTCCGGCTCCGACAGCGCGAGGACGGCCTGCTTGTGCGGCACCGTGACGTTGCCCCCGACATAGCCGTGCTCGCGCAGATGCGTGACGAACTCGGCGAATTTTTCCGGCGGCACCGCCTCGCGCCGGTATTCGGCGTTGAGATTATGCTGCTTGATCCAATAATTATGGATCAGCGGCGAGCGCGAATGCGCCGCCGGCCAGGCCATGATGCAGACTGCCTTGCGTTCCTCGCTCATGCTTCCGCCACCACACTGTTGCGCAATACGCCGATCTGCGGCACTTCGATTTCCACCACGTCGCCCGGCTTGAGCCACGTGGGCTGCTCATTGCGCGGGGCGAGCTTCACCGGCGTGCCGGTGACTATGATATCGCCGGGCTTGAGCGTCATGAAGGTGCTGACATAGGCGATCAGCTCGGAAAACGACTTGATCATGCTGGCGGTGGTATCGTCCTGGGCGAGCTCGCCATTGACCTTCACCGTCAAATGCAGCGGCTTGGCGAGATCGATCTCGTCGGCGGTCACCAGCCAGGGCCCGATGCTGCCNNATGGTGCCCTCGTTGCACAGCGTGGCACCCGCCACATGCTCGAGCGCGCGCTCGGGCGCGATGCGCCGGCCGGCGCGGCCGATCACCAGCGCGATCTCGCCTTCGTAATCGAGCTCGTCGGATTCCTTCGGCCGCACGATCGGCTGCTGATGCCCGACCAGCGAGCCGGGCGCGCGGTAGAACAGGCTGGGATATTTCGGCGGCTCCTGCTCGCCGTAATCGGCGTTGCGGTTGGCATAGTTGATGCCGATGCAGAGGATTTTCTCCGGCGCCGGCACCGGCGGCAGGAATTCCACCTCGCGCAATGGGAAATCGGCGCGTACCCCACGCACGACCTCGCGCGCGATAGCGAGCCCGCCCTCGCGCAACAGGTCGAGCACGCTGGTGAACTGCGGGGCGAGCCGCGTCTTGAGATCGACCACGCCCAAATCAGTGCCATTGCCCACGACCGCGCCGAAGCTGTCCCGCCCGCGCACTTTGTAGCTTGCAAGTTTCATTCGAATTCCCAGGCCTTGCCGCGCCTGCACCCGGGCGGCATGGAGTCGTTTGCGGTTCGGCGATATGCTGAGGGAGGAGCGGCGCCCGCTGCATGTATGCTCTGCGTGCGGGGCCGTCAACGCCGGGATTTCATGAAATCCATCTTTCTCGACTGCAACGACCAGCTGGCGCCGGTGTGGGCGCGCGTGATCCGCCCGGACGATCCGAAAATCGACGTCAACATGGAACCGTTCGCGCGCGAGGAGCTGCCGCTGGTGCTCGCCGGCTACGANNCTCAAGCACATCGTGTTCCTCGGCACCGGCGCCGCCAGCTACATGATCATCGACGAACTGCAATACCGCGGCGTCACCGTGCACACCATCAAGGGCTACGGCGACACCGCGGTGGCCGAGCACACCATCGCGCTGATGCTGGCAACCGCGCGCGACATCGCGCGCATGGACCGCGAGGTGCGCGCCGGCACCTGGACGCCGCAGGAGGGCGTGCAGTTGCTGGGCAAGACGCTGGGCGTGATCGGGCTCGGCGGCATCGGCTGCGAGGTCGCGCGCATCGGCAAGGGCATCGGCATGGAGGTGATCGGCTGGAATCGTACGCGCCGCGCCGGCGTGCCGCTCGCCGATCTCGACACGCTGCTGGCGCGCGCCGATGTGGTGTCGATGAACCTCACGCTCAACGACGAAACGCGCGGCTTTCTTTCCGCCGCGCGCATCGCGCGCATGAAGCCGGGCGCCATCCTGGTCAACACCGCGCGCGGCGCGCTGGTGGACGAAGCCGCCCTCATCGCGGCGCTGAAAAGCGGCCACATCCGCCATGCCGGGCTCGACGTGTTCCACGCCGAGCCGCTGAAGCCCGATCATCCGCTGGCCAAGATGCGCAACGTGACGCTGACTTCGCACGCCGCTTTCCGCACGCTGGAAGCCTCGATGACGCTGCTGCGGCGGGCGATCGATATTGTGCGCACGATTACCGGCTAGTAGTACCCCGGCGTGCCGCCGCCATCGATGGCGATCGCGGTGCCGTGGATGTGGCGCGCCCGCGTGCTGGCGAGGAACAGCGCCAGCTCCGCGACGTCCTGCGGCTGGCCGATACGGCGCAAGCCGCTCTTGCTCAGCGCCTCGGCGCGCACCTGC
>PKXB01000051.1:0-3291 GCA_003133345.1 Hyphomicrobiales bacterium | reverse complement strand
CGCGTCAGCCGCACCGCGGCGTGAAACTTGAGCGCGAAGCCGTCGGTCCAGGCCTCGTCCGGCTGCTCGAAGAACTTGCCGCCCTTGGTGGCGCCGGCACAATTGACCAGCACGTCGCAGCGCTTGAAGCGCTCATTGACGCGTGTGAACACCTGCTCGCAGGCGGAAAGCTGGCGCAGATCGCCGGCGATGGTCATCGGCTCGGGGCCGCCCGCGGCGGCGACCACTTTCGCCGCTTCGGCGAGATTGGCCGCGCTCGATGCCGCCAGCACGGTCTGCGCGCCCTCGCGCGCAAACGCCACCACGATGGCCCGGCCGATGCCGCGGCTGCCCCCGCTGACGACGACGACTTTTCCTTCGAATTCCTGCGGCATTGGCGCCTCCCCTGATTTTGTGCAGGCTTTATACGCGGCCAGCGTGAAGACCGCGAGCGGGTCGGGCGCGCCCCGCATTGACCTGCCCCGTTTCCCGGTCACAATAAGAAAAAACGGTTGGGAGGAAACGTGAAGCCGGCGCCATTCGCCTACAAAAAGGTGCGCACGCTCGAGGAAGCGGTCGCGCTGTTGGCTGAGCATAAGGACGCTCGGCTGCTTGCCGGTGGCCAGAGCCTGATCGCTACGCTCAATATGCGGCTATCGGCGCCCAGCCTGCTGATCGACATCAACGGCATCGGCGGCCTTGACGGCATCGCGCACAAAAGCGGGACGGTCGAGATCGGCGCGCTGGTGCGTCATGCGCAGGCCGAACGTTCCGAAACCATTGCCAAGCATGCGCCGCTGATCGCGCGCGCCTTGCCGCATATCGGCCACGCGGCCATCCGCAACCGCGGCACGCTGGGCGGCTCCATTGCGTTTGCCGATCCGGCCGCCGAATTGCCGGCCTGCCTGATGGCGCTCGACGGCGAGGTGGACGTGACCGGCCCCAAGGGCAAGCGCACCGTCGAAGCGCCGGATTTCTTCAAAGGCCTGTTCGAAACGGCACTGGGGCCGCAGGACGTGCTCACCGCCATCCGCGTTCCCGCTGCCAGCAAAGATTCGCGCGTCGGCTTCGCGGAGCTGGCGCGCCGGCACGGCGACTACGCGATTGTCGGCCTGGCGGCCTGCGCGCGCGCCGACGGTAAGGGCAATAATTCAAGGTTGGCCGATGTGCGGCTGGCTTTTTTCGGCGTCGGCGCAACGCCGCTGCGGGCGAAGAAAGCCGAAGCCGCGCTGGCGGAGGGCAATGTGGATGCCGCCGTCGCTGCGCTCGACCTCGATCCGCAGGATGACGTGCAGGCGACGGCTGCGGTGAAAAAGCATCTCGCCGGTATGCTGCTGCGGCGGGTGGCCAAGCAGCTGATGGAGGCACGGGCATGAGCGATCTTGCGCTCGATATCACCCTCACCGTCAACGGCGAAACCGTCACCGAGCGCGTCGAGGCGCGCAAGACGCTGGTCGATTTTCTGCGCGAGGATTTGGGCCTCACCGGCAGCCATGTCGGCTGCGAGCACGGCGTCTGCGGCAGCTGCACCGTGCGCGTGAACGGCGAAATCGTGCGCGGCTGCCTGATGCTAGCGGTGCAATGCGACGGCGCCAAAGTCGAGACCATCGAGGGGCTGTCCGACTCCGGCGAGGTCGCCGACCTGCAAGCCGCATTCGAGCAGCGCAACGCCTTGCAATGCGGCTATTGCACGCCAGGCATGATCGCGGCGGCGCAGGACCTGCTCTTGCAAGCTAAGGAGCGTGGCGGCGTGCCGAGCCGCGACCAAATCCGCTCGCATCTGTCGGGCAACTACTGCCGCTGCACCGGCTACCACGCCATCGTCGATGCGGTGGAGTCGGTGGCGCAAGCGCGCGCGGGAGGCAAACCATGAAAATCACCGACGACTCCCCGCCCGTGCTGAGCGCGCTCGACCGGCCGAATTCCTATATCGGGCGTTCGGTGCCGCGGCCGAACCTGAATCGCCTCACGCAAGGGCGCGGGCAATATGTCAGCGACGTCATGCTGCCGCGCATCGCGCATGTGGCCTTCGTGCGCTCGCCGCACGCGCATGCACGCATCGTCAGCATCGCCGCCGTCGCCGCCAAGAAGTCGCCGGGCGTGATCGCGGTGGTCACCGGCACCGAACTAGCCAAAGTCATGACGCCCTGGGTCGGCGTGCTCACGCATCTCAAGGGCCTGAAATCCGCGCCGCAATACCCGATCGCGGTNNGAGCGCGCCTGCTGGCAGGGCGAAGCCGTGTGCGCCGTGGTCGCGCGCACGCGCGCGCAGGCCGAGGATGCTTGCGAGCTGGTCGAAGTGACTTACCAGGAACTGCCGGCGGTTACCGATCCGGAAACCGCGCTCGATGGCAAGACGCCCGTGATCCATCCCGACCTCGGCGACAATCTCTGCTTCGAGCGCAAGCTCGAAGTCGGCACGCCCGACAAGGCCTTCGCGGAGTCCGACGCGGTGGTGGAGACCACCTTCATGTTCGGCCGCCACACCGGCGTCACCACCGAGCCGCGCGCCGTCGTCGCCGATTGGAACGAGGGCGAGCAGCGCATGACCGTCTATCAGGGCACGCAGGTGCCGCACATGATGCAGAACCTGTTCGCCAAGCATCTCGACCTCGCCGAGCACCAGGTGCGCGTGCTGACCAAGGACGTCGGCGGCTCGTTCGGCATCAAGGTGCACACCTACGCCGACGAGATGGCGACGGTCGCGCTGTCGAAATTGCTTAAGCGGCCGGTGAAATTCGTCGCCGACCGCATCGAGAGCTTCGTCACCGACATCCACGCCCGCGATCACCGCATCAAGGCCAAGATCGGCGTCAAAAGCGACGGCACCATCACCGCCTTCGAGATCGACGACCTGACCGGCATCGGCCCCTACTCGGTCTATCCGCGGACCAGCGGCATCGAGGCCAACCAGATCGTCAACCTGATCGGCGGCCCCTACACCTGCGCGAACTACCGTGCACAGACGAAGGTGGTGTTCCAGAACAAAAATGTCATGTGCCAGTACCGCGCGGTCGGCCACCCGATCGCGGCGGCGGTGACGGAAGGGCTTGTGGAACTGGCGGCGGCGAAAATCGGCATGGACCCGCTGGAAATCCGCCGGCGCAACCTGATCGCCGACGACGCCTATCCTTGCGCCTCCGCCGCCGGGCTCAAGTTCGAGAAACTCTCCCACCACGAGTCGCTCGCGCATCTCGACACAATGATGAATTATGCCGGCCTGCGCGCCGAGCAGAAACGCCTGCGCGAAAAGAGTATCTATCGCGGCATCGGCTTTGCCAGCTTTATCGAGGTGACCAATCCGTCCGCCGC